>CAJXWJ010000023.1 GCA_913062925.1 uncultured Pseudorhodobacter sp. | reverse complement strand
AATCGTGCCGATGTTAACGTGCGGTTTATTCCGTTCAAACTTTGCCTTTGCCATGTCGGGCGCCCTTGAGTTAGGGGGCCCAACAGCGGGCCCTTGTTCTACACGGGCGGGCATCTAGCCGTTGCTGCGGCGAAAATCAAGACCTGCCGCCGCTTTGGCTTGAGATTGCCGACCGCAGGCGCCCCATGCGCCTAGGGGGTGGCGCCGATGCTGGGCGAGGTTGCTGCGGTCTTGGGGCGGATCGCCTCGGATTTCGGTTTCGGCTTGACCGGCGCTGCACGGCTTGGCGTTTCAAGGTTTGGCACGGGCGCAGCGCTTGTGGGCAACTGCGCCGGATCAAACCACTCGGGATGGGTCAACAGCCATTTCTCTACAGATTTGGCGACATTATAGGACAGCGTCGCCATCTGTTTCTTTTTGGTTTGCGTCAGCCCGGACCCGATCATTGTATCGGCCGATGCGCCTTCAAAGATCGTGAATTGCTTGCCTTCGGGGTTCAGCTTGGTGGCTGTTGCATCGTCCCAGATATTGGCGGTCACCACCAGAATCGATTTTGGCGAGAACACCAATGGAATCCCCGGAGGCGCCAGCGCATAGGCGTCGATCGAGATGCCTATGTTGTAAATCCGCTTGCCCTCATAGCGGCCAAAACGGTCCGCAATCGCGGATTTTACCGCAGCCTCCCAAACTTTGGGGTCGGCATCGCGCGAAATCGGTACCTTTTGCACGTTATCCGCCACGGCAATATTCAGCCCAAGCACAAAATCGCCCAAGGGTGGCGGCGGTTCTTTCAGATCGTTGGTTTGGCAGGCTGCCAGCACAGCCATCAGGCCGCCCAAAACAGCAAAACGCAAAAACCGCATCCAAGATCCTTTCACGCAGAGACCCGTCATCGATAGCCTGTGCAGCGCCCCCGCGCAACCGATGTGCGGATGGGCTGACACGGCTGTGATTTGACCTTAGCCGTTCGGGGATTAGTTTTACCGATGTAATGGCCTAGAAAACAGGAGCTGCGATGCGACAACCTCTTGCTGCTGTGCTTGGTGCATGCCTTAGTCTGGCGGTCTTGACCGAGCCAGCACCTGCCCAAGAAGCGCCGATTCAGCAGACCATTCAGGCCCAGCTTGACGCCATGGCCGCAGATGATTTCCTCCGCGCCTATGACTATGCCTCGCCCAATATCAGGCAGTTGTTTGGGCCAGTTGAAAACTTTGAAGCCATGGTCAAACGCGGCTATCCGATGGTCTGGCAGCATCAGGCCGTGCGCATGTTAGAGCTGCGCAGGGTCGCTGGAAACCTGTGGCAGCGGGTGCTGGTGACCGATCTGCAAGGCCGCGGCTTTTTGCTGGATTACATGATGGTCGAAACCCCGGATGGTTGGCAGATCAACGCGGTGCAGCTTTTGCCGCAGCAAGAGTTGGGCGCCTAGGTCTTTGGCCGATGCGCCTTGATCACGGCAGGATCAGTTTCGATCCGCGCCGCACCGATCAGGTCAAGGCAATAAGGCACGGCAGCAAAAATCGCCTCTAGGCTTGTGGAAATCGCATTGGGGCTGCCGGGCAGCGTGATGATCAGCGTTTTGCCGCGCACCCCTGCGCCTTGCCGCGACAGGATCGCCGTGGCCACCACACGGCTGTTGGCCGCCCGCATCGCCTCGCCAAAGCCTGCAAGCTCCATAGTGATCACATCCGCCATGGCTTCGGGGGTCTGATCGCGCGGCGCAGGGCCCGTGCCGCCGGTGGCCAAGATCAGATCCGCGCCCCAAGTATCGGCCAAATCGCGCAGCGCGGCGGCCACTTCGACGCGACCATCGGGGGTGATTTGGCGCAGAATCTCAACCTCCGAGGTGATCACCCCGCGCAGCCATGCCTCGCAAGCCGGACCGCCGCGATCTTCATATTCGCCACGAAAGGCGCGGTCAGACACGGTTAGAACAGCAATGCGGGCCATATCAGTCTCCTTTTTCGCCACGTTCCCTGCATTTGGGCGCAGGTGCAAGCCCCAGCCTTGCCGCAGCCCCGCGCAGCGCCTAGACTGGCGCGAACCCGCAACGGGTCAAAAGGACGCCGCTTGATCCCGCAAAATCTGACCGATCTGGGCTGGGCCGCCAGCCTGCAAGACGACATCACCGAAGCCGAAGCGATGCTGCCGCCTGCGCGGCTGACCGCGCTGCATCGCGGCCGTGTCGAGGCGATTGCCGCCTCTGGCCCGATCGAGCTGCTCTGTCCGCCTAACCTGCCGGTGACGGTAATGGCGGTGGGCGATTGGGTGCTGTGCGATGGCCCGCGGGTGGCACGCGTGCTGGCGCGCACAACCCTGCTGCAACGCCGCGCGGCGGGCACGGGCACCGAAGCGCAATTGATTGCCGCCAATGTCGATACGATGTTCATCACCACCTCGTGCAACGGCGATTTCAATGCCGCCCGGATCGAGCGCTATCTGGTCCTGGCGCATTCGGCGGGAATCACGCCGGTGGTGCTGCTGACCAAGGCCGATCTGGCCGACCCTGCCCCCTTTGTTGCGGCGGCGGCGGCGCTGTCAGCGGGGCTGTCGGTGCTGGCGTTGAACGCCAAATCGGCCGAGGTGGCAACCGCGCTTGCGCCTTGGGTGCAAAAGGGCCAAACGGCGGTGCTGCTGGGATCGTCAGGCGTTGGCAAATCGACCATCGCCAACAGTCTGGGCGCCAATCAGGCCACCGGCGACATCCGCGAGGTTGACGCCAAGGGCCGCCACACCACCACCGCGCGCAACCTTTTGCCGCTGACCGCAGGCGGCTGGCTGATCGACACACCCGGCGTGCGCGAATTGCAGCTGACCGATGTGGCCGATGGCATCGACATTCTGTTTTCTGATCTGATTGATCTGTCGGCGCAGTGCCGCTTTCGCGATTGCCAGCACGACCATGAACCGGGCTGCGCAGTGCAGGCGGCGATTGCGGCGGGCAGCATCGACGCCGCACGCCTGCCGCGCTGGCGCAAATTGGTCACCGAGGAAAAGACCAATACCGCCGCCATGGCCACCTCGCGGGTGCGGGCCGCGGGCAAGCACACCAAGAAATCGGCCACGAAATGGCGTGCGCCGAAAAAATAGGGGAAAAGGGTGAGAGGCTGACAACGACCCAAGCGGGGCTCGTTACGGCTGCTTCCTTCCGGACCTGACCGGGTTGGCGAGGCGCTTACCCGCGCCAACCTCTCGCCCCTCATATAGGCCCGCCCCGATGGATTCGCAAGATGCTGCCGCACAACAGGGGTTTCGCGCGAAACTGCCTGCCCTTGCCTGCCAGTGGTCAAAAAAATGCTGCGCAGCATTCGGGGAAAATGCTGCGCAGCAAATGTTTTAAATCAATGCCTTAGATCAAAGGATCTCGGACATCTTGACCACACGCGCTTCGGCCACAGATTTCAGCGCAGCCTCGGCCAAGGCCAAAGCGATCAGCCCATCTTCGCCCGTCGGCTCTGCCTTTCCGGTACCGCGAAGCGCCGCGATAAAGGTCGCGATTTCGGCGGCATAGGCCTCGGTGTAGCGGGTCATAAAGAAATCATGCAGCGGCGGGCGGGTATAGCCCGCAGCGGTCGCCACCTCGATCGAGACCGGGCGCTGATTCTCGGCCGAGACAGCGCCTTTTGAACCATGCACTTCGATGCGCTGATCATAGCCATAGGTGGCGCGGCGCGAGTTCGAAATCATCGCCTGCCGCCCAGATGCGGTTTTCAGCATCACCTGCACCGAATCAAAGTCGCCTGCGATGCCGATTGCCGGGTCAACCAGCACCGCAGCCGTGGCCACAACTTCGGCAATCTCTTCGCCCAAAAGAAACCGTGCCATGTCAAAATCATGGATGGTCATATCGCGGAAAATCCCGCCCGAGCGTTTGATATACTCGACCGGCGGCGCCCCCGGATCGCGCGAGGTGATCACAACCATCTCGGGCTCGCCAATGGTGCCCTTGTCGATCTCGGCCCGCACGGCGCGGAAATGCGGGTCAAAGCGGCGGTTAAAGCCGACCATCAGCGTGCCTTTATGGGCGCGCACCACCTCAAGGCAGGTCTTCACCCGCGCAAGCGACAGATCAATCGGCTTTTCACAGAACACCGCTTTGCCAGCCTTTACAAAGGCTTCGATCAGATCGGCATGGGTGTCGGTGGGGGTGCAGATCACCACCGCGTCAATATCCTTGGCAGCCAAGATCGCCTCGATGCTGCGCACTTCGCAGCCGTATTGATCCGCAATCGCCTGCGCTGCGGGGGCCATGGCATCGGCCACGGCGACCAGCTTTGCATTGGCATCGCCCGTCACCGCCTTGGCGTGAACCTTGCCGATGCGCCCTGCGCCCAAAAGACCAAATCTTACCGTCATCGTCTCTCTCCTACTGGGGCTTGCCCCCGCAACCTCTGTGTCATTGGCCGCAATCTGCGCAGCTTATGGAACTAATATTCCAAATTTACGCCCAAACAACCGAAAAATATCATTGCCTGCTGAGCGGCCTTACTCTTGCGAGCGCAGCACCTGCGCGGGTCGTGCCGAAAGCGGGCGCAGCACAAAGACAAGGCTGGCCAGCAGGGTCGCGACCACCCCACCCAGCACAATCGCCAAGGCCGAGCCGGCCTCGAAATGATAGGCGCTGTCCATCACAAAGCGCATCACCGCCCAGCCGCCAGCCGCCCCCGCAGCAATCGCCACCACTCCGGCGGCTGCTCCCATCAACCCCGCCCGCAGCGCAAAGCTGGCAAGGATACGCCCGCGCGAAGCTCCCAGCACCTTTAGCACCGAAGCCTCATAGACCCGCGCCCGCTCGCCCGAGGCTGCCGCACCGATCAGCACGACAAAGCCGGTCAGCAAGGTCGCCAAGGCCGCCAAGGTGGTGGCTTCGGCAATCGCCGTCAGCGCCTCGCTGACGCGTGCGACCGCGGTGCGAATGCTGATCGCGGTGACATTGGGATAGGCCTTGGCCACCCCGCGCAGGATCGTGGCTTCGGCCGAAGGGTCAGCGTAGACCGTGGCGATATTGGTATGGGGGGCCGCGCGCAGGGCTGCGGCATTCATCGTCATCACGAACCCCATGCCCGCGTTGGAAAAATCCACCACCCGAAAGCTGGTGATCTTGGCGGTAATTGGCCGGCCCAAAACCGTGACGGTCAGGCTATCGCCCAGCTTTAGACCGATTTCTTTCGCTTCGGTCTCGGCAAAAGAAATCTGCGGCGGCCCGTCATAGCCCTCAGGCCACCAGCTGCCAGCGGTCACCTTGGCATTGCCGGGCTTGGCATCGGCATAGGTCAGGCCACGATCGCCGTTCAGCACCCAATGATCGCCCGCCACCTTGCGCGCATCTTCGCCGTTAATCTCGGTGATCGCACCGCGCAGCATCGGCGCGGTTTCCATCTTGGTGACCGCAGGATCGGCCTGCATCTTGGCAACAAAGCCGTCAATCTGATCGGGCTGAATATCCACGAAAAAGAACGCAGGCGCGCGGGTGGGCAGATCACGGGTGATCGCGGCGCGCAGGTTGGCGTCGATTTGCCCCACCGCCGCCAGCACCGTCAGCCCCAGCCCCAAAGCCAGCACCACCTGCATCGTTTCGGCCCGCGGTGCCGAGATCGAGGCCAGCGCCAAGCGCAGCGCCACCCGACCGCGCAGCGCTTTGGCCCGCGCCAGCCTGCGCGCCAAACGCCGCAAGCCCCAAGCCGCCAGCCCCAGCACCGCCAGCGCCGCAATCAGCCCCGCCGCCGTGCCCAGCGCCAAAGTCATCGTGCCCGAAAACACCACCGCGCCGCCAATCAACAGCGCCGCCAGCCCAATCAGCGCCAGCACATAGCGCGGCCTTGGCCAGCCACCCGCAACACCGCCCCGATAAAGCGCTGCCGCGCGAATGCCCTCGCTGCGCGCCAGTGGCCAAAGCGCAAACAGAAAGGCCGAGGTCACGCCATAAAACGCAGCCTCTGCCACCGCGCGCGGATAAAGGCTGATATGGGCCGGAAACGGCAGCGCGGCCTCGATCATGCCGCCAAACAGCAGCGGCAGACCGACGCCCAGCATCAGACCAATCGTCACGCCCAGCGCAGAAAGCACCGCGATTTGCAGAAAATAGGTCTGAAACACCAGCCCGCCGGTTGCGCCCAAAGTGCGCAGGGTGGCAATGGTGGCAAGCTTGGCCTCTAGATAGCTGCGCACCGCTGCGGCAACCCCGACACCGCCCACCGCCAAGCCCGCAAGCCCAACCAGCACCAAAAACGCGGCAATCCGCTCGACAAAGCGTTCCACGCCGGGGGCGGCGCGGCGACTGTCTGACCAGCGCAACCCCGCCTCGCGAAAGCGCGCCTCGGCCTGCGCTTGCAAAGCCGCCAGATCCGCGCCCGCAGGCAAGATCATCCGGTAAGAGCTGTCAAACAAACTGCCCGCATTCAGCAGGCCCGAGCCTTCCAGATCGGCGCGCAGCACCATGGTGCGCGGCGCCAGAGCAAAGCCGCCCGTGGCGCTGTCAGGTTCGCTGTTAAGGCGGCCGCGCAGCACAAACTCGGCACCGCCCAGCCGAAAGCTGTCGCCAATCGCCAGCCCCGCCTGATCGGCCAAGATCCCGTCCATCACCGCACCGCGCCCGGCCAAAACCGCCGGAAAGCTGCCCGCTTGCAGCGCCACCTGCCCCAGCAAAGGATAGGCGTCATCAACAGCCTTCACTTGCGTCAGCAGATTGCTGTCACCCGCCGAGATCATCGAGCGGAACTCGACAATCTCTGAAACTTTGCTGGCAATGCTGTCCAGATAGGCGCGCTCTTCTGGGCTGGCAAAGCGGTAGGTGAATTTGGCTTGCGCATCGCCGCCCAGCAGGGTCGCTCCCTGTTCGCTCAGCCCCGCCTGAATGGCCGAGCGCACCATGCCCACGCCGGCAATCGCGGCCACCCCCAGCGACAGACAGGCCAGAAACACCCAAAACCCCCGCAAGCCGCCGCGCAACTCGCGCCGCGCAATCGCCCAAGCAAGCCTCATGCCGCAGCCCCCGCGATCTGGCCATCGACCAGCCGCACCACCCTGTCACAGCGCGCGGCAAGTTCGGGCGCATGGGTAACAAGAACCAAGGTCGCGCCATGCCGGTCGCGCAGCGCAAAGATCAAATCCATAATCGCCGCACCATTGACCTGATCCAGATTGCCCGTCGGCTCGTCCGCCAGCAAAATTGCCGGCCGTGGCGCCATCGCACGCGCCAGCGCCACGCGCTGCTGCTCGCCCCCCGACATCTGCGAGGGGTAATGCTGCAACCGCCCACCCAAGCCCACCGCTTGCAACTCTGCCTCGGCCCGCGCGAAGGCATCGGGGATGCCGTCAATCTCCATCGGCAGAGCGACGTTTTCCAAAGCCGTCATGGTGGGGATCAGGTGAAAGGACTGAAACACCACCCCCATGCGACCGCGCCGAAACTTGGCCAGCCCGTCTTCGTCCAAACCGCCCAGATCCGCGCCCAGCGCGGTGATCTGCCCCGAGGTGGCCCGCTCTAGCCCGCCCATCAGCATCAGTAACGAAGATTTTCCCGACCCTGACGGCCCAATCAGCCCCAAGCTCTCGCCTTGGGCCACTTGCAGGCTTATGTCTTTCAGGATTGTTACGGCTCCGGCATTGCCCGCAAGGGTCAGGCCAACATGGGTCAGGGTTAATACGGGATCGGTCATGTACATCACTTTCAAAGCTTTCCTCAGATATGAGCCGCTTTTGCATTTGCGCAATGCGGCCATTGCGCTTTTTCTTGTCGCAGCGCCAGTTTCCGCCGCTCCGGTCACGCTTTTGGCTTTGGGCGATAGCCTGACCGAAGGCTATGGCCTGCCGCCCGAAGACGGGTTGGTGCCGCAGTTGCAGGCTTGGCTGGCCGCGCAGGGCACGGCTGCGGTGGTGCTGAACGCCGGTGTGTCGGGTGATACCACCGCAGGCGGGCTGTCGCGGCTTGACTGGTCGCTGACGCCAGATGTGCAGGCGGTGATGGTCAACCTTGGCGGCAATGACATGCTGCGCGGGCTTGACCCCGGCCTTGCCCGCGCCAATCTTGACGCGATCTTGTCAGGGATCAGCGCGCGCAATCTGCCGGTGCTTCTGGTGGCGCTGCGCGCACCGCCAAATTACGGCGCGGCCTATCAAGCCAGTTTCGACGCGATGTTTGCAGAGCTTGCACAGGCGCATGGCGCACTGCTTGCCAGCCCCTATTTCGATCCGCTGATGACACCGCAAGGCCAGCTTGACCCGCAGTTCATGCAGGCCGACGGCATTCACCCCAATGCCAAAGGCGTTGTCACCCTGCTGGAAACGCTGGGGCCTCAGGTGCAAGCCTTGTTGGCGCAGATCAAGACGCCCTAAACTCAACCCTGCATCCCCTGTCAGAGCCCCCTTGTGCGAAACACCGCTTTGCGCAACCTTGCTGGCAAAGTGGAGGCACCGATGACCCTGATCGCCGATCTGACCGCAGCGCTTGGCGCGGCCCATGTGATAACCGGCGCGGATCTGGCCCGCTATACTGCCGATGTGACGCATCATTATCATTCTGACCCCATCGCCGCCGTGCGCCCTGCCGATACCGCCGAGGTGGCGCAGGTGATGCAGATCGCGGCGCGCCATCGGGTGGCGGTGCTGCCTGCCTCGGGGCGCACCGGGCTGACGGGCGGATTGATGACGGTGGGCGGGCTGATCCTCTCGGTCGAGCGGCTGAACACCATCCGCCAGATCAACCCTGCCGCGCGGCTGGCGATTGTCGAGGCTGGTGTGGTGCTTGACAGCCTGCACAAGGCCGCCGAGGCCGAAGATCTGTATTTTCCGCTGTGGTTTGGCGCGCGCGGCTCGGCGATGATTGGCGGCGTGCTGTCAACCAATGCCGGCGGATCGAATGTGCTGCGCTATGGCTCGACCCGCGCGCTGTGCCTTGGGCTCGAGGTGGTGCTGGCCGATGGCCGCATCCTGAACCTGATGAGCGCGCTGCACAAAGATAACTCAGGCTATGATCTGAAACAGCTGTTCATCGGCGCCGAGGGCACCTTGGGCGTGATCACTGCCGCGGTGATGAAGCTGGTGCCGCGGCCGCGCGCCTATGCCACCGCCACGCTGTCGGCGCGCAGCCTGCCCGATGCGCTGATCCTGCTGAACCGGCTGCAAGCGGCCTCGGGCGGCGCTGTCGAGGCGTTTGAATATATGCCTGCAAGCTATATGGCGCAGATGGCCCGCGCGCGTCCCGACATCCGCCAGCCGTTCAGCCCTGCCGCCGAGGTGACGATCCTTGTCGAACTGGGCAGCCTGCGCCCGGATGACACCACGCCAAAGGCCGATGGCAGCCTGCCACTGACCGGACTTTTGGAAACCACACTGGCGCAGATGATGGCCGAAGGCATGGTGCAAGATGCCGAAATCGCCCAGACCGAAGCGCAACGCGCCGCGATGTGGCAGCGGCGCGAATTGGCCTCCGAGGTGATGACCTCGCGCCAACCCACAATTGACACTGACATCTGTCTGCCGACCGATCTGGTCGCCCCCTTTCTGGACCGCATCAGCACCCGCCTGCCGCAGCTTGATGCTGGCGCCGAGACGATTCTGGTGGCGCATCTGGGCGACGGCAATGTGCATTTCACCGTCTACCCCTCGGACCCCTCTGCCGCCCATGCCGATCGGATCATCGAAGCGGTGGAAGACGAGGTGCAGGCGCTGGGCGGATCGTTTTCGGCCGAGCATGGTGTTGGCCTCTCGAAGCTTGCCTCGATGAAGCGGCGCAAAGACCCTGTGGCGCTGGACGTGATGCGCGCCATTAAGGCAGCACTTGACCCTGACAACCGCATGAATCCCGGCAAGGTTATTCCCGCGCCTTAACGCGGCGGCACTGGACAAGGCGCGCGCCGAAGGCTAGCCGTTGCGCTTCTGGGAAGGCAGCTTACCGTGTCAGCGTTCACCCTTATTTCGCGCAACCCCACGCTTCGGATGATTGCGGCGGCGATGTTCTTGGTCGGCGTGTTCAACGCCTCGACCTACCCCTATCAATCCTTGATCGCCATCGAAGTGATCGGCCTGTCAAAACCCGCCTTTGCGCTGTTGCTGGTGCTGGCCTCGGCCACGGCGGTTTCGGCTTCGGTTTTGTCGGGGGTTTTGGGCGATCAACATGGCAACCGTCGGCTGATTGCGCTTATTGCCACCGCGTCAAGCCTGCTGGGCATGGCGCTGATGCTGTTCTTTCCCAGCACGATCTCGCTGATCCTATGCCACGGCATCTTGGTGCCGATTGGGTCCAGCATCTTTGGCCAACTGTTTGCGCTGGCGCGGCTGGTGCATCCGCAGGCCGAGGGCCGCGACGGCATCTTGGGCACCGTGCGCGCCGCCCTTTCGCTGGCGTTTCTGGCGATGCTGGTGTTCTGGACCTTTGCCTTTGAAGCCAATATCGCGGTGACGGCGGTCTATGTCTCGGGGGCGCTGGCGGGATTGGGATTGCTGACGCTGATCTTGCTGTTGTGGCCCCGCGACGGGCAGACCGATTGGGTTGATGCGCGCTCGGGGTTAAATTTCAAACAGGCCTTCCGCGAGATTGCCGCCCCCAATGTGCTGATCCGTCTGCTGTTGCTGGGGGCCATCACCTCGTCTGGCGGGCTTTACATGACGGTGATCTCGCTGGTGTTTGACCAATCGGCCCAGCGCGGCCCTGCGGATGTGGCGCTTTATGTCGGGCTTGTGGCGGGCTGGGAAGTGCCCTGCCTGATTTTGCTGCCACGGGTGGCGCGGCACTTTAAACGCTCGACGCTGATCGGTTTGGGCGTGGCGCTGTATTGCTGCCATGTCATCGCACTGCCGCTTTTGGCCGCAAGCCCGCTGATCTGGGGCATGACCTTGGTGGCAGGGGTCGGCGGCACCACCATGCTGGCGCTGCCCATCGCCTATTACCAAGACCTGTTGCAAGGCCGCCCCGGCACCGCAGGCGCGATGCTGGCGCTGCAAAAGTTGATCTCGGATGTCTTGGTCGCCTTTGCCTTTGCCAGCGGCACGGCGATTGGCGGCTATACCACCGTGGCCTTTATTGGCGTCAGCATCGCGCTTTTGGGTGCCTTTGGCCTGTTTTGGGTCGACCGCAACACCGCCTAGTCGAAAAAGCCCGCGCCCGCCTCTGCCAGCAGCTGATCGGCCAAAGCCTCGCCCAAGGCCGCGCCATCGGCAACCGCGCCGCGAATCTCACCCGTGATCACCCGCGAGCCATCGGGGCGCAAAATCTCGCCACGCAGCCACAGCTGATCCGCCTCGATCACCGCAAGCCCGGCAATCGGCGTCTCGCAAGAGCCATCCAGCCGCGCCAAAAACGCCCGCTCTGCCGCAAGTTGCTGGCCGGTGGCGGTGTGGTGAATGGCGTCCAGCATCGCCTTGGCGCGCAGATCATCCAGCCGACGTTCGATGCCAATCGCGCCCTGCGCCACGGCTGGCAGCATTTCTGACACCTCGATCGGGCGCGCAACCTCGGCCATGCCCAGACGGGTCACCCCTGCCATCGCCAAAAACGTCGCATCCGCCACGCCGTCGCCCAGCTTTTTCATCCGCGTCTGCACATTGCCGCGAAATTCCACCAATTGCAGATCGGCGCGCCGATGCGCCAATTGCGCCCGCCTGCGCAAAGACGAAGACCCCACCACCGCGCCCTGCGCCAGATCGGCAATGCCGCTGGCATGCAGCGACACAAAGCCGTCACGCACATCGGCGCGCTCTAGATAGCAATCCAGCAGCAGCCCCGCAGGTTGCAGCACCGGCATATCCTTCATCGAATGCACCGCGATGTCGATGCTGCCATCCAGCAAGGCCTCTTCGATCTCGCGGGTGAACAGACCCTTGCCGCCGATCTCTTTCAGCGCGCGGTCTTGCACCAGATCGCCGGTGACCTTGATCACCACAATCTCGAAGGCCGCTTCGGGCAGGTCAAAGGCCAAGCGCAGGCAGCGCCGCACCTCATGGGCCTGCCACAGGGCAAGGGGCGATCCGCGTGTGCCGATCTTGAAGGTCTGGTCGGGGGTGGGAAGCGAATATGTCATAGCTATGCATAGCCATCTCAGATTACGCTTTCAAGCAGCACTCTCTTGACAACAGGCCTCAGCAAGGCAACTCAAGGGAAGTTAGTAAGGGAGCAACCGATGACAAAGAAAACCATTCTCCGCGCGCTTGCAGGCGAAACCCTGCCCACGCCGCCGATTTGGATGATGCGTCAGGCCGGCCGCTACCTGCCGGAATACCGCGCCACCCGCGCCGAGGCCGGCGATTTTCTGAAGCTGTGCTACAACCCCGAGCTGGCGGCAGAGGTTACCTTGCAGCCCATCCGGCGCTATGGCTTTGATGCGGCAATCCTGTTTGCCGATATTTTGCTTTTGCCCCAAGCGCTTGGCGCAGATCTGTGGTTTGAAACCGGCGAGGGGCCAAGGCTGTCGACCATCGGCGATATGGCGGGCGTGCGCGCCCTGCGCCCGATTGCCGACATCCACGAAACCCTTGCGCCGATCTATGAAACCGTCAAACTTTTGGCCGCAGAACTGCCGCGCGAAACCACGCTGATCGGCTTTGCGGGCGCGCCTTGGACCGTGGCGACCTATATGATCGCAGGCCGTGGCACCAAGGACCAAGGCCCGGCCCATGCGCTGAAATCCAGCGACCGCGCGGCCTTTTCCGCCCTGATCGACGTGATCACCGAGGCAACGATTCTCTATCTGTCGGCGCAAGTCTCGGCTGGGGCCGAAGTGGTCAAGCTGTTTGATTCTTGGGCAGGCAGCCTCAAGGGCCAAGATTTCACCGATTTCGCGGTCAAACCCGCCGCCCGTATCATCTCGGCGCTCAAGGCGATGCACCCCGGCCTGCCGGTTATCGCTTTCCCGCGTGAAGGCGGTGATGGCTATGTAGGCTTTGCCCGCGCTACGGGGGCTGATTGCGTTGCCATCGACAATTCGGTGACACCGGAATGGGCTGCGGCCCATGTGCAGATCGATGGCTGCGTGCAAGGCAACCTTGCACCGCACCATATGGTCAGCGGCGGGCAAGAGCTGGTCGAGGCAACCCGCCATGTCGTCAAAGCCTTTCGCGGCGGCCCGCATATCTTTAACCTTGGCCACGGCATCACCCCCGACGCCAACCCCGACAATGTGCAGCTGATGATCGACACGGTGCGCGGGGCCTAAAGCCGCTGTCCCTTGGCGAAAAAGGGGCCCGAGGGCCCCTTTTTTTAATGCTCTAACACCACATCCAGCGCGCCGTCTTTGTCGTGGATCGCCAGCTTGTCCATGATCGTCTCGGTGGCCTCATTCATGCCGATGATCGACACCAAAGACCCGCGCCGCCGCAGCTTCATCACCGCCGAATCAATCGCCTGCACCGAAGAGATGTCCCAGATATGCGCGTGGGTGACATCAATCACCACCTGTGCAGCACCCTCGCGAAAGTTGATCGCACGGGTGAAATCCTCGACCGAGCCGTAAAACAGCTGACCATGCACCGCATAGGTGCGCACTTGCCCATCGGCCGAAAGCGTCGATTTCACGCCAAACAACTGCGCAATCTTGGCGGCGAAAAAGATCCCCGACAACAGCACGCCCACCAAAACCCCCAAAGCAAGGTTATGCGTCCAGACCACCGTGACCACCGTCGCCAGCATCACCACCGAAGACGATTTCGGATGCGTACGCAGATTGCCGATCGAGGCCCAGGAAAACGTGCCGATCGAGACCATGATCATGATCGCCACCAGCGCAGGCATCGGGATCTGGCTGACCCAGCGCCCCAAACCGACGCAGAAAATCAACAGCATCACACCGGCGGTAAAGGTCGAAAGCCGCCCGCGCCCGCCTGACTTCACGTTGATCACCGATTGCCCGATCATCGCACAGCCCGCCATGCCGCCGATGAAAGAGGTCGCGGTATTGGCAATGCCCTGACCAATGCACTCTTGATTGCGATGCGACGAGGTGTCGGTCATCTCATCCACGATCTGCGCCGTCATCAGGCTTTCCAAAAGCCCAACCACCGCAACCGCCAAGGAATAGGGAAAAATGATCAGCAGCGTGTCCAGCGTAAAGGGCACATTCGGGATCAGAAAGCTTGGCAAAGCATCGGGCAATTGCCCCATATCGCCCACCGTGCGCACATCCAGCCCCAGCGCCATGCTCAGCGCGGTCAGCACGATGATGGTAACCAAGGGCGAAGGCACCAGTCTGGTCAGGCGCGGAAACAGATAGATGATCGCAAGCCCCCCCGCCAACATCGCATAGGTCAGCCAGCCAACGCGCATCGGGTCAATCTCGGGCCATTGCGCCAAAAAGATCAGGATCGCCAAGGCGTTGACAAAACCCGTCATCACCGATTTCGAGACATAGCGCATCACAAAGCCCAGCTTGGCCAGCCCCATGCCCACCTGCAACAGCCCGGCAAGAAAGGTCGCGGCCAGCAGATAATCCAGCCCGTGTTCGCGCACCAATGTGCCCATCAGCACCGCCGTCGCCGCTGTGGCCGCCGAAATCATCCCCGGCCGGCCGCCAAAAAACGCCGTGATCACCGCGATGGAAAAACTGGCGTAAAGCCCAACCTTAGGGTCCACCCCTGCGATGATCGAAAAGGCAATCGCCTCGGGGATCAGCGCCAGCGCCACCACCAGCCCCGACAAAAGATCGCCGCGAATATTGCCAAACCATTGCTGGCGATAGGTCGTCATCAAATTCATGGAAAGTCCGTCATCTGCGGCGCAAAGCGCCTTTGGTCCGGCGGATAGGCGGCCGGAAGAGCCAGCAAGGATCGCACCCTGCTCCGAATGTTGGCAGGGTTTTAGCGGTTTGGCGGGCGAATGCCAAGCGGCGGTTTTCCGCAGCAAAGCCAGCAAAATTGGTACCGCCGCCTTAGGTCACAACTATTGACTTACCCCCGGCACAAGATCAAATTCCGCCCAAACGCAGGGGAGTTTTGGGCGTGCAGTGGAACGATATTCTGGCGACACGGGCGTCGCGGATGAAGGCTTCGGAAATTCGCGAGCTGCTCAAGCTTTTGGATCAACCCGATATCATCTCTTTTGCAGGTGGCATCCCTGATCCCGCGCTGTTCCCCAAGGCCGAATTTGCGGCGGCCTTTTCCGATGTGCTCTCGGGCGATCAGGCCACCGCGGCGCTGCAATATTCGGTGTCAGAGGGCTATAAACCCCTGCGCGACTGGATTGCCGCCCAGATGGCCGAGATTGGTGTGCCCTGCACCGCCGAAAATATCCTGATCACCTCGGGCTCGCAGCAAGCGCTTGATTATCTTGGCAAACTGATGATCTCGCCCAAGGATACCGTGCTGTGCGGTTGGCCGACCTATCTGGGCGCGCTGGGGGCGTTTAACGCCTATGAGCCAAGCTACGACCGCCTGGACCCGCAAAGTAACCGCAGCGCCGAAGATTACCGCCAGACCGCCTTGGCTGCCGGTGGGCGGGTGAAATTCGCCTATCTTTCGGTTGATTTTGCCAATCCGACCGGCGAGACGCTTGCGCTTTCGGCCCGCGAGGCGGTGATTGATCTGGCAGATCAGCTTGATATCGCCATTGTCGAAGATGCCGCCTATCAGACCCTGCGCTATGACGGGCAGGCGATTCCGCCGATCCTTGCGCTGGAAATCGCGCGTAAGGGCAGCATCGAGGCCTGTCGCACGCTTTATTGCGGGTCGTTCAGCAAATCGCTGGCGCCGGGGCTGCGGGTTGGCTGGGTTTGCGCCGGCAAAGAGGTGATCTCGCGACTGGTGCTGATGAAACAGGCCGCCGATCTGCATTCTTCGACCGCGAACCAGATCGTCACCCACCGCGTGGCGCGTGATATCTTTGCGCCGCATGTCGCGCAATTGCGCCGCGTTTATGGCGCGCGCCGCGATCACATGCTGGCGGCCTTGGCGCGCGAGATGCCTGCGGGGGTGACTTGGACCAAACCCGAAGGCGGCATGTTTGTTTGGCTAACCCTGCCAAAGGGCATGGACGGGGCCGAGCTTTTGGCGAAATCGCTGCAAAGCGAGCGGGTGGCCTTTGTGCCGGGCCGCGCGTTCTTTGCCGATGGGTCCAACGGCAACACGCTGCGACTGTCGTTTTCCTGCGCCGATGAGGCCGCGATTGACGAAGGCATCAAGCGGTTGGGTCGGTTGATCCGTGGCTGATACCGCGCTTTGGATCGGGGCGGCACTGACCGCCTCGGTGGCGCAAACCGCACGCAACGCGACCCAAGCCAGCCTGACCGCCGCGATTGGCACCGTGGGGGCGACGCAGGTGCGGTTTTTGTTTGGCCTGCCCTTTGCGGTGATTTTCCTGATCTTGGTCAGCCAGATCAGCGGTCAGGCGATCCCGCAGATCCCCTTGCGCGCGCTTGGCTTTACCGCCTTGGGCGCGCTGGCCCAGATCGGCGCGACCGCGCTGATGCTGCGGCTGATGCAGACCCGCAGCTTTGCCGTCACCACCGCTTGGATCAAGACCGAGCCGGTGCTTGTGGCGGTCAGCGCAGCGCTGATCCTTGGCGATCCGCTGACGCCGCCAATGCTTTTGGCCATAGGCATCGCCACCGCGGGGGTTCTGCTGATCTCGGTCAAACGCGGCGCAGCCTTGGCCGAGCTGACCCCCGCACTGACCGGATTGTTCGCGGGGCTGTTGTTTGGCATCTCGGCGATCGGGTTTCGCGGCGGCATCACTGGGCTGGCGCAGGGCGATTTCCTGATCCGCGCCACCACGACGCTGGTGCTGAGTTTAACGCTGCAAGCCAGCCTGCTGGCGCTTTGGATGGCGCTGTTCAATCGCCCAGCGCTTGCCGCCAGCTTTAGGGTCTGGAAATCATCGCTGGGCGCGGGCTTTTTGGGGGCCTTTGCCTCGCAATTCTGGTTTATCGGGTTTTCGCTGACCTCGGCTGCGAATATCCGCACCCTTGCCTTAGTCGAGGTGATCCTTGCCACCGCCGTGTCGCGCTATGTGTTTCGCCAAGCGGTAAGCAAAAGGCAAATCGCAGGCATGGCAGTGGTGATCGCAGGCATCGCGCTGTTGTTGCGCAATCAGCCCTAGGCGAAGATCGGCCCCAACATCACGCGCAGCGCGGCCAGCGTCTCGTCGCGGTCTTCACAGCCCGCAAGCCCGATCAAAATCGTGCCAGCAAAGCCAAATTTCGAAGTTTTCGTGGCGCGAATGGTCAAAAGCAGATCATCGCCCAGCAAAGTGACGCTTTCCAAAGCATCCTCGGCCGCGAAGTTCTCGTCATTAACCTCGAGCCGCACCGGACCACCTTCCAGTGGTTGTTGCAGCACAACATAAGACCCGTCGTCATCCTCGCCCTCGGCAAAGGCGATGAACAGCAGCGCGTCTTCGTCTTCTTCGACCACCGAACCATAGGCCGCTTTGATCTGAATATCGGCCATCTGGCATCTCCCTATCTCTGGCTGCGGGGTATCCCGCAGCCAGAGCAGGAAAGCAAGCTTACTTCACAGCCGGAAAGGGACCAAGGTAGCCAACATAGGCGCGGGCATCCATTGGGTCTTGCAGTTTGTCCTGATCGCTTTCGCCATAAGGGTGCTGCACCACGGTCATCAGATAGGCATGACCGTTCACATTCGAATACCAATCAACCGACGTCGCTTCTGATCCGTAAGGCGTGGTCATGATCCGCACCAGATCACCCTTGGCCAGATCCATCGCCCAAACCGCGTCATTCTGATGGCCCGAGCCGGTGTCTTCGCCGATCAACAGGGTGTTGTAGCCGGGGATAAAGCTGAGGTTATCAGGGTTCGCGATGCCGTCGATGTCACAGGTGCCGCCAGCGTAGGGGCTGTCCGCGCCATATTCCATCGGCTTGCCTGCGATAAGGCCGGTCATTGTGGTGGCTTTGAAGGCAGCATCCAGCGCCAGCTCGTAAACCACGCCACAAGCGTTCTTTGGCACGCGCACATCGTTGCGACCGCCCTTATCTGCCTTTTCATCGGCATCCATCATGCCCTTGGAGACTTCGGACATCGCCAAGAACAGCGCGTTCTTCTCGGGGCTAAAGGCCAGACCTTCCATCTTACGGAATTCGGTGGTGGCCCCCATCATCGAAGCAACACGGCGGGTTTCCAGACGCGAGGCCAGCATTTCCATGCCCGCTTTGATCTTCAGGCATTCGGCGGCACCACCAGCATTCGACGAGGCAAAGCCTTCGGGGCAAGAGCCATCAGCGTTAAACTCGGCAACCTCAAACATATCCGAGAACGAAACGCCCTTTTCCATGCCAGCCTGCACCGAAGCCTGATCGGCATGGCCCAGATCAACCCACTCAAGATTGGCCGCGCCGCCGTTGACATCCGAGGTTTGCACCCATTTTGCCGCGTAAAGATTGCCAGCGGTCAGATCACCCGCAGTGTCGGCGTGGAACATGAACAGACCGGTGTTCGAACCATCATCGGTGATATAAACCGTCTTCTGGTCGGGCATCACCCATGGCAATTCAACCGCAACACGGCCCATCGCGTAATGCTTGACGATGGTCGCATCGCCAGATTCGGCAACCGAAATCTCGTTCACAAAGCCGTAGTTATAGGGGTTATAGGCGGCCTTAAACGCATCCACCGTCATGCTGGCTGCATCAAGCCCGAAATAGGGTGCCATTCCGATGGCATCATCTGAAAGCGCGTCAACCGTCGCTGCCGCTTCAAAAGCGCGCGCGTCATCTGGGTATTCTTCAGACCCTAAATGCGTGTTCCAAGGCGAAACCGAGCCTGCACAGGGCAACCAAAGACCGCCCAAACCCGCAAAGCTCAGTGGCTTGGTCGAGGTCATGCTGAGATTGCCGTCCGCGTCCTGCGCCAATTCGCTCAGATACATGCCCGCCGGATTGTCTTCAAAATGCGTGATCGAGAACAGCTTGCCCCCAACCGGCAACAACGAGGTAAAGTCAGCCGAGTTTGAAATCTTCGTCGCATCGCCTGCCATCAGCGGCTTGCCATCGCGATCGATCATTTGGGCAAAGGTGCCCTCGCCATGCACATCGCCGCTGCGGGCGATCACATGATAAGCCAAGGGGACTTCGACCCCATCCATCATCGCCGAAGCCGTGGCAACAACGCTGCGCTTGATGGCATCTTCGGTTGGGGCCGCGACGGCGGTAAAGCTTAGATCGCCAGCAGCAGCGATATGGGCAAATCCGGTCAGTGCCGTCGCGGTCAAAAGCAGAGTGCGAAGTTTCATTTTGGCCTCTCTAGGGTTGCAATACCCTTTCGGCCTAGGCGCCAAGGATCACGACGCCGTGAAACTCAGGTAAAAGTTTTACATCACACCGCCATCACTAGACCCATTTGGCCAAGGGCGGCAGGCTCATCAGAACCGCATTGGCATCATGCCCGGTCTCTAGCCCGAATTTGGTACCACGGTCGTAGACAAGGTTATATTCGGCATAAAGCCCGCGGTGTACCAATTGCGCCTCGCGGTCGGCCTCGGTCCAAGCGGTATCGACCCGCTTTTCGGTCAGGGGCACAAAGGCGGGCAAGAAGGCGCGGCCGACGTCTTGGGTAAACGAGAAATCGGCCTCCCAATCGCCGGTGTTCAGATCGTCGTAAAAGATGCCGCCAACGCCACGGGCGCGGCCACGATGCGGCACAAAGAAATATTCATCCGCCCAAGCTTTGAACTTGGTGTAATAGCCCGCGTCATGCGCATCGCAGGCCGCCTGCATCTGGGCGTGAAAATGCGCGGTGTCCTCTGCGTATTCCAGACAGGGGTTCAAATCCGACCCACCGCCAAACCAGCAGGCGTGCGGCGTCCAGAACATCCGCGTGTTCATATGCACGGCAGGGCAATGCGGGTTCACCATATGGGCGACAAGGCTGATGCCGCTGGCCCAAAACCGAGGATCATCCGCCATGCCCGGCACACCGCGCGCGGCCATCGCCTTTTGCGCCCGCTCGCCCAAGGTGCCATGCACGGCGCTGACATTGACGCCGACCTTTTCGAACACCCGCCCGCCGCGCATCACCGACATCAGACCGCCGCCACCATCGGCGCGGGTTGTCGGTGTGACTTCAAACCGGCCCACAGGCCCGGTGCCATGCGCATCTTCAAGCGCCTCGAAAGAGGTGACAATTTCATCGCGCAGGCTGCGAAACCACTCGGCCGCCCGTGCTTTTTTCTCGGTGAAATCTTCGCTCATCTTCCGCTCCCAAACCCGTCTGGCACTGGCATAACAAGCCAATGGGCCTATAGTCAAAGTCAACTTACGCAAACCCGAGGGCAAGATGCGCAAATTTAGCTTTCTGATGCCGCTGTTGCTGATCGGCTGCGGCACGCCGCAAGAGCGCTGCATCGCCAGCGTGACCCGCGATATGCGGGTGGTAGACCGGCTGATTGTCGAGGTCGAAGGCAATCTAAAGCGCGGCTATGCCTTTGAAGAAAAAGAGGTTTTACGCACCCGCTTTGTCGATTGCTCGGCCGGGGGCGTGGCGCAGATGTGTCTGGATGATGTCACCACAACCGAACGCAGCGCGGTTGCTGTTGATCTTGTGGCCGAAGCGGCCAAGCTTGCCAGCCTGAAAGCCAAACGCGCGGCCCAAGCCACCGAGGCCGCCCCCGCGATCAGCAGCTGCCGCGCAGAATTTCCAAAATAGTTATTTGCCGCGAATAGGATAGGCGGCACGCGTCACGGTAAAGGCGGAATCGCTGGCGATCACCTCGACCTGTTTGAACAGGCTGACCAGCAGCTTGTCATAGGGCAGATGCCGGTTTGCCACCATAAACAGCTGACCCGAAGGCAGCAACCCGCGATGCGCTGCCTTGATAAAGCCCATGCCAAGGCTGGCTTCGGCCTCGCGCCCGGCATGAAACGGCGGGTTCATCACCACCATATCCCATGGTTTCAAGGTCTTATAGGCCAGCGCATCGGCCCAGATGAACTGCGCGCGTGGATCAATCACGTTCAGCCGCGCACAGTCCAAGGCCACCGCCTCGGCCTCGATCAGATCAAGGCTTTGCACCGTGGCATGCGCCAAAATCGCACGGCTCAGATAGCCCCAGCCCGCGCCCAAATCGGCCACACGCGCCGGCATTTTCGCAGGCAAAGCCTGCGCGAGCAGCACCGAGCCGCGGTCAGGACCATCAGCCGAGAAAACCCCCGGCAAAGTGCGAAAGCCATCAATCTCGAAAGGTGCAGCCGCCCAAGCCGCCAGTTGCGGCCCCGGGGTGACAAGCGCAAGCTTGCCATGGGCTTTCGACAAAGCCTCGCCCACTTGCAGGCCCAAGGCCTTGCAATCTTTCAACAGGCTTTCGATGCCATCGGTCTTTTGCCCGTCGACAACGATCAGCGCGGCCCCCATCGCCTGCGCCATCATCGCGCGGGCCTCGGCCTTGGCGCGCGGCACGCAGACAATCGCCACCGCGGCCTCGCCGGGGCCCATGCGGTAGCCTTGGGCGGCAAAGTAATCGTAATCGGGCTTGAACCCCGTCTGCACCACCACCTGATCTTGCGGCAGCATTGACAGATCATCGCCTGCGCGCGGACGCATCACCACGATATTTCCCGAAGCCGGCAGCACCAAAGCACCGCTGGCCAGCGCCAGTTCTAATCTTGCAGACCGCATAAAACTCTATTCTTTTTCCATGGTGCATTGCAGCGGATGCTGATGCCTGCGCGCAAAGTCCATCACCTGCGCCACTTTGGTTTCGGCGATTTCTGCCGAAAACACCCCAACCACAGCCAGACCCTTTTTGTGAACGGTCAGCATAATTTCAAAACTTTGCGCGTGGTTCAGGCCAAAGAACCGCTCTAAAACATGCACGACAAATTCCATCGGCGTGAAATCATCGTTCAAAAGCATGACCTTATACAAAGGCGGCCGCTGGCTGCGCGGCTTGGTCTTGGTCAGGATAGAGCTATCACCCTCCGGCCCATTTGGGTCGTTGGACATGACAGGGTCAACCAAGGCAGCAATAAGGGTCACGCAGATACTCTCCGTTAAGCAGATTCGGCTCGGGGTAGGCTGTTGCGTAGTATAGCGCAATTCTCGCTTGCGAAAAGGCCCAAGGGCTGATCCCTTAAGCCACAAGGGGGCAAAATGCTAACAACCATTGGATTTGATGCCGACGACACGCTTTGGCAGAACGAAAGCTTTTTTCGTCTGACGCAGGATCGCTTTACCGATCTGCTGTCCGATCACGCCGAGACCAACCACCTGCACGACCGCCTGCTGGCGGCCGAGCGGCGCAATCTGGGGCATTATGGCTTTGGTATCAAAGGCTTTACCCTGTCGATGATCGAAACCGCGATCGAGGTCACCGAAGGCCGCGTGCCCGCTTCGGTCATCAGCGAGATCTTGGCCGCGGGGCGCGAGATGCTGCGCCATCCGGTAGACCTTTTGCCCCATGCCCGCGCGGCGGTCGAGGCGCTGGCGGCAGAGTTCAAAGTCTTGGTCATTACCAAGGGCGATCTGCTGGATCAGGAACGCAAAGTCGCGCAATCGGGTCTGGGCGATCTGTTTCACGGCGTCGAAATTGTTTCCGACAAAACCCCCGAAGTCTATCGCCGGATCTTTGCCCGCCACGGCACAGGTGCGTCGCAGGCGATGATGGTTGGAAATTCACTGAAATCGGATGTTTTGCCTGCTATTGCTGCCGGGGGCTGGGGCGTGCATGTGCCGCATGGGATCACCTGGGCGCTTGAACATGCCGAACCACCGCAGGCCGAGCCGCGGTTTCATAGCCTGCCCTCGCTGGAAACCCTGCCTGATCTAGTGGTTCAGATCAAAGCGACCCACAACCTATAGTAGCGCGCCGCTAAGTTTTGACGCCACAGGCCGAAGGCAAAACAAGCTGAAATCCTTTGAATTCAAGGGGTTTTCCTAATGCCAAACCCGTGTTAGCATCCTTTCAAGCAGAATATAGGCTCCCGTCAAAAGAGGGGCTAACGAGGCAGAAAAATGATCACAGCGGCTTACGGCCAAATCGGGCAATTTGTCCGTCGTTTCCTATGTCTTTTGGCGGTAACGCTGATGGCGATGCTTGTGCAAGCGCCCAGCGCCTTTGCCGCGCCTCCCTATGCTGCCTTTGTCATGGACGCCCGCACCGGCGAGACGCTTTATTCTGAGAACGCCGACACGCCGCTGCACCCTGCCTCGTTGACCAAGATGATGACGCTTTACATCGTCTTTGGCGAGATCGAAGCAGGGCGGATGTCGCTTGATACCATGATCACCGTATCGAAAAATGCCGCAGCGCAAGCGCCCTCGCGGCTTGGCCTGCGGGCGGGGCAAAAGATTCAGCTGCGCTATTTGATCCGCGCGGCTGCGGTGAAATCGGCCAATGACGCTGCCGCCGCGATGGGCGATGCGATTGACGGCACACCCGAGCGGTTTAGCGCGCGGATGACCCGCACGGCCCGTGCCTTGGGGATGAAAAACTCGACCTTCAAGAACGCCAACGGGCTGACGGCTAAGGGCCATAAATCCAGCGCGCATGACATGACGATCTTAGGCCGGCATCTGTTCTATGATTTCCCCCAATATTACAACATCTTCTCGCGGCGCAGCACCGATGCCGGTCTGGCCACGGTTTCCAGCACAAACCGCAAGTTTCTGGATGCCTATAAGGGCGCCGATGGCATCAAAACCGGCTATACGGGGCCTGCCGGTTTCAACCTGACCGGCTCGGCGGAACGCGACGGCGTGCGCATTATTGCCACTGTTTTTGGCGGCACATCGACAGCAATGCGCAATGCCAAAATGGCCGATCTGTTGGATCTGGGCTTTCGCAAAGCCAAGAAGGGCGCAGTCGCCGTGCCTCCAACGCCACCGCGCAATGCAGATAACGAAGTGGTGGCAAGTGCTGATACCAACACCGATGCACTGCCAAGCTATGATGGATCTTCGGCAAAAACCCTGCGGTTGGTGATGGCGGTCTCGACCTCGCCTCGGCCAATCGCGCGACCAAGCCTTGAAGATGCAGCCGATCACACCGAAACCGTCGCCGCCGCAGATCAGGCGGTTGCTGCGATGGCCGATGACATTCTGGGCGCCTTGGCTCTTGCCACAGCTGCGTCAGATCAGCCGGCAAGCGCACCCCCAGCGCGGCCCGAAGATTTGGTTGCTGATAACGAAAACCCAAGCGACACGACCGCAACAGAGTCCGAGACGCTGCAAATCACCGCCTCGGCCGCACAAGCGCCGGCGCTCAAACTGGTCTCGGCGCCGCGCCCACCCAAACGCGCAGTGGCGATTTATGACAACGCGGTAAATGTGGTTGCAACCGACCGCGCCGCGACGATCACCGAGGTGGTCACCAATGTCTCGACCGCTGGCGTGAAAAGCTATGGCATCAATGTGGGCCGCTTTAACACTCATGGTCAGGCCGAGCGCGTGCTGATGCAAACGCTGCTGTCGGAAAACGCCACCCTTGGCAACAGTATGCGCAAAATCGTGCAGACCAATCGCGGCTATGATGCGAATTTCCTTGGGCTCAGCCAGCACGAGGCCGATCTGGCCTGCCGCCGCCTGCAAGCCCGCGGCACGCAATGCTTTACGATGGGCTCTTAACCGCGCGGAGCCGCAGCGCGCCGCAAGCGGTCATTGATCGCAAGCCCTAGCCCGCGCTCAGGGATAGGCGCAATCGCAATGCTTTGGCCGTTTTGCGCCAAAACATCCGCCTCGCGCAGCAGATGAAACAGGTTCGCCGCCGCCTCGACAAGATCGCCGCGCGGTGACAGGTTCAGATCTGCCGCACCCGCACCAAAGCCGATGAAGACCGTTGCCGGATCAGGGGCGGCATTTAAGCGCACCGCCGCATTGGGCGCGTAATGCGACGCCATTTGCCCCGGTGCCGTTGGGCTTTGGGCATTGCCCCCCATCGGCAAGCGGCCAAGCAGCGCCTCTAGGTCTTCGCGGGTGACCCCGCCCGCGCGGAGCAGCGCAGGCGCACCCGCCAGCCCCAAAATCGTCGATTCCACCCCAACCGCGCAGGCGCCACCGTCAAGCACAGCCGCAATCCGCCCCGACAATCCGTCGCGCACATGCTGGGCCCGCGTCGGCGAAATCCGGCCCGAAGGATTGGCCGAAGGTGCGGCCAGCGGCCCGCCAAAAGCGCGCAGCAAGGCCTGCGCCACAGGATGCGCCGGCAGGCGGATCGCCACCGTGTCAAGCTCGGCCGTGACATAGGGCGACAGGCCCGACCCCGCCCGCAAAGGCAACACCAGCGTCAAAGGCCCCGGCCAAAACGCCGCCGCAACCGCCCGCGCTTGGGCGTCAAACAGCGCAAATTCTTCTGCCGCTGCCAGATCAGGCACATGCACAATCAAGGGGTTAAACCTTGGCCGCGCCTTGGCTTCAAAGATCCGCGCCACCGCCAGATCAGAGCGCGCATCGCCGCCCAGCCCGTAGACTGTCTCGGTTGGAAAGGCGACCAGCCCTGCGGCGCGCAGGATCTCTGCGGCGCGGGCAAGACCTGCGTGATCAGGCAAAAGGCTTTCGGTTTCGATCATCGGTGACGTAACGTCCGTCTTGAAGCGGCGGCACGGCAGGCCCACCATTGACCCGCAATTATAGGCTTCACGCGCTTTTGCCAAGCCACCCGCCCTGCTGCCTTTCGGAGTATCCTATGCCCTATCGCGCCCCGCTTGCTGATTTTCGGCTTTTGCTTGACCTGACCGGCTTTGCCGAGGTCGCCGCAACCGAGCGTTTCGCCGATGCCACGCCCGAAACCGTCGAGGCGATTTTGTCAGAGGCGGGCAAGCTTTGCGAAAACACCCTCGCCCCGCTGAACCGTGCCGGCGACAAAACCGCAGCGCGGCTGGAAAATGGCGTGGTGCGCACCCCCGCAGGCTTTGTCGAAGGCTACCGCGAGATTGCCAGCGGCGGCTGGGTGGGGATTTCGGCCGATCCGGCCTATGGCGGCATGGGCCTGCCGATTGCGCTGACCTCTTGTGTCAATGACATGATGGGGTCGGCCTGTTTGGCGCTGCAACTGAACCCCTTGCTGACCCAAGGCCAGATCGAAGCGCTGGAACATCACGCCAGCGACGCGCTGAAGGCGATCTATCTGCCTAAGCTGATCTCGGGCGATTGGAACGGCACGATGAACCTGACCGAACCGCAGGCGGGCAGCGATGTCGGCGCGCTGCGCACCAAGGCCGAGCCGCTGGGCGACGGCAGCTATGCGATCACCGGTCAGAAAATCTATATCACTTGGGGCGATAACGACACCAACGCCAATGTCAGCCATCTGGTGCTGGCGCGCATTGTCGGGGCGGCGGCGGGGACCAAGGGCATCAGCCTGTTCCTTGTGCCAAAAATCATCCCCGACGCGCAGGGCAATCTGGGCGCGCGCAACAGCCTGAATGTGGTCAGCCTAGAGCATAAACTTGGCCTGCATGGCTCGCCCACGGCAGTGATGCAGTTTGATGCCGCCCAAGGCTGGCTGGTGGGGGAAGAAAACAAAGGCATGGCGGCAATGTTTACGATGATGAATAACGCCCGGCTTGCGGTGGGCATGCAGGGCGTGGCGATTGCCGAGGCCGCCACTCAAACCGCTGTTGCCTATGCGATGGGGCGCACGCAGGGCAAAACTCCGCTGGGCAATGGCGCCATTATCGACCACGCCGATGTGCGCCGGATGTTGGGTCAGATGCGGTCTGAAACCTTTGCCGCCCGCGCCATTGGTCTGGCCTGCGCCGTTGCCATCGACATGGGCCGCGCCACAAGCGCCCCCGAATGGCAGGCGCGCGCCGCACTTTTGACGCCGATCGCCAAGGCCTACGGCACCGATATTGGCAATGAGGTCGCCTATATCGGCGTGCAAGTGCATGGCGGCATGGGCTTTATCGAGGAAACCGGCGCGGCACAGTATAGCCGCGATGTCCGCGTCACCTCGATCTACGAGGGCACCAATGGCATTCAGGCGATGGATCTTGTTGCCCGCAAGATGATGGATGGCGGCGAGGCGGCCTACCGGCTGATCGACGAGGTCGAAGCCGCCGCCGAAGCCGCCCGCAGCAGCCAGCCCGCGCTTGCCACCGCCGTGTGGAACGCCTCTGAAGCGCTGCGCGAGGCGACCGAGGCGCTGGTTGGCCAAGATCTGAACGACCGTTTCGCAGGATCGGTGGCCTATCTGCGCGCCTTTGCCCGTGTCTTGGGCGCGCATTACCACCTGCAAGCCGGGCTTGCCGATCCCGCGCGCCTGCCATTGGCGGCGTTTTACATCACCCGCCTGCTGCCCGAATATGCACCGCTTTTGGCGCAAACCCGTGAGGGCGCCGCAGGTCTTTACGCCCTGACCCCCGAAGCACTTTTGGCGTGAGCAACGCGATCCACCATCCTTGGGAAACCCCGCCCGCACAGGGCGAGTCGATTGAAGTCGCCAAGGGCATCTTGTGGATGCGCCTGCCGCTGCCGATGGCACTGGATCATGTCAACGTCTATGCCTTGGACGATGGCGATGGCTGGACGCTGGTTGATACCGGCTTTAGCAGCCGCAAATCCAAGGCGATCTGGCAAGAGCTTTTGGCAGGCCCGCTGGCCGGAAAACCCGTCAAGCGGCTGATCGTCACGCATTACCATCCCGACCATATCGGCCTTGCCGGCTGGTTTCAGGCGATGGGGGCTGAACTTTTGACCACCCGCACCTCTTGGCTTTTGGCGCGGATGTTGGTTTTGGATGTGCAGCCCAGCTATGGCGCAGAGCAGATGACCTATTTCCGCCGCGCGGGCCTGTCGCCCGAGGCGCTGGCGCAAAAGGCGGCCGAGCGGCCCTTTAACTTTGCCGATGTGGTCGACCCGCTGCCCTTGGGCTTTACCCGTATCGACGAGGGCGATGTGATCCATGCCGCAGGCCGTCGCTGGCGCGTGCGCATCGGCCACGGCCACGCCCCAGATCACGCCACGCTGTGGAGCCTTGACGACGATCTTATCCTTGGCGGCGATCAGCTTTTGCCCGCAATCTCGGCCAATATCGGGGTCTATGCCAGCGAACCCGAAGCCGATCCCTTGGCCGATTGGCTGGCCTCGACCGCAGGGTTTCAGCCCCTGGCGCGGCCCGAACATCTGGTGCTGCCCGGCCACAAGCTGCCCTTTACCGGCCTGCCGTTTCGGCTGGTGCAAATGGCGGAAAATCACATCTCGGCGCTAGAGCGGCTTTATGACCACCTTGCCGAACCACGCGTGGCCGCCGACTGCTTTGTGCCGCTGTTCAAACGCGAGATCACCGGCGAGGCCTTTGGCATGGCCTTGGTCGAAGCCATTGCCCACCTGAATTATCTGCTGCATCAAGGCCGCGTGCGTCGCAGCCTGACGCCCGAGGGTGCTTGGGCTTGGCAGGCCTGCCCCGCGCCGCACAGCTGACCAAAAAGTGCAAATCCAAGCAAAGCCGCCTCGTGACTTGGCCAGATGAATCGGGTATGGCCTGTGCAAAGCACTTCGAAAGGACAAAATCATGGCCGAGCATAAACAAGGCAGCATGGACACCCGCAACCACGAGAAAACCTTTGACGGGTTTATCCGCATGTCAACTTGGGGCGCGATCATTTCGATTGGCGTTCTGGTTTTCATGGCGCTTGCAAACGCCTAAACCCCGCGTGGCCGGAGGCATCTGATGTTGGTAAAGAGTTTTGCACTTCTGGTCTGTCTTTTTCTGACAGCTTGCGGAACGGCGGGTAAAGAATATGCCAGCGATGCTGCGATGGCGGCGCCAGATGCGCATTACTTTGCACCGCCACCACGCACGATCACCCTGTTCACCTCGATCAACGGGAAGACAGGGTCAGGCGCGCATTCCAGCTTGCTGATCAACGCCTCCGAACAGGTGCAATTCGATCCTGCCGGCAGCTTTAGCCATCCGCGGGTGCCCGAACGCAACGATGTCCATTATGGCATGACCCCCAAGATGGTGGCGTTTTATATCGATTATCACGCCCGCGACTCTGCGCGCGAAAACTTCTATGTGATTGAACAGACCGTCACCGTCAGTCCCGCGGTTGCCGAGCTTATTAAGCAAAAAGTCGAGGCCAATGGCGCGGTGGATAAGGCACATTGCGCAGAGTCGATCTCGGCTATTTTGCGCAGCGTGCCGGGCTTTGACGCCATTTCGTCTACCTGGTTTCCGAAAAAGCTGTCGAAAGACTTTGACGCCCTGCCAGGGGTGCGCAAAAGGATAATCACAGAGGCCACCGCCGATCATAGCCATGGCGTGATCTTAACCGATCCCAACAACCCAGCCTTCTAGCCTCTAAGCCAGATAGTGCAGCGCCGCTAAAACCGCAGCCCCTGCGGCAATCGCTGCCATCATTTGCCGCGTATAGGCCCCAACCAAGACAGTGGTCGCTGCCGCCAGCAGCCGCGCGGGGTCGGTCTGGCCGCCCATCGCCTCGGGCCAGAGCACCGCAGGTGCGACCAAGGCCGGCAACACCGCCACCGCGGTATAGCGCAGCCCGCGCACCAGCCACCATGGCAGCACCCGATTGCCCAAAAACCCCAAGAACGAAAACCGCAGCAGATAGGTGCCAATCCCCAGCCCCACCACGACCACCCAAAAATCGGCCCGATCAATCATGCTTGCCCCGCGCTGCCCAGGTTTCCATCGCCGCCCCCGCAATCATCCCTGCCGCCGCCGCAACCAAAAGCCCCGTGCCATAGGGCATAGCGCGCAAGCCCAGCACCAATCCCACCGACACCGCAGCCGCGACCCAATGCGCGCGGGTCCGCAGCATGGGAGCCGTCATCGCCAAAAAGGTGATCGGCACCGCAAAATCCAAGGCATAGCCCGCAGGGATCGACCGCCCAACCAAGGCCCCCGCAATCGTCGAGATCGTCCAGACCGGCACAATCGGGGTGACTGCGCCAAAGAAATAGCCCAGCTTTTCCGCCAGACTTTGATCGGGACGCTTTTCGTAATCTTGCATCGCCAAGGCAAAGCTTTGATCCACCAGAAAATAGGCAATAAACGCCCGTGTGCGCGCCCGAGCTGCCCCCAGATGTGGCGCAAGGGCGACCGAATACATCAGCATCCGCAGATTAACCGCCAAGGCCGTGACCAGAATAATCAGCACTGGCGCATGCTCTTTCAGCAAAGCCAGCGCGGCAAACTGCGAGGCCCCAGCAAAGACCACTACCGAAAACAGAATGATTTCATAAAGATGCAGGCCCGCCTCCGAGGCCAACAGCCCAAACAGCGTCGCAAAAGGCACAATCACCACCACAAAGGGCAGTGCATCGACCACGCCGCGCCAAAAGCCTTGCCTGCCCAATCCCGAACCTCGCTGCTTTACGCCGGATGCAGAAGGGCTTAGGCCTTTGACGGTGTAAAATGAAGAGGGCATCTTGCGGATTTTTGGCGTCATTCTTGCCGGCGGCGGCGCGCGGCGCATGGGCGGGGTCGATAAGGCCGGGCTGATGCTGGGCGGCGAAAGCCTAATTTCGCGCTGCATCGCGCGGCTGGAACCTCAGGTCGAACGGCTGGCAATCTCGGCCAATGGCGATCCGGCGCGCTTTGGCTTTGGCCTGCCGGTGCTGGCCGATGCCGCCCCCTTGGGCCCGCTTGCCGGTATTTTGGCCGCGCTGAACTGGGCCGCAGCCCAAGGGGCGACCGCCGTGGTCGCGGTGGCCGTGGATACGCCGTTCTTTCCCGGCGATCTGACACCGCAGCTTTGCCTTGCGGCCGAAACCTCGCCCACGGGTCTGGCGATTGCCCAAAGCGGTAAAGATCACCCCACCTGTAGCCTCTGGCCCACCAGCCTTGCGCCCGCGCTTGCGGCCTTTCTGGCCTCGGGTGAAAACCCGCGTGTGCTAAGTTTCGCCCAAGCCCAGCACTGCGCGCGCGCGACTTTCGCCGATGCCCGCGCCTTTGCCAATATCAACACCCCCGAAGACCTCGCCGCAGCCGAGGCCCGCCTGAAAGCCGCATCATGAGAATTTACGGGGTCATCGGCTGGAAAAACGCCGGTAAAACCAGCCTGATGGAGCGTTTGGTGGCCGAGATCACCGCACGCGGGCATAGCGTCTCGACCGTGAAACATGTGCATCACGACGTCGATCTGGACCAGCCCGGCAAGGACAGCTTTCGGCATCGGGCCGCCGGCGCGCGCGAGGTCGTGCTGGCCTCGGCGCATCGCTTTGCCTTGATGCATGAACATCGCGGACCCGAACCTGATCTGAACGCAATTTTGGCCCGCATGGCCCCCGTCGATCTGATCTTGGTCGAGGGGTATAAGCGCGATGCCCATGCCAAGATCGAGGTGTTTCGCCGCGAAGCAGGCCATGATCTGATCCAACCAAGTGATCCTTTGGTGCGGGCGGTGGCCTCGGATCTGGCGCTGGACCTGCCGGTGCCGCTGCTGGATCTGAACAACACCGCCGAAATCGCCGATTTCATTCTGGCAGAGGTAGGCCTTGCCGCGCTTTGACCGTATCCTGATTGCTGATTGGTCCGCCTCGGGGGCGCTGTCACCGGCGCGACCCTCTGCCGATGCGATCTGGCTGGGCGAGACCAGCGCGCAGGGCAGCCAGACCCGCTATTACCGCAGCCGTGCCACCGCAGAAGCCGCCATCGCAGGCGCGATTGCCGATGCCAAGGCCGCAGGCGCGCGGCTGTTGATCGGCTGCGATTTTCCCTTTGGCTACCCGCAGGGCTTTGCCCAGATGCTGACGGGCAAGCCCTTGGCCGCCGCCGTCTGGGCGCATCTGGCCGCCCGCATCACCGACACGGCTCAAAACCAAAACAACCGCTTTCAGGTTGCAGCCGAGATGAACGCAGCACTGGGCCAGCCGCTGTTTTGGGGGCGGCCTGCCAGCCTTGATCTGGCCGATCTGCCGGCGACCAAACGGGGCGATTACGCGGCGCTTGGCCTGTCCGAGCGTCGCCTTGTCGAAACCCTGATCCCGCGCGCGCAGGTGGTGTGGAAGCTTTACACCACCGGCGCGGCAGGCTCGCAGGGGCTGATGGGGCAGACGATGCTGCACAGGCTTGCCAAAGAGGCGGCGGTTTGGCCGTTTGACCCCGCAGGCCAGATCACCTTGGCCGAGGTTTACCCGTCCTTGCTGGCCCGCGCTGTGGCCGCAGACCCAGCCCCGATCAAAGATGAAGCCCAGGTGCGGTTGTTGTCGCAGGCGTTGTTTGCGCTGAGCCAGCAAGGCAAACTCGGGCCGCTGTTCGACGCCCCCGCGCTGGCCCGCGAAGAAGGCTGGATCCTTGGCGCGGGCCATGCGGCCCTGCTGGAAGCCGCGCTGTGATCACGCTGCACAAAACCCTGCCAGCCGCGCTGCGCCCCAAGGCGATCGGGCTTTATTGGCAGGCCTTTGGCGGCAAATTGGGCAGTGTGATGGGCCCTGACGCCAAAGCCTTGCGGTTTTTGGACCGCGTGCTGCGCGCCGATCATTGCCTTTATGCTTTGGATGCGCAGGGCGATTTGCTGGGCATTGCAGGCTTTAAATCGCCAGAGGGCAGCTTTGCAGGCGGCGAGGTGGCCGATATTCTTGCCGTCTATGGCGTGCTGGGGGCAGCGTGGCGCTTGCCACTGCTGTGGAGGCTGCAAAGTGACACTGATAATCTGCGGTTTTTGATTGATGGCATTTGCGTGGCGCAAGCCCAGCGGGGCAAGGGCGTGGGCACAGCCCTGATCGCCGCGCTGGAAACCGAAGCCCGCCTGCGCGGCTATCAGGCGATCCGTCTGGATGTCATCGACGATAATTTTCGCGCAAAACAGCTTTACGCCCGCTGCGGCTATGTGGCGGAAAAGACCGAATACATCGGCGTCTTGCGCTATGCCTTCGGCTTTCAATCCTCGACCACTATGGTCAAACCGCTTTAGTCAAAGGTGCCAGTCACCCGCCCAAACAGCATGAAGGCGCGGGCGGTGCGGGTGTCGGCCAGATCGGCCAATTCGGCATCGCTGGCCAAAGGCTCGAATTCAGCGAAGCAACGATCAAAGGTGCGCAAAAAGTGGTGCGCCGCATCGCGAAACACCGGATCTTCGCGCATCCGCCCCGCTGTCAGCGCCAAGGACGACCGATCGCGCACGCCGCCCAAGCCCGCAATCGCGCGGCCGCGCTCGCCTGCGGCAAATTTGCGCCACAATTCGGGGCGCGAGCGATCGGGCTTCAGGTCATCCATATAGATGCCCTCTTGGCTCAGCAGCGTCAGCACATCTTGCGAGGCACGGATCAGCTTGGCGACATTGCGGTCTTCCAGCGCCAAACGCAGGGCACGAAAGCCCTCTTTGTCATCGGGGCTTTCGGGGAATTGTAGCGCGCGGGTGAAATCCGCCACCCCAAGCCGCGGCTGCAAGGCATCGGCTGGCGTGCCCAGGGCCAAGGCAGGCTGTTCGACATCGGCCTGCACTTCGGGCGGCAATTGCACCGCACGGCGGTTGGCCGAAGGCAGCGTCAGCCCCGCATCCCTGCGGCTGCTAAAGCTGGCCAGCGCGGTTTCGGTCTGCTTGGCCAGCGCATCCAGCTTGCGTTCGACCGAAGGCTGCATGCCTTGGCCTTGCAAACCCAAGACATAGGCCGCGCGCATCGCCTCGACAGTGGCCTGCAAGCGTGCCGATTCATTGCGCAACACCTGAACCGAGCGCAGCGTGGTGATCGCCGCCCAGATCAGCGCCAGCGGCAAGAACACCACCAAAAGCGTCAGCACCAAGCCCAGCGCAGTGGCATCCTTTGGTCCGGTAAACACATAGGCTGCAACCGCGCCCACCCAAACAACTGCCAAGCCAGCCGCGACCAGCTCGGTCGCCTGCATAGATTTAGCGCTCTGGGGGGCAGATCCGATCTGGTCCTGCCGCAGGGGGTCTTCGTCGCTCATATGCACTGCCTAGGGCTTAGGAATAGCGGATCGTTACGATTTCATAGCTACGTTTGCCACCCGGGGTGACAACCTCAACCGAATCGCCTTCATCTTTGCCGATCAGCGCGCGGGCCAAGGGCGAGCGGATATTGAGCAAATTACGCTCGATATCAGCCTCGGATTCGCCGACGATCTGATAGGTTTTTTCTTCTTCGGTGTCTTCGTCGATCAGCTTGACCGTCGCACCAAACTTGATCGTGCCCGACAGCTTCGCGACATCAATCACCTCGGCCAGCGAAATCACGGCCTCCAGCTCTTTGATGCGGCCTTCGATAAAGCTCTGCTTTTCGCGGGCGGAATGGTATTCGGCATTTTCCGACAGATCGCCGTGTTCGCGCGCCTCTGAGATGGCACGAATGATCGCCGGCCGTTCGACCGACTTCAGGATTTTCAACTCTTCATCCAGCTTGTCAAAGCCGGCGCGGGTCATCGGAATTTTTTCCATTTGTCTCTTCACACGAAATAACAAGGTCACGGCCCTTTGATGGGCCATGACCTTTTCTATAAGCCCACCTGACCCGACCGCCGCCACGAATGCAAGGGGGAATGGCGGGAATAGGCGAAGGCCCGTCGGAACAAGGTTAGAATATTGCGCAATCTCTGCAATTGAGGTTTTGGATGTTGCGTCACGGTTGACCAAACCCCCGCTATCAGGCAATGACACGGGGCAAATTTCGCGGCTGGGAGAAAGAAAATGCCACAGGATATCGTGCGCGAGCAGATGGAATATGACGTTGTGATCGTGGGCGCGGGGCCTGCTGGCCTGTCAGCGGCGATCCGGCTGAAACAGCTCGACAGCGCGCTTTCGGTCGTGGTGCTGGAAAAGGGCTCCGAGGTCGGCGCGCATATCCTTTCGGGCGCGGTGCTTGACCCTGTGGGCCTGAGCAAACTGATCCCCGATTGGCAAAAGCGGGGAGCGCCGCTGAACACGCCTGTCACCTCGGATAATTTCTATATTCTGGGGCCAGCCGGGCAAATCCGCATCCCGAACGCACCGATGCCGCCGCTGATGAACAACCACGGCAATTACATCGTCTCGATGGCCAATGTCTGCCGCTGGATGGCAGGCCAAGCCGAAGAGCTGGGCGTCGAGATTTTCCCCGGCATGTCGTGTTCAGAGCTGGTCTACGGCGAGAACGGCGAAGTGCGCGGTGTGGTGGCGGGCGAATTTGGCAAAAACCCCGATGGCACCCCCGGCCCGAACTATGAACCCGGCATGGCGCTGCTGGGCAAATACGTCTTTCTGTCCGAAGGCGTGCGCGGCAGCTTGGCCAAAGAGGTGATCGCAAAATACGACCTGTCGCAGGGCCACGAGCCGCAAAAATACGGCCTTGGCATGAAGGAAATCTGGCAGATCGACCCCGCAAAGCACAAACTTGGCACGGTCACCCATACCATGGGCTGGCCTTTGGGCAGCAATGCAGGTGGCGGGTCGTTCATCTATCATCTTGAGAACAATCAGGTCTATGTCGGCTTTGTGGTGCATTTGAACTACAAAAACCCGCATCTCTATCCCTATATGGAATTCCAGCGTTTCAAGCATCACCCGATGGTGGCCGAGCTTTTGAAGGGTGGCAAACGCGTGGCTTACGGCGCGCGCGCGATCTCCGAAGGCGGCTGGCAGTCGATCCCCAAGATGGTCGCCCCCGGCGTGGCTTTGCTGGGCTGTTCGGCCGGTCTGGTCAATGTGCCGCGCATTAAGGGCAATCATAACGCCATGCTTTCGGGCATTGACGCGGCAGAGGCGGCCTATCAAGCGATCAGCGCCGGACGCCAAGGCGACGAGCTGACCGCTTATGAGCAAAGCGTGCGCAGCGGGCCAATTGCGTCCGATCTGAAAAAAGTGCGCAACGTCAAACCGCTGTGGTCGAAGTTCGGGCTTTTGGCCTCGCTGACGCTTGGGGGGGCCGATATGTGGGCCAATACCTTTGGCATGACCATTCTGGGCACGCTGAAACACGGCAAGAATGACGCGGAATCAACCGGCTTGGCAAAAGACTATGCGCCGATCGACTATCCAAAACCCGATGGCGTGCTGTCGTTTGACCGGCTGACCAACGTGGCTTTCTCGGCCACCAATCACGACGAAAACCAGCCAGCGCATCTGAAACTGCGCGACGCCTCGGTGCCGATTTCGGTCAACCTGCCGCTTTATGACGAGCCTGCGCAACGCTATTGTCCCGCAGGCGTCTACGAGGTGATCGCAGAGGCCGGCAAAGAGCCGCGCTTTCAGATCAACTTTCAAAACTGCGTGCATTGCAAAACCTGCGACATCAAAGACCCCTCGCAGAACATCACCTGGACGACGCCGATGGGCGGCGATGGCCCGAACTACCCGAACATGTGATCTGACATCTGGGGTCAGATGCGCAAAGATCAGCGGGCCGTAGGGGAAACCCTGCGGCCCGCATTGCTTCTTGGGCGTTGCGCCATTAGCTTGAACACCAATGACTTACAGGAGCCGTCACGGATGATCTTCCGCCCTATGACCCGCAAACATCTTTTGCTTGCAACGGCCCTGACGCTGTGTCTCTCGCCTTTGGCTGCCCGCGCAGAAAGTGCCTATGGTGCTTATCTGGCGGCTTGGGTGGCCAGCACCAGCTCTGACTATGCGGCTTCGGTCGATTGGGCGACCCGCGCTTTGGGGGGCGATCCAAGCAATCCGGCGCTGCTCGAAGACCTTGTGCTGTCAAATGTCGGCGTTGGCGATATGCCAAGGGCCGCAAGCTATGCACAAGAGCTGCTTAAGACCGGCTCGAACAGCCAAACCGCCGTGGTCGTGACATTGGCACAAAATGCCAAGGCCGGCGATTTCGAGGCGATTTTGACGCTGGGCAGCAATGGCAGCTCTGCCGGTGCGGTGCTGGACACTTTGGCAAAGGCTTGGGCCAAGCTGGGCCTTGGCCGGATGTCCGATGCGCTGGCCGATTTTGACACATTGTCCAAAACCAAAGGTCTAGAGGCCTTTGGCCTTTATCACAAAGCCTTGGCGCTTGCCTCTGCGGGCGATTACGAGGGCGCTGATAACATCCTGTCGGGCCGCGCGGCGGGCACTTTGGCGGTCAATCGCCGTGGCGCGGTGGCCCAGATCGAGGTGCTAAGCCAGCTTGAGCGCAATGCCGATGCCATCGCCTTTATCGACCGCAGCTTTATTCCGGGTCGCGATCTGGAAATCGACGATATGCGCCGCCGTCTGGTGGCAGGCGAGCCACTGCCCTTTACCGTGGCGCGCAATGCCACAGACGGCATCGCCGAGGTGTTTTACACCATCGCCACCGCTGTGAATAACGAGGCCGTGCCCCCCTATACAATGCTGCACAGCCGCGCTGCCGCTTACCTGCGCCCCGACAACACCGAAGCGATCTTGCTGACCGCAAACCTGTTAGAACAACAGCAGCAATTTGATCTGGCTGTGGCGGCCTATGCCACCATCCAGCCCAGTGATCCGGCGTTTTACATCGCCGAGATTGGTCGCGCCAATGCCACCTATGCCGCAGGGCGCAGTGAAGAGTCGCTGAAGATTTTGCACGCATTGGCCCGCAGCCATGGTGGGCAGATTAGCGTGCAAATCGCCTTGGCGGATGGGCTGCGTCGGGTGCAGAACTTTACCGAAGCCAAGCTGGCCTATGATGCTGCTATCGCTATGCTGCCCAACCCGCCACCGCCAGAAAACTGGCCGCTGTTTTACAGCCGCGGTGTCTGTCTCGAGCGCAGCGGCGATTTTGCCAATGCCGACACGGATCTGCGCCAAGCCTTGGCGATGAATCCGAACGAACCGCAGGTGCTGAATTATCTGGGCTATAGCCTTGTTGATCGTGGCCAAAACCTAGACGAGGCGCTTGGCATGATCCAGCGCGCGGTTGCGGCACGGCCTGACAATGGCGCGATTCTTGACAGTCTGGCTTGGGCCTATTTCCGCCTAGGGCGCTATCAAGAGGCGCTGGCGCCGATGGAGCAGGCCTCGCTGCTAATGGCGGTGGATGCCACCGTCACCGACCATCTGGGCGATGTCTATTGGGCAGTGGGCCGCAAGCGCGAGGCGCAATATCAGTGGCACCGCGCGCTCTCGTTTGACCCCGAAGAAAAAGACGCCATTCGCATTCGCCAAAAGCTGGAGCTTGGCCTTGAAGCTGTGCTTGCCGCTGAAGGCAACGCTTTGATAGATCCTGCCGATGTTCAGAACGGTAACTGAGCAAGCCTTTGCCAAGATCAACCTCACGCTGCACATCACCGGCCAGCGTGAGGATGGCTATCATTTGCTGGATAGCCTGACGGTCTTTACCTCGATCACCGACAAGCTGACCGCCACCCGATCGGGGGTGTTTTCGCTGACTTTGGAAGGCCCATTTGGCCGCGAGATTCCGGCTGATTTCGACAATCTGGTGCTGCGCGCGGCGCGGATGTTCACCCAAAGCCGCGAAGTGGCCTTTACCTTGGACAAACACCTGCCGCCGGCCTCGGGCATTGGCGGCGGTTCGGCGGATGCAGCGGCGGCGATTCGGGCAATGCTGCGGCTGTTGCAGATCGAAGACGACCCCGACCATACCGAAGCGGTCTTTGCCAGCCTTGACCGCGCCGCCGTGCTGGCACTTGGGGCCGATGTGCCGGTGTGTCTGTTCTCGCAACCCGCCCGTATGCGCGGGATTGGCAATGATCTGACCATGGTCGATCTACCGCGCGCTTGGATCACGCTGGTCAATCCGCGGGTCGAGGTGCCAACGCCGCAGGTGTTCAAGGCGCTACAATCGAAAACCAATGCCGCCATGCCTGACAGCCTGCCAACATGGCCGAATGCTGCCGCTTTGGCCGAGTGGTTGCAGGGTCAGCGCAATGATCTGGAACCGCCCGCCCGCGCCATCGCGCCGGTGATTTCGGATGTCATCGCGGTTTTGGCGCGTCAATCCGGCGCGCTGATTGCGCGGATGTCAGGCTCTGGCGCCACCTGCTTTGCGCTGTTTGCAACCCAAGCCGAAGCCGAACAGGCCGCAAGCCAGATCCGCGCCGCCCATCCGCAGTGGTGGACAGCGGCAGGCGAGGTTTTCCCCGGCGATGCCGCAGCCCAAAGCTGGATCAGCTGATCCGCGCCACCACATAGGCCGCCAGATCGTCCAACATATCGCGCAAAGGATGCGGGGGCAGTGCCTGCAGCGCCGCTTGCGCGCGCGCCGCCCAAGCCAGCGCATCCTTGCGCGCCGCCTCCATCGCGCCGTGCCGCGCCATGATCGCCATGGCTTGCTCTAGATCGCCCTCGGCCTGCTGGCCCTTTTCGATCACCCGCACCCAAAAGGCGCGCTCGGCCTCATCGGCCTTTGCCACAGCCTTGATCAGCGGCAGCGTCAGCTTGCGTTCGCGGAAATCATCGCCGGTGTTCTTGCCAATCGCCGCAGCCGATCCGCCGTAATCCAGCAGATCGTCCACAATCTGAAAGGCAATCCCCAAAGCATCGCCATAATCAAACAAGGCTTGCACCTGCGCGGGCGTGCCGCCTGCAATCTCGGCCCCTGCCTCGGTTGCCGCGGAAAACAGCGCCGCAGTCTTGCCGCGCACCACTTGCAGATAGATCTCTTCCGTGGTGCCCAGATCTTGCGCTGCGGTCAGCTGCAACACCTCTCCCTCGGCAATGGTGGCCGAGGCATTGGCCAGAATATCCAAGACCCGCAGATTGGCGGGTTCGACCATCAGCTGAAACGCGCGTGCAAACAGATAGTCGCCCACCAAGACCGAAGATTTATTATCCCAAAGCAAATTTGCCGTCGGCCGGCCCCGTCTGCGCGCGCTTTCATCAACGACATCATCATGCAGCAGGGTGGCGGTGTGAATAAACTCGACGGTCGCTGCCAGATGCACATGATAGGGGCCCGCATAGCCGAGCAGCCGCGCCGCCGCCAAGACCAGCATCGGACGCAGACGCTTGCCGCCCGCCTCGACCAGATGCGCGGTCACTTCCGGAATGCGCGGCGCGTGTTTGCTGGCCATACGCTCGCGGATCATAATGTTGACCGCCGTCATATCCTCGGCCAAAGCCTCGGCCAATCGGTCGTGCGGTTTTTGTGCAGCCTCTAGGTTCATTCCAGTCCCACTGTCTTCAAGTCTATCGACACGGGGCCCATGTCGCGCATACACCTTTTGCATGAAGCTTTTGATCAGCACAACCGACCCCACCGTGATCGCCTTTGCCCAAGCCCTGCTTGATGGCGAAGGTATAGACAGCTTTCTGATGGACGTCCACATGAGCGCGCTTGAAGGTGGGATCGGATTGTTTCCGCGCCGCCTGATGGTCGCCGATCGTGACCACTTTCGTGCGCGGTCGGTGTTGAAAGATAACGATATTCCGGATGGACAGTAACGGGCAGACGATGGACGATCTGACGCATGACGCCTTTCTTTGCGGCAAGCTGCATCTTTGGCAGCCGCGGCGTGGCTATCGCGCAGCCACCGACCCTGTGTTACTGGCGGCAGCCTGCCCGGCCACTGCGGGCCAATCGGTCTTGGATCTTGGCTGCGGCGTCGGGGCCGCAGCACTGTGTCTGGGCGCGCGGGTGCCGGGGCTGCGGCTGTCGGGGCTAGAGGTGCAAGAGCCCTATGCAGCGCTTGCCCGCCGCAATGGCGTGGAAAACGGCATCGGCTTCGAGGTGCATCAGGGCAATCTGCTGGATATGCCGCGCGCGTTGCGGGTGGATTTCGACCATGTCATCGCCAACCCGCCCTATTATCCGGCGCATGGCACCCGCAGCCCCGACATTGGCCGCGCCACCGCGCTGCAAATCGCCGACACGCCGCTGGCCGATTGGGTGCAGGCCGCCACCCGCAGGCTTGCGCCCTTGGGCTGGCTGACGCTGATCTGTGGTGCCGACGGTCTGCCCGAAGTGCTGGCCGCCATGGGGCAAAAGATGGGCTCGACCGCTGTGCTGCCGCTCACCCCGCGCGAGGGGCGGCCTGCGCTGCGAATCCTGTTGCGCGCGCGCAAAACCGGCCGCGGGGCCTTTCGCCTGCTTGCGCCCTTTGTGATCCACCAAGGCCCGGCCCATGACGGCGACCGCGAAAGCTATACCCCCCGCGCCGGCGAGATTTTGCGCAACGGCGCCAGCCTGTCAGAGGAATTCCGCTAATTTTAGCAACACAGGCGCGCCGCTCTGTGAAGATTTGATGACAGCTGCGATTTTTTGTGGTGCACTGAAGATCTCGGATAGATCAACAGGAGGACTTGCATGACCGTCACTTCCCATATCGCCGAACTTAAGAAAAAGCATGACAGCCTGTCAGAGACGGTTGAACGCGCCCAGCGTTCCCCCGGCATTGATGGCCTGCGCATCGCCGAATTGAAAAAACAGAAAATGAAGCTGAAAGAGGAAATCGGCCGCCTTAGCAGCTAGCCCCCTTTGCGCTGGCCCAAGCTGCCAGCGCTGCGCCTGCGGTGATAAGCACTGCCGCGGCCAAGATCGCAACAGAGGGCTCCGCGATCCCAGCGGCCACCAAGGCCAGCGTCGACAGCAGCGGCGCAGCATAAGAGGCGACACCAAGCAATTGGATGTCGCCTCGTTTCATGCCGATATCCCAAGTGAAAAATGCAAGCCCCACCGGGCCCAGACCCAGCGCCAAAACGCTGAACCAGCCAAAGGCGCCCATAGGCAAAAGCGTCGGCTCAATCGCCAGATGCACGCCCAAAGACAACAGCGCCGTCACCAGACAGAACACCGTCACCGATTCGGTTGGCACCGCCCCCAGCCGCTTGGACCCCACCGAATAGCCAGCCCAAGCCAGTGCGCATAAAAACGCCAGCCCCAATCCCGCAGCCGAGGCCCCGCCCGATGGGCTGCGCTGCAACACGATCAGCGCCGCCCCCGCAAAGGCCATCAGCGCCCCCAGCACATGCAGCAGGCCCAACCGCTCGCCCGGCAAAAGGCCCGACAGCAGCACAATAAACAAAGGCCAAAGATAAGCGATCAGCCCGGTTTCGGCCGAAGGCGCCAGCCGAAAGGCGGTGAAATACAGCGCGTGGTAGCCAAATAAAGCAAGCGATCCAAAGGCATAGACCCGCCAAGACACGCCGCGCAGCACGCCAAACCCGCGCCGCGCCGTCCAGATCAGGCCAATGCCGCCGCCAATCGCGAAACACAGCGCGTTCAGCAAAAACGGCGGCACCGGGGCCGAACCGATGGTGAACAGCGCCAAGAACGACCACATCAGCACGGCCGAAAATCCAATCATCGTCGCCCGATTGCGGCTCATCGCGGTCTCCCTACATCAAAAGGCCCGCCAAGTGGCGAGCCTTTTTCCCAATTTTGGCGCTTCGCAGCCCAAAGGGGTTTAGACGACGAACTGACCACCATTCGCCGACAAAGTCGAGCCGGTGATAAAGCCTGCGTCATCGGCGGCCAAGAACACCACGCAGCGCGCGATTTCTTCGGGTTCGCCCAAACGGCCAACGGGAATCTGCGGAATGATGCGCTCGTTCAGCACTTTTTCATCAATCGCCCGCACCATTTCGGTGCCGATATAACCGGGGCAAATCGCGTTCACGGTGATGCCTGCGCGCGCGCCCTCGGCGGCCAGCGCCTTGGTAAAGCCCAGATCGCCAGCTTTGGCGGCAGAGTAATTCGCCTGACCCGCTTGGCCCTTTTGGCCGTTGATCGACGAGATGTTGATCACGCGGCCAAATTTGCGGTCGCGCATGCCGCTCCACAGCGGGTGGGTCATGTTGAACAGACCGGTGAGGTTGGTATCCATCACCTCTTTCCACTGCTGCGGCGTCATCTTGTGGAACATCGCATCGCGGGTGATGCCGGCGTTATTAACCAAAACCGCAACCGGACCCAGATCCGCCTCGACCTGCGCGATGCCAGCTTTGCAGGCGTCATAATCGGCCACCGACCATTTATAGGCCGCAATGCCCGTCGCCTCGGTAAAGGCTGCGGCTGCCGCATCATTGCCAGCGTAGTTTGCCGCAACCGTATAGCCTGCGGCCTTAAGCGCCACTGAAACGGCGGCCCCAATGCCCCGCGTTCCCCCCGTAACCAATGCGACCTTTGACATGCGTCCCTCCTCCAAGGTTATGTATTTGTTCTGTTGTTACTAAAAGACACAAGCGGACGCAAGATTGTTGCGCCCGCTTGTGCTGTTATTTATCAAAATTGCCTAGCGCCTTACAGGCCTTCAAGACACATCGCCACGCCCATGCCACCACCGATGCAGAGCGTCGCCAGACCTTTTTTCGCACCCGAGCGCTTCATCTCGAACAAAAGCGTGTTCAAGATCCGCGCGCCCGAGGCCCCGATCGGGTGGCCAATCGCAATCGCGCCGCCGTTGACGTTGACCTTGCTGGTATCCCAGCCCATGTCTTTGTTCACCGCACAGGCTTGGGCGGCAAAGGCTTCGTTCGCCTCGATCAGGTCCAGATCGGCAGCCTTCCAGCCGGCCTTATCCAGCGCTTTGCGGCTGGCATAGATCGGGCCGACGCCCATGATTGCAGGATCCAAACCGGCAGTCGCATAGGATGCAATCCGCGCCAAAGGCTTCAGCCCGCGCTTGGCCGCATCGGCCTCGCTCATCAGCAGAACCCCCGCCGCGCCGTCGTTCAGACCCGAGGCATTCGCCGCGGTGACAGAACCGTCCTTGGCAAAGGCAGGGCGCAGCTTTTGCATCGATTCCAATGTGGCGCCGTGGCGGATGTATTCGTCAGCATCGACCACGATATCGCCCTTACGGGTTTTGATGGTAAAGGCGATGATCTCTTCCTTGAACTTGCCGGCTTTCTGCGCGGCTTCGGCCTTGTGCTGGCTGGCCAGCGCGAAAGCGTCTTGCATCTCGCGGCTGATTTCCCACTGATTGGCAACGTTTTCAGCGGTTTGACCCATGTGATAGCCGTTGAAGGCATCCCATAAACCGTCGCGGATCATGCTGTCGATAAAGGCCATATCGCCCATCTTTTGCCCAGCGCGCAGATGCGCGACATGCGGCGAAAGGCTCATGCTTTCCTGCCCGCCCGCCATGACGATCGCGGCATCGCCCAGCTGCACATGCATCGCGCCAAGCGCCACCGCCCGCAGACCCGAACCGCAAACTTGATTGAGCGACCACGCGCTTGCCTCTTTCGCAAGACCGGCGCGGATATGCGCCTGACGGGCTGGGTTCTGGCCTTGGCCTGCGGTTAGCACCTGCCCCAGAATGGTCTCTGACACTTCGGCCTTGTCGATGCCGGCACGCGCCACGACCTCTTCGATCACCGCCGCGCCAAGTTCATGCGCCGGCGTCGTCGCAAAAGCGCCGTTAAAGCTGCCAACAGCCGTCCGTGCTGCTGAAACGATTACCACATTGGTCATGCTCTGTGCCCTCTCCCAAAAGAAATCTGTGCGGGGTCACCCCTCGCTGCCATGCAGCATGACTAGGCAGTGCATAAATGAAAAGCAAGTTTCTTGCGCATAGGTTTTAGCCGGCGTCAGGCCGGTTTCTGTGCAGAGGTCAGCTCGAAGGCTGGTTGCAAGCTGGGCGCGCCGAACAGATAGCCTTGCAAGCAGTCTACCCCTAGCGCCTGTAAAATCTGAGCTTCGGCCTGCGTTTCAACCGCATTTGCAACCGTCACCATATCAAAGCTTTTGCCAATCGACAGCAGGGCACGGGCCAGAGCGTAGCTATGACGGTCTTTATCGACGCCGCGCACAAACTGCGCATCCATTTTCAGAATATCAAAGGCGTAGTCCCGAAAATAGCGGATCGCCAGATGCCCCGAGCCAAAATCATCCAAGGCAAAGGCCACACCCGCGCCCTGAAGTTGGTCCATAAATTGACCAACAATTTCAGGCAAAAGCGTTGCAGAACTTTCGCTGATCTCAAGGATCAACCGCGCGCCAATGTTCGGCGCAACCGACAGCCCGCGCCGCAAGATCTGCACCCAAGGCGCATAACCGATCGAGCGGGCCGACATATTCACTGAAAGCCGCAGCTCTGGCCTCCGCGCCAAGGTTGCCAGCGCTAGCTCTAGCGCCGCGCAGTCGATTTGGCGGCCCAGATCGCGGGTTTCCACCGTGGCCATGAAATCCTTGGCCGGAAGCGGGCGGCCAGTTTGATCCAGAACACGGATCAGGCCTTCGTAAAACGCCACGCGCGACGGGTCTGCCGCCAGCATCACAGGTTGATAGGCAAGCCGCAGGCGCTTGGCGGAAATTGCCTGTTGCACCATCGACAAAGTCTCACGGTCGCCAACAGAAATCGCCACCCCCAAGGGGCTATGATTGCCGCCGCCATAGGCAATGCGGGGTTTCTTACGATCCATGAACATCGCCGCGGCCTTCCTGAATGCGTTTTGGTCCTCAATATTCGACATGTTTGACAGCTTAGGGTAAAAGCGGGCTTAAGCTTTGCGATTTTAGCATCATTCTAACGATAAAGGCGGCGCAATGACCGATCAGCCTTGCCCGTGGTGCGGCAGTGATCCGCTTTATGTGGCCTATCACGACACCGAATGGGGGCGGCCTGTGCGCGACTCGCGCGCGCTGTTCGAATGTTTGATGCTGGAAGGTTTTCAGGCCGGTCTAAGCTGGTTCACCATTCTAAAACGGCGCGAGACGTTTCGAACGGCTTTCGCCGGATTTGCCCCCGAAATCATCGCCGATTGGGGCGAGGCCGAGGTGCAGCACCTGCTGAATAATCCCGGCATCATCCGCCATCGCGGCAAGATCGAGGCCACGCTTGCCGGCGCGCGCGCCTATCTGCGGATCGAGGCCGAAACCGGGTTTTCAAATTTCCTGTGGGCTCTGAACGGGCCAAGGCGCAACAACCGCCTAAGCTCTGCCGCCGAGATCCCCGCGCAAACCCCCGCCTCGCAAGCGATGTCCAAGGCGTTGAAGTCGCAGGGGTTTAAGTTCTGCGGCCCCACCATCACCTATGCCTTTATGCAGGCCACGGGCATGGTCAACGACCACCTTGTCAGCTGCCCGCAGCACCACAAATCGGACAGTCCGCCCGCGGTTTGATCTTAATCACCCGGGTTTCGGCATAAAGCGCGTCGTAAATCATCAGCCGCCCCGCAAGCCCTTGGCCTGCGCCGGTAATCTGCTTGACCGCCTCGACCGCCATCATCGCGCCAATCACCCCCGGCAAGGGCGAGATCACCCCCGCCTCGGCGCAGCTGGGCACCATGCCCGCCGCAGGCCGCACCGGAAACACGCATTCATAACAGGGCGCACCCCGCGCCGGGTCGTAAAGCGAGATTTGCCCCTCCCACTGCGTGATCGCGGCCGAAATCAGCGGCTTGCCCTGTGCGGCACAGATTTTATTCACCAAATAGCGGGTGTCAAAATTGTCCGAGCCATCCAGCACCAGATCATAGTCGGCCAGCAGATCGGCCGCGATTGCCTCATCCAACCTGCGGCGATAGGGGCGCAGGCTGACAAAGGGGTTCAGCGCCTTGATCGCCACCGCAGCCGATTGCACCTTATCCATGCCAATGCGCTGATCGGTATGGATAATCTGGCGTTGCAGATTGCTGCCATCGACCTGATCGTCGTCAATCACGCCAATCACACCCACCCCTGCGGCGGCCAGATATAACAAGGCAGGTGAGCCCAGCCCCCCCGCACCAACCACCAAAACCCGCGCATCCTTCAGCCGCCTTTGCCCCGGCCCGCCGACTTCGCGCAGCATAATATGGCGGGCATAGCGGTCTAACTCGCTGTCGGAAAACGCGCCGGCCTTCGCAGGCTCTGGCTCGGCCTTGCTGCGCAGTGCCGCAAGCCCGCGCCGATAGCCCGCAACCAGCGCGGCCAAGACCCCCAGCACCGCCCAAACCCGCGCATCGCCGCCTGTCGTTTGGCGCAACGGGCTGGCCTCGGGCAAGACCAGATTGGCCAAAATCACCGCCGCCCAAAGCGCCGCGATCATCCCCCAGCGCAACCGCTTGGGCGTCTTCATCGCCCAGCCAATGCCCCAAAGTGCTGCCATCATCGTCAAAACAAGCATCATCCGCGCGACACTCCGGTCGACCCAAACCCACCCGCCCCGCGCGCGGTTTCGTCCAAATCCGCCACCACGGCAAAGCTTGCCTGCACTACGGGGGCCACCACCGCTTGGGCAATGCGGTCGCCGTGCTGGACCACAAAGGCCTCTGCGCTGAGGTTGATCAGCGCCACGCCCAAGGGCCCACGATAATCGCTGTCAATCGTGCCGGGGGTGTTGGGCAGGGTAATCCCCGATTTCACCGCCAAGCCCGACCTTGGCCTTATCTGCATCTCGAACCCCGCCGGAATGGCAACCCGCAGGCCGGTCGGCACCACCACCCGCGCCATCGGTGCAATCACCAACCCCGTCGCGCGCAGATCAGCGGGCAGATTGGCGCAAAGATCCGCCCCCGCCGCCCCTGCTGTCTGATAGGCTGGCAGCGCCACGCTTTGGTCTGCCCAATCTTCCCAAACCACCTGCACCACTGCCATGGCTGATCCTTTATGCAAAGCCTGTGTCAAAGTGCTGGCCTCAATCAGCCAGCGCCGCCGCGATGCGGTCAGCCAAGCGCCGCGCAACGGCATCCTTGGCCATGCGCGGCCAAACCTCTGACCCCGCATCCGAGATCAACACCACCGCGTTTTCACTGCCGCCCATGATCCCCGTCGCAGGGGAAACATCATTGGCCACAATCCAATCGCAGCCCTTGCGCAGACGTTTTGCCGCGGCATAGGTCTCGACCTGATCGGTCTCGGCGGCAAAGCCCACCACCAAGCGCGGCCGCGCATCGCCCTTTGAGACCAGCGCCAAAATGTCGGGATTTTCCGCAAACTCCAAGGCGGGCGCTTGGCCAGAGCCGTCCTTTTTCATTTTTGACATGCTGGCATTGGCCACCCGCCAATCGGCCACCGCCGCCGCCATCACCGCAACCTCTGCCGGCAAGGCCGCCTGAACCGCCGCCAGCATTTGCGCCGCCGTTTCAACCCGCACCACCCGCACGCCCTCGGGCGCAGGCACGCTGGCCGGACCCGTCACAAATGTGACATCAGCACCTAGATCCCGCAAAGCTGCCGCAATCGCCGTACCCTGCGCGCCCGAAGACCGATTGGCGATATAGCGCACCGGATCAATCGGCTCATGCGTCGGCCCTGATGTCACAAGAATATGCCGCCCAGCCAAAGGCCCACTTTGCAAAGCCGCCGCAATGCTGGCAAAAATCGCCTCGGGTTCCGCCATTCGGCCGATGCCAAATTCGCCGCAAGCCATCTCGCCCGCCTCTGGGCCGACAAAACCCACACCATCCGCGCGCAGCTGCGCCAGATTGCGCTGGGTTGCAGGATGGTGCCACATCCGCAGATTCATCGCAGGTGCCACCAAAACCGACGTATCGGTGGCAAGCAGCAGCGTCGAGGCCAGATCATCCGCCCGCCCTTGCGCCATTTTCGCCAGCAAATCCGCCGTCGCAGGCGCCACCACGATCAGATCGGCCACCCGAGAGAGCTGGATATGCCCCATCTCGGCCTCGTCGGTCAGATCAAACAGCGCCGAGTAAACCTTTTCGCCAGCCAAGGCAGAAACGCTCAGGGGTGTGACAAATTCCGCCCCCGCGCGGGTTAAAACCGGCGTCACCGCCGCCCCTGCCGCCCGTAACAAACGGATCAGCAGCAAAGACTTATAGGCAGCAATGCCACCGCCAATAATCAGAAGGATGCGCTTGCCCTGCATGACGGCTCCTTTCACGCTGGCCTACAGGTGTAGGCGGCGCGGGCGCTAAACTCAACAGGCGAGAGGCGGCTAGATATATTCCATCACATCGGGCGCATTGGTCTGCAGATTTTTGCGCAGCTTGGCATAGGCAGCAGCCTCAAGCTGCCGGATCCGCTCTTTCGACAGCCCCAGTTCCTGGCCCAGGTTTTCCAGGGTGCGCGGCACTTCGCGCAAACGCCGCTCGGTGACGATGTGACGCTCGCGGGCATTCAGCCCCGCCCATCTATAGTAAAGCGCAGGAGCTACTGAGCGACTGGGATTTGGACACCACTA
>CAJXWJ010000022.1 GCA_913062925.1 uncultured Pseudorhodobacter sp. | reverse complement strand
TGGTCGAGGTCGATTGCGACCGCGATCTTTCTGCACGTTTGATTGCCCTGAATCCTGACGTTTGCTTTAATGCGCTGCATGGCCCTTGGGGCGAGGATGGCGCGGTGCAAGGCCTGCTGGAATGGCTGCGCCTGCCCTATACCCATTCCGGCATTCTGGCGTCAGCGCTGGCGATGGATAAGATCAAGACCAAAGAGGTCTATGTCACCAATGGCTTGCCCGTGGTGCAATCGGTTCTGGCCAGCCGCGATGCGGTCTCGGCAGGCCATGTCTTGCCGCCGCCCTATGTCGTCAAACCCTATAACGAGGGCTCCTCTGTCGGGGTTTATATCGTGCAGGCGGGCAGCAATGCGCCGCGCCTTGCCGATACCATGCCCGAAACCGTGATGGTCGAGGCCTATGCGCCGGGGCGCGAGATGACGGTCACGGTGATGGGGGATCGCGCGCTTTGTGTCACCGATATCCTGACCGAGGGTTGGTATGATTTTGACGCGAAATACAAGGTTGGCGGATCGCGCCATGTGCTGCCTGCGCAGATCCCTGCCCAGATCGAGGCCGCCTGTCTGGACTATGCCCTGCGCGCGCATCAGGCTTTGGGCTGCCGTGGCATCAGCCGCACCGATTTCCGCTGGGACGAGGCGCGCGGGCTGGATGGTTTGATCCTGCTGGAAACCAACACCCAGCCCGGCATGACCGCAACCTCGCTTGCGCCTGAGCAGGCGGCGCATTGCGGCATCAGCTTTGCCGAGTTCTGCGCCTGGATCGTGGAGGATGCCTCATGCAACCGCTAGGCCGCCGCGCTGATCCTGCCTATCTGCGCCGCGATCCGGCCCCCTCGCGCTGGCAGTACCGCATGCAGCGCTTGTGGCTGACGCCGGTGTTTCGCGGCCTGTTCCGCTTTGGCGGGCCGGTGGTGGTGATTGGGTTGCTGGGCTTGGCTATCTTTGCCAGTGATGCCCGCCGCAGCGCGATTTTGCAAAGCTTTGCCAATTTGCAGCAGCAGTTTCAGCAGCGCCCCGAGTTTCGGGTGTCTTTGATGTCGGTCGAGGGCGCCTCGCGCGATTTGTCGGATGCGGTGCGCGCGAAACTTGCGCTGCGCCTGCCGATGTCGTCGTTTGATCTGGATCTGGCCGCCTTGCGCGCCAAGATCGAGGCGCTGGACGCCGTGGCTTCGGCCGAATTGCGGGTGCGCTCGGGAGGTGTTTTGCAGGTGCTGTTGACCGAACGCGAGCCGGTGATGGTCTGGCGTAAGGACACGGGGCTGGAGTTGTTGGACAAGACCGGCCACCGCGTGGCCAGCCTGATTGCGCGCGCCGATCGCGCCGATTTGCCACTGGTTGCAGGCGAGGGGGCAGACCGCGCTCTTGGCGAAGCGATGCAGGTCTTTGACGCTGCCGCGCCGATAGCGTCCCGTCTGCGCGGCTTGGTGCGGGTCGGGGATCGGCGCTGGGATCTGGTGCTGGACCGCAATCAGACCATCCGGCTGCCGCAAAGCAATCCAATTGCGGCCCTTGAACGACTTTTGGCGCTAGATCAGGCAGAAAAGCTGCTGGATCGCGACATCCTTTCTATCGACCTTAGAAATCAAGACCGGCCCGCGCTGCGTCTGGCCCCGTTCGCTTTGAACGAGGCCCGCGCGGCACAAGGGCTGGCACCGAGCGCAGGGAACAACCTATGACCGACCTTTATCAATCCCAACGGGCGATGCGGCACATGCGGCGGGCAGCGATGCAGCGCGGTGTGGTGGCGATTTTGGATGTCGGCACTTCGAAGATTGCCTGTCTTGTGCTGCGCTTTGACGGCATCGAGGCCGACCGCGAGGCCGATGGCGTGGGCTCGATGGCGGGTCAGTCGCGGTTTCGGGTGATTGGCGCTGCCACCACCCGATCGCGCGGGGTGCGCTTTGGCGAAATCGCGGTGATGAATGAAACCGAGCGCGCCATTCGCACCGCAGTGCAGGCCGCGCAAAAGATGGCAAACGTGCGGGTGGACCATGTGATCGCCTGTTTCTCGGGGGCAGAGCCGCGCAGCTATGGCTTGGCGGGCGAGTGGGATCTACAAGACTCGGTGGTCAGTGAGCAGGATGTGGCCCAGGTGCTGGCCTCTTGCGATGTGCCAGATTTTGGCGAGGGCCGCGAGATTTTGCACGCCCAGCCGGTGAACTTTGCGCTGGATCACCGCTCGGGTCTGGGCGATCCGCGCGGGCAGATTGGCAACCGTTTGGCCTGCGATCTGCATATGCTTTCGGTCGATGCAAGCGTGGTGCAGAACCTTTTGTATTGCATCAAGCGCTGTGACCTTGAACTGGCGGGCATTGCCTCTTCGGCCTATGCCTCGGCGATTTCCAGCCTTGTGGAAGACGAGCAAGAACTTGGGGCTGCCTGCATTGATTTGGGCGGCGGTGCCTCGGGCATTTCGATCTTTATGAAAAAGCATATGATCTACGCGGATAGCGTGCGCATGGGCGGCGACCATGTGACGTCAGATATCTCGAAGGGGTTGCAAGTGCCGCTGGTGGTGGCCGAGCGCATTAAGACCAAACACGGCGGCGTGCATGCCACGGGGATGGACGACCGCGAGATGATCGAAATCGGCGGCGACAGCGGCGATTGGGAAAAAGATCGGCGTCAAATCAGCCGCACCGAGTTGATCGGCATCATGCGGCCACGGGTCGAGGAAATTCTGGAAGAAGTGCGCGCGCGGCTGGATGTGGCAGGCTTTGACAGCCTGCCCAGCCAGCAGATCGTACTGACCGGCGGCGCAAGCCAGATCCCCGGTTTGGATGGTTTGGCCAGCCGCATCTTGGGCCAGCGTGTTCGTATGGGTCGCCCTATGCGTGTGCAGGGCCTGCCGCAGGCGGCAACCGGGCCTGCGTTTTCCAGCGCTGTGGGCCTGTGCCTTTTCGCCAGCCACCCGCAAGACGAGTGGTGGGACTTTGACATTCCGACCGAACGCTATCCAGCGCGCTCGCTGAAACGGGCCTTCCGTTGGTTTAAGGACAACTGGTAAACCGCTACATTTACGCAAGTCGGCAATATGCCGTGAAAAACAAGCGGAATTCAGCTATATTTGGTGGAATCTGTGACTTTTTTGCGTGACGTTGCGGCTTCATGTGGATAGAATCGGGGATAAATATGCGTTTTCGGCCTCGGGACAGGTTTTGAACGCTGACACGGCAAACAGCGGCGGCAGCCCGCATAAAAACAGGCGGACAAAAAATGGCATTGAATCTGATCATGACTTCGACAGAAACCGAGCTGAAGCCGCGCATCACGGTGTTTGGCGTTGGCGGTGCCGGCGGCAATGCGGTCAACAATATGATCGAGAAAAATCTTGAGGGTGTCGAGTTCGTGGTTGCGAACACCGACGCACAGGCTTTGCAGCAAAGCAAGGCAACCTCTAAGATTCAGATGGGTCTGAAAGTGACCGAAGGTTTGGGTGCTGGCGCGCGTCCCACGGTTGGGGCTGCTGCCGCAGAAGAGACCATCGAAGAAATCGTTGACCATCTGGCGGGCGCGCATATGTGCTTTATCACCGCTGGCATGGGCGGCGGCACCGGTACAGGCGCGGCCCCGATCATCGCGCAGGCTGCGCGTGAATTGGGCGTGCTGACTGTCGGCGTTGTCACCAAGCCGTTCCAGTTTGAGGGCAATAAGCGGATGAAGCAAGCCGAAGAGGGCATTGCGGCGCTGCAAAAGGTTGTCGACACGCTGATCATCATTCCAAACCAGAATCTGTTCCGTCTGGCCAATGAGCGCACCACCTTCACCGACGCATTTGCGATGGCGGATGATGTGCTTTATCAGGGCGTTAAGGGTGTCACGGATCTGATGGTGCGTCCTGGCCTGATCAACCTCGACTTCGCCGATGTGCGCGCGGTGATGGATGAGATGGGCAAGGCGATGATGGGCACCGGCGAAGCTTCGGGCGAAAACCGCGCCGTCGAGGCCGCCGAGAAGGCGATTGCCAACCCATTGCTTGACGAGATTTCGTTGCATGGCGCCAAGGGCGTGCTGATCAACATCACTGGCGGCTATGATCTGACCCTGTTCGAATTGGACGAGGCGGCAAATATCATCCGTGAAAAAGTCGATCCAGATGCGAATATCATCGTCGGCTCGACGCTGGACACCACGCTTGACGGCGTTTTGCGGGTTTCGGTTGTGGCCACGGGGATTGATGTCACCGCGGCTCGCGCTGAAGGTCCGGTTGCCCGCCGCCCGATGGGCGAGCCTTTGCGTCAGCCAGCCCCAGAGCCGAAGCTGACCGTGTCGCATGTCGCCACGCAGGTTGCAGCCCCAGCGTCGCAGCCAGCCCAGCCGCAGCCGGTGGCTGCCGATCTGTTCCAGTCGCATCAGCCAAGCTTTGCACCACAGCCGCAGCCGCAACAGCAGCCCGAGGCGCTGGCCGAAGACGATATGCCGGCTCCGGCCTACCGTCCGCAGGCCGCACAGCCGCAGCCACCACGCCAAGCAGCATCGCTTGACAATGATGCCGGCAGCTTTGTCGCGCCGCGTCCGCGCGCAGCGGGGTCGCCTTCGCCAGAAGCCTTGGCTCGTCTGCAAGCCGCTGTTAGCAAATCGCCAATCCAGCAGGGCGCACGCCCCGGCATGGCACAGCCACAGCAACGTCAGCCCGCCGCCGCCCCTGCGCCAAAACCAGCAGAGCGTCCGCGCTTTGGCATTGGCAATCTGATCAATCGCATGGCGGGTGGCCAAAGCGAAGCCGCCCAAGAGCGCGCGGTTTCGGCCCGCCAGCAGCCACCCGTCACCTCTTATGATGACGAGCAAGAGATGTCTGCCGATCAGGAACGCATCGAGATTCCAGCCTTCTTGCGCCGTCAAGCCAACTAGGCTTTTGGTAACATATTGGAAAAAGCCCGGACCTTCCGGGCTTTTTTGTTTTCTATCAAGGGCTTGTAGGGTTAATTCTCTGTTACAGACAGTTACAAACTGTGAATTGAGCTTCCGCTTGCTTCGACTTAGCTAAGGGGTAAGGGCAGAATCTGTGCATTTCGCCCACATCGGAGAGTTTTGTTGCAGTATTCGCTAAAATCCACGGCTGTTTTTCAGGGCAAGGGCCTGCACTCTGGTGCGGCTGTGACGCTGAAAATTCATCCAGCTCCGGTTGGGCATGGGATTTGGTTCCTGCGCAGCGATGTTGGGGCGCAGGATGCGCGGATTCCTGCCGTTTGGGATGCGGTTGTGCCCTCAAAGCTTTGTACGTTGATTGCCAATGACGCTGGCGTGTCGGTCTCGACGATTGAGCATGTGATGGCGGCCTTGGCTGGCTCTGCAATAAGCAATGCGCTGATCGAGGTGGATGGGCCAGAGGTTCCAATTTTAGACGGCTCGGCTGCACCTTTCGTAGACGGCATTCTGACAGCGGGCATTCTGGTGCAAGACGCGCCGGTATTGGCCATACGGGTGCTTCGCGCAGTTGAAGTGCGCGATGGCGATGCGGTGGCACGGCTGGAACCTTCTGAAATGCTGGAAATCGACTTCCGCATTGATTTCGCCGAAGCCGCAATTGGCCAGCAGTCGATGGTCTTGAACATGGCAAATGGCGCTTTTGTGCGTGAACTGTCCAACAGCCGAACATTTTGCCGCAATGCGGATGTGATTGCGATGCGCGAACGTGGGCTGGCTTTGGGCGGCACGCTGGAAAACGCGGTGGTTTTTGACGGCTCGAATGTGCTGTCGCCGGGCGGCCTGCGTCATGCCGACGAGCCTGTGCGCCACAAGATGCTGGATGCGATGGGCGATTTGGCTTTGGCTGGCGCGCCGCTCTTGGGCCGCTATACCGGCGTGCGTGCGGGGCATGCCTTGACCAACAAGCTGTTACGCGCGCTGTTTGCCCAGCCTGACGCTTGGGCCTATCACAATTGCGAAGGCCATACCGGTGGCAAATTGCCCGGCGTTGGTGTGCATCGCGGCGATCTGCCGCGTTAGCATCGGCCTTGCGCGCGGGTCGGTTTGCTGCCAGCTGATTTATAGTGAAGCGAAACCGCCAAAGCTTAAGAAAGCCATTTTGCGCCGGCGATTTTTCTGTGATAGGTGTTTGCAAAGCGTGATGAGCGCGACCCTTAGCGGTGGCTCTTGCGCGGGAAATTAAGGTAGGCGGAAGATGGCAGGCAGACAGTCAGGGAAAGCGCTGCGGATGCTGTGCGGTGCGGTTTTGCTCGGCACGCTGGCAGCTTGTGCGGCGCAGAAAACCAACGATGTGCCGCTTGAGACACTGAGCGCCGAAGACATCTTTAAGCGCGGCGAATTCCTGCTTGAGGATAAATCCGCCAAAAAGGGCCAAGCGCTGGAATACTTTCAGACGGTCGAGCGCCTTTACCCCTATTCGGCTTGGGCCAAGCGCGCGCTGATCATGCAGGCCTTTACCTTGCATAAATTCAAGAAATACGAAGAAGCCCGCACCGCGGCGCAGCGCTATCTGGATTATTATCCGGGTGAGGAAGACACAGCCTATGCGGCCTATCTTCTGGCACTGTCCTATTACGATCAGATTGACGAGGTTGGCCGCGATCAGGGGCTGACCTATCAGGCCTTACAGGCGCTGCGGGTGGTGATCGAGCAATATCCAGACAGCGAATACGCAAAATCGGCGCAGCTGAAATTCGAGATGGCCTTTGATCATCTGGCCTCGAAAGACATGGAAATTGGCCGCTATTATCTGAAACGCGGCAATTACGCGGCGGCGATCAACCGGTTCCGCGCCGTTGTGCAAGATTTCCAAACCTCAAGCCATACCGCCGAGGCGTTGCACCGTCTGGTTGAAGCCTATCTGGCGCTGGGTCTGACAGACGAGGCGCAGACGGCTGGCGCGATTTTGGGCTATAACTATCAATCCAGCCCCTTTTACGAGGACAGCTTCAAGCTGTTGAAAGACAAGGGTTTGGAGCCAAAGCCAAAGGGCTCGAATTGGTTGGCGCAGGTTTACCGCCAGATGATCAAGGGGCAGTGGCTGTGATCACCGCAAAAGCGGCGGCGGCCTATGGTGTGGGCGATGCTGCGTAGCCTTGATATTCGCGATGTGCTGATCATTGACCATCTCAGCCTTGAATTCGCACCTGGTCTGAATGTGCTGACTGGCGAGACTGGCGCGGGAAAGTCCATTCTGCTTGATGCTTTGGGCTTTGTGCTTGGCTGGCGCGGGCGGGCGGAATTGGTGCGCGCAGGCGCAGCACAAGGCGAGGTCACGGCCGAATTTGATCTGCCTGCGGGCCATGCCGCGCGGGCGGTTCTGGCGGCAGCGGGCTTTCCTGATCCTGACGAGTTGATCCTGCGGCGGGTGAACACCGCCGATGGCCGCAAGACCGCCTATATCAACGATCGGCGCGTTTCGGGCGAGGTTCTGCGCGAGCTGTCGGACACTTTGGTCGAGTTGCACGGCCAGCATGATGACCGTGGCCTGCTTAATCCGCGCGGGCATCGCAATCTGCTGGACGATTTCGCAGGCGTCGATCTGACAGCCGCGCGTGCGGCATGGCGGGCGCAATCAGCGGCGCGCGATGCTTTGGCGCAGGCGACAGCGGCGCTTGAACGCGCGCAGGTCGAGGAAGACTATCTGCGCCATGCGGTGGCAGAGCTGGATAAGCTGGCGCCTGAGCAGGGCGAAGAGGCGACCTTGGACGCCAAGCGGCGGATGATGCAGGGCGCGGCCAAGATCCGCGCCGACATTCAGCGCGCCTATGCCGGCCTGACCGATGGTGGCGAGGCGACGCTGCGCGAGGCGATGCGCTGGCTAGAGGGCGCATCGGACCGTGCCAATGGCCAGCTTGACGCGCCGCTTGCCGCTTTGGGGCGCGCGCTGATCGAATTGGGCGATGCGCAGGCGGGGGTCGAAAGCTGCTTGCGGCAGTTGGATTTCAACCCCTCTGAACTTGATGCGATGGAAGAGCGTTTGTTTGCGATCCGCGCTTTGGCCCGCAAGCATGGCGTTTTGGCCGATGATCTGGGCGGCTTTGCTGATGGCCTGCGGCTGCGGCTTGCGGCGATTGATGGCGGGGCGGCGGGCATTGCCAAGCTGGAACAGACCTTGGCCGAGGCGCAGCGCAGCTTTCAGCGCGAGGCGATGGCGCTGACCAAGGCGCGCCGTGCGGCTGCACAACGGCTGGACCGTGCGATGGCGGCGGAACTCGCACCGCTGAAGATGGAGCGCGCGGTTTTCACCACCGAAGTCAGCTTGGGTGAACAGGGCCCCGAAGGCGTCGATGCGGTGCAATTCACCGTGGCCACCAACCCCGGCGCGCCGGCGGGGGCTTTGAACAAAATCGCCTCGGGCGGGGAATTGTCGCGGTTCTTGCTGGCGTTGAAGGTCTGTCTGACCGGCGACACGCCGGGTCTGACGCTGATCTTTGACGAGATCGACCGCGGCGTGGGCGGGGCGACCGCTGATGCGGTTGGCCGCCGTCTGAAATCACTGGCAGGCCAAGCGCAGGTCTTGGTGGTGACCCATTCGCCGCAAGTGGCGGCCTTGGGCGGGCATCATTGGCGGGTGGAAAAGCGGGTGGTCAAGGGCCAGACCCTCTCCACCGTGGTGCCGCTGAACCCTGACGAGCGCATCGAAGAGATCGGGCGGATGCTATCTGGCGACAGCGTCACCGAAGCCGCGCGCGAGGCTGCGCGCGCGCTTTTGGGCTAATCAGGGCAGGGCGATAAAGGTCATCGCCTGCACCTGCCAGCCATCGCGGCCATTTTCCAGCACGGCAACCAGCATGGCGGCAAAGCGCGGCAGTTCGCCCCCCTGTTCGTCTTGTGCGCCCGAAACCGTATAGCGTTGCCGCAGCAGCGTGGCCTCGGGCGACAAATCGCGCAGCGTGCCTTTACCCGTCACCAGCCGTGCGGATTTGAAGACGCCGGTCATTTCGGCCTCGAATCCTGCCAAAATCTCTTCGGGGGTTTCCACCCAAAGGCCAGTCAGGCTGCCAAAGGTGGCGTCGGGTTGAAAGAAAGCGGCCATTTGGCTGGCATCGCGCGCGGCAAAGGCGGCGGCGAAAAGCCGAGGGAAATCTTCGGGAGTCATTTTTGGGGTACCAGCTTTCCAGGATTCATAAGGTTATGCGGATCAAGCGCGCGTTTGATCTGGCCCATCACCGTCCAGGCCGCGCCATGTTCGGCGGCCATCATATGCAGCTTGCCAAAGCCGATGCCATGCTCGCCCGTCACCGTGCCACCCAAACGCAGCGCGCGTTCGGCCATGCGGGTGGACAGACGCTCGGCTGCAAGATGTTCGGCAGGATTGTCATGCGACACCAAAAGGATCGCGTGAAAATTGCCATCGCCCACATGGCCCAAGATCGGGCCGGTGATGCCGCTGGCGGCGATATCGGCTTGGGTTTCCAGCACCGCTTGCGCCAGCGCCGAGATCGGCACGCAGACGTCGGTGACATAGGCGGTGGCCCCCGGACGCATAGCCAGAATGGCTGGATATGCCTGATGGCGCATCCGCCAAAGCCGGTTGCGGTCTTCCGCCGCACGCGCCCAAGCAAAGGCGCTGCCGCCAAATTCGCGCGCAATCGCGCCAAAGCGTTCGGCCTGTTCCTGCACGCTTGCGGGACTGCCGTGAAATTCGACCAAAAGCTGTGGCTGCTCGGGCAGGGCGGTGGCGTGAAAGGCGTTGCAGGCGCGCACGCTGGCTTCGTCCAGAAACTCGATCCGCGCCATCGGCAGGCCGGTCTGAATGGTGGCAATCACGCAATCGACCGCCGATGCGATGTCGGCAAAGCCGCAGGTCGCGGCGGAAACCGCCTCGGGCTGGCCATGCAGGCGCAGCGTCAGCTCGGTGATCAGTCCCAAAGTGCCTTCTGATCCCACCATCAGTGCTGTCAGATCATAGCCAGCAGCGGTTTTCGGCGCCGAGCTGCCAGTGCGGATTACCCGCCCGCCTGCCAGCACCACCTCAAGTCCCAGCACATTGTCGCGCATCGAGCCATAACGCACCGTCGTTGTCCCCGAAGCCCTGGTCGAGGCCATGCCGCCAAGGCTGGCATTTGCGCCGGGATCGACGGGAAAGAACAGGCCCGTGTCGCGCAGATCCAGGTTCAACCTTTCGCGCGTGATGCCGGGTTGCACCACAACCAACATATCCTCGGGGTAGACGGCAAGGATCTGATTCATCAGCCGAAAATCAACCGTCAGCCCACCCTGCACCGCCAAAGCATGGCCTTCAAGCGAGCTGCCTGCCCCCCAACCCACCATCGGCATGGCGTGGCTGGCACAAACGGCGGCAATGCGTGCCACCTCTTCGGTGCTGTTTGGAAAGGCCACCGCATCGGGCGCGCGCGCCGTGATATGGGTTTCGCTTTGCGCATGTTGCGCCAAGATCGGCGCAGCCGTCGACAGCCGGTCACCCAGAAAGCTGCGCAGGTCAGCAAGTGCATCAAAGATCGGGTTCAAAGCGGCCATGGCGCAAAGATAGGCTTTTGCAGGGGGCTTGCCAATTGGGCGCGGTGGCTTTGGGCAAGCTTTCTCTGCGCCTTAGCCTTTTGCGACCGCAGCCATGGTCGTGGCAAGATCACCATAGCCGGTAAAGCGGCGCTCGTAAGCCAGGCCAAGCCGTCTGGCGCAGTCTTCGGCCTTCAGGTCCAGCGCGGGATCGTCGGTCTGCGCCTGATAGACCAGCTTGGTGTAATTGCCAAAATACATGTCGCGCAACTGCGGATGGCGATCCAAACCCATCGGGCGCCAGACAAAGGCATCAAACTGGCGCACCAGAAAATCGGTCAGATAAAATGCGGTAAATTCGGTCTCGGCCTTTTCGGCGAAAACCGCGTTGCCTTCGAAAAACGAATAGCAATGCGGGCCCGCGATCATCTCGACGCCAAGCTCTTGGCACTTGGCCTGCAAAAGCCCGCCGGTGCCGCAATCGGCGTAAAGCACAAACAGGCTTTGATAGGCTCTGCGGTATTGCGCCACGGCTGCGGCGACCGCTTCGGTGATCTTCTCGGGGTAAAGGTGCAGATTGGCGGGCAGGCATTGCAGATCCATGTGATCCCAGCCGTTCTGCCGTTTCAGCGCCAGCACCTCATGCGCCAAGGCCCCGCAAGCGATCAGCAAGATCCGGCCTTGATGACTTGGCGGCAAGCCAACCTCGGTCAGCGTGCCGTCGTCCAGCGCTAAAGCCATTTCAGCCCGCGCACACCCCAAGCGGCAAACAACGCCAGCAGGCCCAGCCAGACCATCGAAGCCCCAGTCATATGCACCAAGGTGATGCTTAGCCCCGCGGCAAGAAGCACTGTCAGAATCAGGAATAGGAAAGTTGGCAATGGCATGACGTCCTCCGATCTCCCTGCTAACGTGGCTATGAAAAAGCCTCGGGACAAGGGCCCGAGGCGATTCATTGCACGAAAGTGATCGGATTTAGGCGTTGGCTTGATTGTGCTTGCGCAACACCAAAGCTTTGGCGGTTTCGACAGCAACGGCTGCGTCACGGCAATAGGCGTCAGCGCCGATGGCCTTGCTGAACTCTTCGTTCAGCGGTGCGCCGCCGACCAGCACGATATAGTCATCGCGCAGACCTTTTTCCTTCATCGTGTCGATCACGACCTTCATATAGGGCATGGTGGTGGTCAACAAAGCCGACATGCCAAGGATATCAGGCTGCTCTGCTTCCAGCGCTTCCAGATACTTCTCGACCGAATTGTTGATGCCAAGATCGCGCACCTCAAAGCCCGCGCCTTCCATCATCATGCCGACAAGGTTCTTGCCGATGTCATGGATGTCGCCCTTGACGGTGCCGATCACCATTTTGCCCATGCGCGGCGCGCCGGTCGCAACCAAAAGCGGCTTCAGGATGAACATGCCACCCTTCATCGCATTGGCGGCCAAAAGCACCTCTGGCACGAACAAGATGCCATCGCGGAAGTCAGCACCCACGATGGTCATGCCGGCGACCAAAGCCTTGGTCAGCACATCATAGGGGGCCCAGCCGCGTTCGATCAGGATGTTTACGGCATCCTCAATCTCTTCCTTCAGGCCGTCATAAAGGTCATCGTGCATTTGCAGCACGAGTTCGTCATCCGAAAGCTCGGACAGGATGATTTCGTCGTCGGCCATCTTGGAACTCCTTGGGCAGTTACTAGGGTGATGAGGCCAAAGCCCGTTAGACACTTTTCGATTTGCGACATGCGCCAAGTGAAAGCCGACTTCAAGAGGTCGCATTAAAGAAATCGCTTGGATTCGTTGCTGCTTTGTTCTAATTTTGACTGATGGATGATCTGAAAACCACCCTGCCTTTGGGGCTTCAGACGCGCGGCCGTGGCGCGCTGGAAAACGCCATGGGCCGGTTCGAAGGCCAGACCCGCAACGCCATCGCCGATGGTTGGCATCCGCCCGATCCGCAGATGCTGCGCACGCAAACGCGGGTCGAGGTGGCGCGCTCGGCCATCAGCTACAATCGCTCGCCTGATTTGCCGTTTGACCGCGCAATAAACCCCTATCGTGGCTGTGAACATGGCTGCATCTATTGCTATGCCCGCCCCAGCCATGCCTATCTGAACCTCTCGCCGGGGTTGGATTTCGAAACCCGGCTAATCGCCCGCCCGGGCCTTGGCGCGGTGCTAGAGCACGAGCTGCGCGCCAAAAGCTACCGCGTCGCGGTGATGGCGCTTGGCACCAATACCGACCCCTACCAACCGATCGAGGCGCAATATGGCGTGATGCGCGAGCTTCTCTGCGTGCTGCACGCCTTCCGCCATCCCGTTGCCATCACCACCAAAGGCGCGCTGATCGAGGCCGATCTCGATCTCCTCGCCGATCTTGCCGCCCAAGGCCTTTTGCGCGTCGGCATCTCGCTCACCACCCTCGACCCTGACCTCTCGCGCCGGATGGAGCCGCGCGCGCCTGCGCCGGCCCGCCGCTTGCAGAGTATCGAACGGCTGGCGCAGGCCGGCATTCCGGTGCGCGTGATGATCGCGCCGGTGATCCCGGGCCTGACCGATCACGAAGTCGAAAACCTGCTCGCCGCCGCAAAAAGTGCCGGCGCCTCGGCCGCAAGTTATATCCCGCTGCGCCTGCCGCGCGAGGTCTCGCCTTTGTTTCAAGACTGGCTTGCCCAACACGCCCCCGACCGCGCCACTAAGGTGATGGCGCGCCTGCGCGAGATGCAGGGCGGCCAAGACTATGACCCCAGCTTTGGCACCCGCATGCGCGGTCACGGGCTCTGGGCCGATCTCTTGGCTCGCCGCTTCAATATCGCGATCGACAGGCTCGGCCTTGCGGTCAAACTGCCGCCGCTGCGCTGCGACCTCTTTGCGCCACCACCACGCGCAGGCGATCAGCTCACCCTGTTCTAGGCTTTCATCTTGGCACAAATATCCCGGGGGAAGCGGCTCTTGCCTTGGCAAGCGCCGCTTGGGGGCAGCGCCCCCTCTTCCCTGTGATTTAGCCGCGCCGCCCGCGTCTTTCGCGCTTGGGGTCGCCCGAGGTGTCGCCGGTGCCATCCGAGGCCGATGAAAATCCGCCCATTTTGGCGGCAATATCTTCCAAAGACGGTGTCGGGCCCTTGGGGCGGCTTTCCAGTGCGGCCCGCATCGCCTTCAGATGCTCTGGCATGGTGCCGCAGCAGCCGCCGATGATTTTCACCCCGGCATCGCGTGCCAAAACCGCATATTCGGCCATCAACTCGGGGGTGCCGTCATAATGGATATGGCCGTCGTGATATTTCGGAATGCCGGCGTTGCCCTTGGCAATCAGCGGCCGCGCTGACCCCGCAGCAGCAAAGCCCAGCACCGTGCGCAGCAGATCCGAGGCACCTACGCCGCAATTTGCGCCAAAGGCCAGCGGCGGGTTTGCCAGCGCATCCACCATTGCAGCCATCGCAGCCGAAGTGGTGCCCATCATGGTGCGCCCTGCGGTGTCAAAGCTCATCGTGCCGCACCAAGGCATGCCCGCCAGCGCTGCGGCCTCTGCCGCCGCGGCATATTCTTCGGGCGCCGAGATGGTCTCGACCCAAAGCACATCCGCGCCGCCCTCTTTCAGCCCTTCGGCCTGTTCGTGAAACATCTCGACCGCAGCGGCATGGGTCAGTGTGCCCATCGGCTCGAAAATCTCACCCGTCGGCCCGATCGAGCCTGCAACCACAATCTTGCGCCCCGAGGCATCGGCAATCTCGCGGCCAAGTGCGGCACCAAGACGGTTCAACTCGCGCACGCGGCCCTGCGCCCCGTGCAGTTTCAGCCGGCTGGCGTTGCCGCCAAAGGTATTGGTCAGAAAAATATCCGACCCCGCCTCGACGGCCGCGCGGTAAAGCTGGCGGATATTGTCGGGCTTGTCGCTGTTCCAGAACTCTGGTGGCTCGCCCGCCGAGAGGCCCATGTTGAACAGATTGGTGCCCGTCGCGCCATCGGCCATCAGCCAATCACGGGTTGCAAGCAGATTTGAAAGCGCGTCCATGGAATACCTCGTCAGACTTCATTCCTTTTGTCTCTGCCATGCCGTGGCGTCAGAGGCAAATTCAAACTCTGCATGATCATGTTCGATTGCGCGCGGGTTTGGTGGGCGCAGCGGGGCGGGGTGGTGGATGGCTTGGGCAATCTCGGCTGCGGCGGCCAAAAGAGCGGCGGGGTTTGGTGCGGTCAGATAAAGCGGCTGCCAGCGCGGCGCAAAGCTGGATTTGAACCGCACAAGCCCCTGAGTTTGCGCCGTCATCCGCCCCAAGAGGCGGTTCAGCAGCCGATTTTTCAGCCGGCATTCCGGCACTGCTGCCAGTGACAGCCGCGCCACCCCCAGCCGGGCGGCATCTTCGATCGCAGTCTGGATCAGCAGATGCATGCAGCCATCGGGCAGCGCCGCGCCATGGCGCATCAGATCCAGCGTCCATTCGTTTTTACCGATGTGAAAGCTGACAAAGGCAATCGGTGCCGCGTTTTGCCAAGCAATATAAAGCCTTTGGTAGTTCAAATAGTGCGGGCAAAACCGTCCCATAGAAAAGCCGCGCTCGCCGCCATGCAGTTTCGCCCAATCTTCAGCCAGCGCGCGTAGCTTCGCCCAGTCGCGCTGCACGCTGGGTTGGCTGATGTGCAGACCGGCTTGGGAGGCGCGGCGCAGCTTGCGACGCAGACCGGCGCGGCGGGGGCTGTCCAGTTGATAGCGCGCGGGCTCGATAACCGCCTCTTGCGCGATGCGCAGGCAGGCTTGCCCTGCGGCGCGCGCCGTGACGGCGGTTCTGGCGCTGGCTTTGTAAAAGGCCATGCTGCAATTGGCGGCGCGGGCAGTTTTTTGGAGATGCCTTAAGCTTGCAGCCAGCTCTGCGGGCGCGCGCGCGGCAATTGGATCAAACAGACCCACGACAAAATGTCGCGTGCGTGCGACCAACAACGCCGCCTGTGGGGGGGCTGCGATCAGCTGATGCTCGCCTTGCAGCGCCAAGCCGGATTCGGCGCGTTTGGCCAAGCGCAAAAGCTGCCAAGCAGTTGCAGCGGGCGCCTCGGTGCAGGGTTTGCTGCCGTGAAGCGCAGCCGCCGCGCCCAAAAGCGCGGGCAGCGCGTAATAGCAGGCTCGCCATGCCAGAACCGCCGTCAAAAGGGCGGCTTCGGGCTGGCTGGGCAAAAGCGCCAGCAGCGCCATTTCGAAAGGGCCGACACCGCCTGGTGCGCCCGAGATCAAACCCGCGCCAAAGGCCAGCAAAAAGGCAGGCAGCAGGGTTGCAAAGGGCAGCGCCATCTCGGGCGGGCACAGCATCCACAGTGCCGCCGCCGCCGCAAATGTGTCAATCGCCGTCAGCCCCCCCAGTTTGGCAAGGGTAAAGCCATTCGGCAGCGCCTTGGCCCAGACCGGCGGGGCGAGCGCAACCGCGCCAGTAAGACAAAGCAGCCCCAAGGCCAAACTCGCAGGCAGTCGGAACGGCGCATCGGGCAAAAGGCACAGCGTCAGCGCGGTGACAAAGCCCCAGCCCGCCAGAAACGACAAAGCTACCAGCGCGGTTAATCGTGTGGCCTGCCAAAGCGAGGTGCCTGGCAACAGCCGCCAGCGCAGAATCGATCCGGTCAGCAGCCCGAGGCCCAGCGTTTGCGACACCGCAATCGCACAGATGCCCGCGCGGCGCGCAACAGCCGGAGCAACCGCGCTGCCCAGATGCTGGTGCAGCGCCGCGTCATAATGACCAATGGCGGTAAAGCTTACCACCGTAAGCGCCAGTGCCCCCAGCCAGCTTTCGGGGCTAAGTCGTTCAAATCCTGCAAGAAGCTCTGCCAGATCGATGTGGTTCAGCCGTTGCAGCAGGAGCCAGATAAAGCCAAGCGAGACCAGCACAGACAGCGCCGCGCGCAGGCCAAATTTCAGCCAATGGACCGTATGATCCTCTGCGCGGGCCAAAGCCTGCGCGGATTTGATGTGGTGTTTCATGCCCGACCCCGCGACCCCAGAGCCTAGGTGTCGCGCAATTGGGCAAAGATGAGCTTAACACTTCAAATTGTAGTGAAATTTAAGCCGCCGCCGCGGCATAAAAAAGGGCCGCCCCCGTGACGGGGCGGCCCAAAGACAGATGTGATAAGCCCGGGCTTAGAATTCAGCCATAAGCTGCGATTTCGCGACAGCCAACAAAGCGCCCACTTGCGCGCGCACCTCGTCTTCGCTGGCTTTGCCTGCCAGATCAGCGGCGACTTTGCGCACCACATCTTCGATGCCGGCTTCTTCAAAATCGGCGGCAATCACGCTCAGCGCATAGGCGTCCGCCTCTTCGCCGGTTTTGCCCAGCAAAGCGGCGGCCCAAAGGCCAACCAGCTTATTGCGGCGGGCTTCGGCGCGAAACTGCATTTCGGCGTCATGCGCGAATTTGGCTTCAAAGGCGTGTTCGCGGTTGTCAAAGCTGGTCATGGCAGGCCCTCTTGGTCAGGAAATATTGCCTTCCATATGCCCATCTGTGCCGCGCGCTTCAAGTGGGAAAGCCACTTTGGCCGCACAGCCGCCGCTTTGCGCGCCATTATCGGGGTTGCGCGCCTTGCCGCAGGGCTTGGCTTGGACTATAGCGCAGTCAACAGGGGCAGGGGTGGACTATGCCACCCTATCGGCCTTTTCGTATCGGAGCATCCATGGCGCGCAGGAAGAAGGTTTACGAGGGCAAGGCGAAGATCCTTTATGAAGGACCGGAACCGGGCACTCTGATCCAATATTTCAAGGATGATTCCGCGCCCACCGCGCAAGAGGCGGCCCCTGCGGCTGTTGAAGGCAAGGGCGTGTTGAACAACCGGCTGTCAGAATTCTTTATGGCGGGGCTGAATTCGGTCGGGGTGCCGACGCATTTCATCCGCCGTTTGAACATGCGCGAGCAGATGGTGCGGATGGCCGAGATCATTCCGCTTGAAGTCGTGGTGCGCAACTTTGCCGCAGGCGAATTGGCCGAGCGTTTGGGCATTCCCGAAGGCACGCCGCTGCCGCGCCCGATTGTGGAATATTACCTAAAGGACGACCGGCTTCAGTTGCCGATGGTCGCCGAAGAACATATCGTCGCCTTTAACTGGGCCACCCAGCAGGATCTGGATGATATCATTGCGCTTTCGCTGCGGGTGAATGACTTTTTGTCGGGTGTGATGCTGGGCATCGGCATTCGGCTGGCAGATTTCCGGCTGGAGATTGGCCGGGTCTGGGATGGCGATTTCATGCGGCTGATCGTGGCCGATGAGATCACGCCAGACAGCTGCCGGTTGTGGGATATGCGCCCCGTGGTCGATCGTGGCGATGGCCTGCCTTTGGCCGAACCGGGGCCTTTGCCCGACGTCTATACCGAACTTGCGCGGCGCTTGGGGGTTCTGCCCTCGAATGTGACGCATCCGATGAAACCAACGCTGATCAACTGACCCCTTGTCGTGCGCGACGTGGGGCGGTATGGGGCGGCGAAACCTGAGCCTGAAGGGAAAGCTATGAAAGCGCGCGTGACTGTCATGTTGAAAGCTGGAGTTCTGGATGTGCAGGGTGAGGCCGTGCGCCATGCGCTGGGCAGCTTGGGGTTTGCCGGGGTAAACGGGGTGCGTCAGGGTAAGGTGATCGAGCTTGATCTGGCCGAAACCGATGCCGCCGCTGCCAAAACCGCTGTCGATGCCATGTGCGACAAGCTGCTCGCCAATGCGGTGATCGAAAGCTACCGCGTCGAAATCCTGTAAGATCGGAGCCTGTCCATGAAAGCCGCTGTCGTTACCTTTCCGGGGTCCAATTGCGACCGTGATCTTGCCGTTGCTTTTGAGCGCGCCGGTTTCGAGGTTGCGCGGGTTTGGCATAAAGATAGCACGTTGCCGCAGGGCGTCGATGTCGTCGGCGTGCCGGGTGGCTTTTCCTTTGGCGATTATCTGCGCTGCGGCGCGATTGCGGCGCAAAGCCCGATTGCAGCGGCAATCCAGACCCATGCGGCACGCGGCGGCTATGTGCTGGGAATCTGCAACGGCTTTCAGGTTCTGACCGAGATGCAGTTGCTGCCCGGCGCTTTGATGCGCAATGCAGGGCTGAAGTTTATCTGCAAGACCGTTGGGCTTAAGGTTGCGACCACCGACAGCGCCTTTACCGCAGGCTATGCCAAGGGGGCCGAGATTTCGGTGCCTGTGGCGCATCATGATGGCAATTACACCATCGACGCCGAAGGTTTGGCGCAGTTGCAGGCCGAAGATCGCGTGGCCTTTACCTATAGCCAGAACCCAAATGGTGCTGTGGCCGATATCGCCGGCGTGTTGTCGGCAAATCGTCGTGTGCTGGGGATGATGCCGCACCCCGAGCGGGTTGTGGATGCAGCCGCAGGCGGCACCGATGGGGCCGCGCTGTTTGCAGCCCTGATGGGCGGGATGGCGCTTGCCTAAAGCGCCCCTGCTTGAGGCGCAAAGCGGCAGAGCTTAAACTGTGCCCATGCGTATGCGCCAAAGATCAAATCAGCTGAACGAGTCAGAAACCGGTGTGTCATGGGGCATTCGGCTGGCGGTTATGCTTTTGATGTTGCTGGCGATTGCTGTGGTGCTGACCACAAATCGCTGGCTGAGTGAGCGGTTCACCGAAACCACCCGCAATCGCGCCGAACTGCGGCTTGCGCTTTATTCCGGCAATATCATTTCCGAGTTGCAACGCACCTCGGTTGTACCTTTGCTTTTGGCCGATGATCCGGCGATCCGGGATGCCTTGGTCAAAAGCAATTTTATCGGCACAACCCTGCGTCTGATCGAAGTGCAGCGTGAGATTGGTGTGGCCTCGATCATGCTGCTGGATCGGCACGGCTTTGCCGTGGGGGCGACCAATCGCAATGTTCTGGGCGCAAGCCACCGCAGCGCACCCTATTTTGTCGATGCGCTGCGCTCGCGCGATACCGTGTTTTCGGCCAGCCCGCAGGAGGGTGGTGGCTTTGATTTCACCTATTCGCGGGTGATCGAGGCAAACGGCCAGATCCTTGGCGCCATCGTCGTGGCGGTCGATATGATGAAGCATGAACGCGCTTGGGCGGGGCTGCAAGATGCGGTGGTGGTTACAGATTCCGCAGGCACGGTGATTTTGGCGACCAACTCTTCTTGGCGCAGCAAGCCGATAGATCAGGCGCTTACCTCGGTTGACAGCGCTTCGGCCTTGGATCGGGCGCTGAAAAACGCCACCGAATGGGCGCAGAACCCACCCGATGCTTATCTGTCGGGCGAGGCCGTGCTGCGCACCGAGGCACGGGTGCCGTTTCAGGGCTGGCGCATGCTGACCTTTACCGCTTACGATTCCGTGCGCGAAAGGGTGAATGGCGTCATTGCGCTTGAAATCATGGGCTTTGCGATACTGGCTGCGCTGACGTTTTATCTTTTGTCGCGCAGGGCCTGGTCGCAGTCGATGTCGTTCCAGCGGGAATCGGCGGAATTGCGTCTGCTGAACGCGCGGCTGTCGCGTGAGATTGCCGAGCGGGAAAAGGCGCAAAAGAACCTTGAGGTGGCCGAGCTGACGCTGGCGCAATCGTCAAAACTGGCAGCCTTGGGCGAGATGTCGGCGGCGGTCAGCCATGAGTTGAACCAACCGCTTGCAGCGATGAAAACCTATCTGGCGGGCGCGCGGCTGTTGTTGCAGCGCAAACGCCCCGACGAGGCGCTGTCGTCGTTTCAGCGCATCGACGATCTGATTGACCGCATGGGCGCGATCACGCGGCAGCTGAAATCCTATGCCCGCAAGGGTGGTGAGGCCTTTGAGCCGGTGGATATGCGCGCTTGTGTGTCCTCGGCGCTGGCGATGATGGAGCCGCAGCTGAAACAGCGCGTGGTCAAGATCACCCGCACCGTGCCGCGCCAGCCAGTGATGGTCATGGCCGATCGATTGCGGCTGGAACAGGTGATTATCAACCTGCTGCGCAATGCGCTGGATGCCACCAAGGATGTGAAAGACCCGCAGATTGACCTGTTGCTGTCGCTGGGCGAGACCGCGATTTTGGCGGTGCGCGACAATGGCACAGGTATTTCGGAAATCGGCTCGGTGTTCGAGCCGTTTTACACCACCAAGAAACCCGGAGACGGGGTTGGCCTTGGGCTGGCGATCTCTTCTGGGATTGTCACCGATCTGGGGGGCCGTTTGACCGCGCGCAATGCCGATGAGGGTGGCGCGGTCTTTGAGATACAATTGCCCGTCTTGGGCACAGAAACCAAAGCAGCGGAATGAGGGTGGTATGGCACGGGCAATGAAAGTGGCGATCGTGGATGACGAGGCCGATATGCGCGCCTCGATCAGCCAGTGGCTGGCGCTGTCGGGCTTTGACACCGAAACCTTTGCCAGTGCCGAAGAAGCGCTGAAGACGCTGGGGCCGGATTGGCCGGGGGTTGTGGTCTCGGATATCAAAATGCCGGGCATGGACGGGATGGCGTTTCTGAAACGTCTGATGGGCATGGATTCGGGCCTGCCGGTGATCATGATCACCGGCCACGGCGATGTGCCGATGGCGGTCGAAGCGATGCGGATCGGGGCTTATGATTTTCTGGAAAAGCCGTTTAACCCAGACCGGATGACCGAACTTGCCAAACGCGCCACCATCGCGCGCCGCCTGACGCTGGACAATCGCGCGCTGCGCAAAGAGCTTTCAGACGGCTCGGTCTTGATGAAAAAGCTGGTCGGGGCCAGCCCCGCGATGGAGCGGCTGCGCGAAGATATCCTCGATCTGGGCCAAGCCGACAGCCATGTGCTGATTGACGGCGAAACCGGCACCGGCAAAACACTGGTCGCCCATGCGCTGCATGCGGTGGGGCCGCGCGCGTCAAAGAAATTCATCACCGTGTCTTGTGCGGCTTGGGGCGAAGATCAGCTGGCGGCCAAGCTGTTTGGCCCCTCCGAGGATGGCAATCTGCCGATGATCGAGGATGCACGCGGCGGCACGCTCTGTCTGGAAGACATCGAAAGCCTGAGCCATGGTTTGCAATCGCGCCTTCTGACGCTGATCAACGAACAGGGTCTGCCCCCCGAAACGCGGATCATCGCGATCTGCAACGAACATGCGCCCGATAAAACGCTGGAAGATGTGCTGCGGCCCGATCTGTTTTACCGCTTGGGCGCGATGACGATCATTTGCCCACCGCTGCGCGCGCGTGGCGAAGACATCCTGACGCTGTTCACCCGTGCGAGCGAGCAATTCGCCGAAGAATATGGCTGCGATGCCCCGCAAGTCACCGCGCAAGAGGCCGCCCAATTGTTGCAAGCGCCTTGGCCGGGCAATGTGCGCCAGATGGTCAATATCGCAGAACGCGCGGTGCTGCAAAACCGCCGCGGTTCGGGGTCGATTGCCAGCCTGCTGATGGCCGATAACGAGGCCTCTGGCCCGGCGCTGACCACCGAAGGCAAGCCGCTGAAAGACTATGTCGAGGCCTTCGAGCGCATGTTGATCGACAACACCATGCGCCGCCACAAGGGCAGCATTACGGCGGTGATGGACGAGCTGTGCCTGCCGCGCCGCACGCTGAACGAAAAGATGGCGAAATACGCGCTCAGCCGATCGGACTATGTTTAGATCGCGCTTGGGTTGTTTACACCGCATTCTGCGCAAATCACCCATTGTCAGATGGCCCTGTTTGCCACTAGGGTGAAATCAGGTCACGTTGCGTGGCCACGACATTCCCTGCCGCTGTGCTGTGATGCGCCTTTGCGCGCCGAAACCAGTGGCTTAAGATCGACCGAAAGGTCGGAGCATTGCGCGTAAGTGACTGATAAAACAGACATAAGCGTGCTTTTTAAGGTGGGCGCCTAAAAGCCGCTCAGACGTGAACCGCGATGATGTGCGCGACATTGGCAATGACTGACGAGGGGCGCCCACAGGGCGCTGCCTTGCGTCTTGCGTTGCGCGCAGCCGCCCGAACAAGCCGCCCTGACATGTTTTCCCCTCGCTTTGGTCCGCCAAGGCGAAGATTTCCTGCTGGGCGCAATGGATCAATATGTCTAAGAAAATGCTTATCGACGCCACACATGCCGAGGAAACTCGGGTCGTCGTGGTGGATGGAAACAAGGTCGAAGAGTTCGATTTTGAAACCCTGAACAAACGCCAACTTGCCGGAAACATCTATCTTGCCAAAGTCACCCGGGTGGAGCCTTCGCTTCAAGCGGCCTTTGTCGATTACGGCGGCAACCGGCACGGATTTTTGGCCTTTGCCGAAATCCATCCTGATTACTACCAGATCCCGACAGCGGATCGTCAGGCCTTGTTGGAAGAAGAACGCGCGCTGAACCGGGCCGAGGACGAGGAAGACAACCGTCGCTCGAAACCCCGCCCACAGCGCAACCAGCGCCCGCGTGCCGAGGCGGCAAAACCCGCACCAACCCTGCACAGCGGCGAAATCAACGGCATGGATGTCGTCGATCTGGACGAAGACAGCAACGACAGCGCCTTGGTTGAGACCAGCCAAGCCGAAGCCGTCGTTGCAGCCCCCGTCGAAGCCCCCATCGAAGCCGAAGCGCATGATCACGACCACGATCACGCCCATGACCATGATGACAGCCACGGCTCTGGCGAAGAGGGCGATGCGCCTTATCGTTCGATTGATCACGCCTCGGACACCGATGACGAGATTGAATCGATTGCCGAGGAAGATGTCTCGGAAGAAATCAGCGCGCCGCGCAAACCTCGCGTACGCCGCTATAAGATCCAAGAGGTCATCAAGACCCGCCAGATCATGCTGGTGCAGGTGGTCAAAGAAGAGCGCGGCAACAAGGGGGCTGCGCTGACGACCTATCTGTCGCTGGCCGGCCGCTACTGCGTGCTGATGCCCAACACCGCGCGCGGCGGCGGCATCAGCCGCAAGATCACCCAAGCCGCTGACCGCAAGAAACTGAAAGAAATCGCGCAAGAGATCGAAGTGCCAGAAGGCGCAGGTCTGATCATTCGCACCGCAGGCGCCAAGCGCACCAAGCCCGAAATTCGCCGTGATTACGAATATCTGATGCGGCTTTGGGAACAGATCCGCGAGCTGACGCTCAAGTCGATTGCCCCCGCCGCGATCTACGAGGAAGGCAATCTGATCAAACGCTCGATCCGCGATCTGCATTCGTCGGAAATTGACGAAATTCTGGTCGAGGGCGAGGCAGGCTATCGCACCGCCAAAGACTTCATGCGGATGATCATGCCAAGCCACGCGAAAATCGTGCAGCGCTATGACGAGCCGACGCCGCTGTTCGCGCGCTATCAGGTCGAAAGCTATCTGGGCGGGATGTTCAACCCGACCGTGCAGCTGAAATCGGGCGGCTATATCGTGATCGGCATCACCGAAGCCTTGGTGGCCATCGACGTGAACTCGGGTCGTGCTACCAAAGAAGGCTCGATCGAGGACACCGCGCTGAAGACCAACCTCGAGGCCGCCGAAGAGGTGGCGCGTCAGTTGCGTCTTCGCGATTTGGCCGGTCTGATCGTGATCGACTTTATCGACATGGAAGAGCGTCGCAACAACGCCGCCGTCGAGAAGCGCCTGAAAGACAAGCTGAAAACCGACCGCGCGCGCATTCAGGTTGGCCGGATTTCCGGCTTTGGTCTGATGGAGATGTCGCGCCAGCGTCTGCGTCCGGGCATGCTGGAAAGCACCACGCAGCCTTGTTCGCATTGCCATGGCACCGGCCTGATCCGTTCGGACGACAGCCTTGGCTTGCAGGTTCTGCGCGCGCTGGAAGAAGAGGGCACGCGCAAGCGGTCGAAAGAAGTTCTGCTGCGTGCGCCGATTGGCATCGTCAACTTCCTGATCAACGGCAAGCGCGAGCATATCGCGCTGATCGAGGCCCGCTATGGCATGGCGGTGCGCATTGAATGCGACCCGACGATGATCAGCCCCGATTTCACCATTGAAAAGTTCAAGACGGCGACGCGGATCGTGGCGGAAACCCCAACCGCGATCTCGGGCAACGCCAGCCTGATGGGCGCGCCGGTGGTCGAAGAAGACGAAGATCTGATCGACGAAGTGGATGAGGTCGAAGAGGCGGAAGAGGTGGAAACCACCGAAGCCACGACCGGCGAGGCCGCACAGGGCAATGGCAAAAAGCGCCGTCGTCGTCGTCGTCGCAAAAAGCCGGGCCAGAACGGCGAGGCGATGGGCGAAGGCGCAAGCGCAGATGATGCGGATGACGAAGCCGAAGAGACCGCAGCTGAACAGCCTGTGGTGGTGGAGGATGCGGCAAAATCTGCCGGTCCCAGGCGCCGCACCCGCGTTCGTGGTGGCAGCAAAGCCGCCGAAGCTGTGGCAGCGCCTGCTGAAGCAGCTGCACCAGAGCTGGCCGTGGTCGCCGAAGCGCTAGCAGAACCCAAAGCCGAAGCCGATGTGGTGGTGGTAGAGGCTCCGGCGGCTGAGGCTGAGAAGCCAAAGTCGCGTGGCCGTGGTCGTGCAAAGGCAGCCGCTCCTGTTGCGGAAGCCGTGGTCGGTGATGCCGAAGCCGTCGCACCAAAGCCACGCCGCAGCCGCGCCAAAGCCGCTGTGGTTGTGGCCGAGCCTGCGCCTGAAGTCGCCGCAGCGCCTGCGCCTGTAGCAGCAGAGCCCGCAGCCGTGGTCGAAGCTCCCGCTCCGGCAGCCGTTGCTCCCCCAGCGCCAGAAGCTGTCGCTGAACCGGCCCCTGTCGCCGCCCAGCCTGAAGCTGTGGCAGAGCCCGATGATGGCGAGCCAAAGCCGAAAAAGCGCGGCTGGTGGTCCTTGGGACGCTAAGCTGTTGAAGGCTAAGATATTTGGGCGGCGGGGAAACCTGCCGCCCTTTTTTTCGCTCTAGGCCCCGCGCCGGATCAGATAGACGTCGATGCCGCAGCTTTCGCTGATGCCCAGCAGCTCATGCCCGCTTTGGGCGCAAAAATGCGGCAGATCTATCGCGGCCATTTTATCGGTTGCCAGCACCCGCAAAACCTCGCCCGCAGCCATGCCCATCAGCCGCTTGCGCGCGCGCAGCACTGGCAGCGGGCACAAAAGCCCCGCGCAATCAATCTCGACGTCCCACTGCATCTTCGCCTCCTTGTCGGGCGCAGTTTCGCCCGCGCGCGCGCGCCGCGCCAGCGCGAATTGCATGGGTGAAACATTTCCCCACGCGGAAGTGAGCCGCAACCGCGTGACCTTTGCCGAAAACCGCGCTAGATCTGCCAAAACGGAGGCCCCATGTTCGGCATAGACATCATTGACGCAAGCCTGTTCCCCGCCATGCTTGTGGCGCTTTTGGCAGGGGTGCTGTCGTTCCTTAGCCCCTGCGTGCTGCCGATTGTGCCGCCTTATCTGGCCTATATGTCAGGAATTTCCGTCAGCGAGATGAAGGGCGGACGCTCGCCCATCCTTGCAGCGCTGTTCTTTGTGCTGGGGCTTTCGACGGTCTTCATGATCTTTGGCCTTGCGGCCTCGGCCTTTGGGGCGTTTTTCCTTGGCAATGCCGAAACCTTTTCGACTGCCGCAGGCGTGGTGGTGATGATCTTTGGCGCGCATTTTGTGGGCGTGTTTCGCATCGGCTTTCTGGACCGCGAGATGCGGCTGGATGCGGGCGATAAGGGCGGTTCGGCCTTTGGTGCCTATGTTTTGGGGCTGGCCTTTGCCTTTGGCTGGACGCCGTGCATCGGCCCGCAACTGGGCGCGATTTTGTCGCTGGCCGCCCAAGAGGGTAATGTTGCGCGCGGCATGACGCTGCTTGCGGTCTATGCGGCAGGCTTGGGGCTGCCGTTTTTGGCGGTGGCCGCGTTTTTCTCGCGGCTTTCGCCGGCGGTTGCGTTTTTCAAGCGCCATGCCGAGCGGATCGAGCGGATCATGGGCCTGCTGCTTTGGACCATCGGGTTGATGATGCTGACGGGGGGCTTTTCGTCGTTTTCATATTGGCTGTTGGAACATCTGCCGTTCTTGGCCAGCCTTGGCTAGAATTTGCCCTTGGAAATGCCGCATTCGCTGGTCAGGATAGCGTTGCAGCAACCCGAGGCTTTGATGCAAACCGATCACAGCACCGCCCAGACCGCAGCGCCGTTTCGGCGTCGCGTGTTCTATATTCCGGGCTATGATCCTATCCACCCGCGCCGCTATCGCGAGCTTTACCGCAAAGAGGGCAGGGATCAGGCGCAGATCTCGGGCTATGGCTTAGAGCTGACACCCAAGACCACCAAGGGCCCCTATGGTTGGCATGTGGCGGGCCAGTTTGGCGCGGCGCGCGCTGAGGCGGATATCGAGGTTCTGGTCTGGTCTGACATCGTCAAAACCTCGATGCAGCAGGGGATTGCAGCGACTTATGTGCAGCTTTTGCGCACCGCTTGGGCCTATATCGGCTCGGGTGCGCTGTTTCGGCTGATGCGGCTGCGCAAGGGGCCGATGATCGCGGCGCTTTATCCGATTGTGTTTTTGCTGGTGCAACTGGGGCTGGCCTGCCTGCTGGGCTGGGGGCTGGGCGGGCTTGCAGCACGGCTGCATCCGGTTTTGGGCTGGGGCGTGGCGCTTGTGGTGATCTGGGCGGCGCTGTCGCTGTTTCGGCGCTGGGACAATAAGATTTTCGCCTATTATCTGATGCATGACTATGCCTATTCGGCGCAAGCGGGCGGTGCCAATCCGCCCGAGCTTGAGGCGCGGATGGCCGCCTTTCGCGCACCATTGCGCGCCAGCCTGACCGAGGGCTACGACGAGGTGCTGGTGGTCGGCCATTCCTCTGGCGCGCATCTGGCGGTGTCGATCTTGTCGGACCTGCTGCGCGAGGGGCTGCCAGAGCGGGCGAGTGCGCTGGCGTTTCTGTCGCTGGGGCAGGTGGTGCCGATGGTGTCTTTCCTGCCAGAGGCGCGGCGGCTGCGCGCCGATCTTGCCTATCTGTCGGCGCAAGATCAGCTGGCTTGGGTCGATGTCACCGCCCCCGGCGACGGCTGCGCCTTTGCGCTTTGCGATCCGGTGGCGGTTACTGGCGTGGCTCCGGCTGGCAAGCGCTGGCCGCTGGTGGTTTCGGCGGCCTTCACCCAATCGCTTAGTCCGCAACGCTGGGCCGCGCTGCGTTGGCGGTTTTTTCGGCTGCATTTTCAGTATCTTTGCGCTTTTGATCGGCCCAAGGATTACGATTATTTCCAGATCACCGCAGGCCCGCTGCCGTTGCGACAGCGCTACGCGGGCCGCACGGCCTCGAAAAGCCGGATCGAGACGCCACTTTCTGGCTATCGAGACATGCTATGACCGCACCAAAGCCGAAAGCCCGCGCTGATCGGGTATCCCTTTGGCACTATCTGCGGCTGTTTCGCGCCGATATCCTGTCTGCACAGCCCGCGCGGCTCTATCGAGCGTGGATGGCCGAATTTCGTACGCCGTTTTTCCGCAGCTATCTGTGCAACGATCCGGCCTTGGTGGCGCGGGTCTTGGTCGAGCGCCCCGAAGATTTCCCGAAATCCAATCGTATTGGCGAGGGGTTGCGGCCGATCTTGGGCAATTCGGTTTTCGTCACCAATGGCGAGGTTTGGAAGCGGCAGCGCCGGATTATTGATCCGGCTTTCGAGGGCGGGCGGCTGCGCGATACCTTTCCGGCCATCGCGGCGGCGGGGCAGGCGGCGGTGGCGCGGATGCCCTTGGGCGTGGTCGAGGTCGAGGCGGAAATGAGCCATGCCGCTGCCGATGTGATCTTTCGCACGCTGTTCTCGATCCCGATCGAAGATCAGATCGCCTCGCAAGTCTTTGACGCCTTTCGCGACTATCAGCGCACGCAGCCCTTGCTGAACTTGGCGGCCTTTCTGCCGCTGCCGGCTTGGGTTCCGCGGTTTCATCGGCGTGGCACCAAGGCTTCGGCGGCCAAGATCCGCGCGCTGATCACCCAGATGACCGAGGCGCGCGCCGCCCAAATTGCCGCAGGCACCGCCCCCGATGATCTGGCAACCAAGATCATGACCACCGCCGATCCGCTGACCGGCGCCTGCTTTGAGACGTCCGAGATGGTCGATCAGGTGGCGATCTTCTTTCTGGCCGGCCATGAGACCAGCGCCTCGGCCTTGGCTTGGGCGCTGTTGATGCTCGCGCTTTATCCACAGGTGCAAGAGCAGGTCGCAGCCGAGGCCGCAGCCTTGGGCGATGCGCCAGATTTCGCCGCGCTGTCCAAGCTGCGCTATACCCGCGATGTGTTTCGCGAGGTGCTGCGGCTTTATCCGCCGGTGCCGATGATGGTGCGCGAAAATACCGCGCCCGAGGATTTGCGCGGTCGCTTGGTGGCAAAGGGCGGGCAGATCGTGCTAAGCCCCTGGCATTTGCACCGGCATGAACGCATCTGGAAAAATCCTGATGATTTTGACCCAAGCCGTTGGCAGACCGAGGAAAATAGGGCCTGCGCGCGCGACGCCTATCTGCCGTTTTCCGCCGGACCAAGGGTCTGCACAGGGGCTGGCTTTGCCATGGTCGAGGGGGTCTTGCTGCTGGCGCAATTGGCGCGCGGCTTTCGGTTTGAACCGGTTGCGGGCGAAGATCCGGTGCCCGTCGCGCATCTGACGGTGCGCGCGCGCGATGGCATCAGGCTGCGGATCAGCCGCCGCTGAGGCGGCGCAGAATAAACACCCGGATCGCCGAGGCAAGGCCGACATCGGCCTCGCGGCTGCCGTCAATTTGGGCTGCCAGCGCGTTCAGCGTCTTGCCCTCGGCCTCGGCAATCTCGCGAAAGGCCTGCCAGAACGCCAGTTCCAGCGACACGCTGGTGCGGTGGCCGCGCAGGGTCAGCGAGTGTTTGACGGGGCGGCCGCTCATGGTGTGTTGTCGCGCTGGTGGCCATCCAGATCGCGCTTTTCTTTTTCAAGCCGGGCGGCGTCCAGTGCCTTATCGGTCTTGCGCCGCCCGTATTTCACCGCGTTTGCATCCGCCTGCGCGCGGGCCTTGGCCTGATCTTTGGCCTTTCGGGCCGCGCGCAGATTGATGATCTGTGCCATGATCAGCCTTTGGGGCCGATCATATCTTCGGGCCGCACCACGCGGTCAAAGGTTTCACCGTCGACATAGCCCAAGGCAATCGCCTCTTCGCGCAGGGTGGTGCCGTTTTTATGCGCGGTTTTGGCAACTTTGGTGGCGGCATCATAGCCGATGGTTGGCGCAAGCGCTGTCACCAGCATCAGCGATTCCTTCATCAGCTTGTCGATGCGGGCGGTATTGGCTTGGGTGCCGACCACCATATTATCGGTAAAGCTGCCCGCCGCATCGCCCAAAAGCTGCATGGATTGCAAGACGTTATAGGACATCATCGGGTTGTAGACGTTCAACTCGAAATGCCCCTGCGATCCGGCAAAGCCCACGGCCGCGTCATTGCCCATCACATGAGCGCAGACCATGGTCAGCGCTTCGGCTTGGGTCGGGTTGACCTTGCCCGGCATGATCGACGAGCCCGGCTCGTTTTCAGGCAGGATCAATTCGCCCAGACCCGAACGCGGCCCAGAGCCCAGCAGCCGCAAATCGTTAGCGATTTTGAACAGGCTGGCGGCCACGGTTTTCAAAGCACCCGAGAACATCACCATGGCGTCATGCGCGGCAAGCGCTTCGAACTTATTGGGGGCGGTGACAAAGGGCAGATCGGTGATCGCAGCGATTTCAGCCGCGACGCGGGTATCCCAGCCGACGCGGGTGTTCAGGCCGGTGCCGACCGCCGTGCCGCCCTGCGCAAGCTCGTAAATATCGGGCAGGCACATCTTGACCCGCGCGATGCCCTTGGCGACTTGGGCGGCATAGCCCGAGAATTCTTGGCCCAGCGTCAGCGGTGTCGCATCTTGGGTATGGGTGCGACCAATCTTGATAATGTCTTTGAATTCAACTGCTTTGGCATCCAGTGCCGCGTGCAGTTTTTGCAGCCCCGGCAGCAGCACATCGCGCGCCATCATGCCAATGGCGACATGCATCGCAGTGGGGAACGTGTCGTTCGAGGATTGCCCCATGTTGCAGTGATCATTCGGGTGGACAGGCTTTTTGCTGCCCATCACGCCGCCCAACATCTCGATCGCGCGGTTCGAGATCACCTCATTGGCGTTCATATTCGACTGGGTGCCCGACCCAGTCTGCCAGACCACCAGCGGGAAGTTGTCGTCGAACTTGCCGTCGATCACCTCTTGCGCGGCGCGGGCGATGGTGGTGCCCAGATCTTTGTCCAGATCGCCTTGGGCAATATTAACCAAAGCGCAGGCCTTTTTGATCACCCCAAGCGCGCGAATGATCGCGACGGGCTGGCGTTCCCAGCCGATGGGGAAGTTCATGATCGAGCGCTGCGTTTGCGCGCCCCAGTATTTGTCTGCAGGAACTTCAAGCGGGCCAAAGCTGTCAGTTTCGGTGCGGGTGGCGGACATGTGCAAGCCTCCTATTTGGGATAGGGGCGGCATAACGCGGAAGGGTTAAGAATTCAATCTGTATGCGACAGTATACTGAAGATTGCGGCTTTTAGGCGCGGTAAAAATGATAAACCCGCGCGGGCGGCAGATTGAGCCAGACTTTTGGCCCCTTGCGCACGCTTAGACCCAGATCCGCCATCACATCGGGAGAAATTGGCAGGTTCGGCCCATAGGTGAACTGGCTGAACACCCCATCGGGGGCCAAAATGTCAAAACCGGCTTTCACAATCGCATGGCGCAAGCCGCTGGGCATCGACAACAGCGGCAGGCCCGAGATCACTCGCGCCACGCCCTTTGGCACAAGGTTGGGCGCAAGCTGGGCGGCGGCGCTGTGGATCGTTACCCCCGGCAGAGTTTGGCGCAGATGTGTGACAAAATCGGGGCTCATCTCGAACAAGGTGATATCGGCGGGCGCCACCCCCGCCGTCAGAATGCCCCGCGTCAAAGCGCCGGTGCCGGGGCCAAATTCAACCACCCGGCCAGAGCTTGGCCCCAAGCCCTGCGACATTGCTTTTGCAAGCCAAGGCGAAGACGGCGCGATTGCCGAGATTTGTTTAGGTTTCGAAAGAAGTTGTCGTAAAAAAACCTGTGCTTCGTGGGCCATACTGGCCTCCAGACTAAAAATCCGCTGTTACTGTTTGCGGAACTTATCAAGACTGAGGATCTGTGCCTCGCCTTGCGGCGGCGGTGTTGGATCGTCTTCTGGGCCCTCATCCTCGTCGTCTTCGTCGTCCTCATGGCTTTCAAAGCGCAGGCCGAACTCGACCGAAGGGTCGACAAAGGTGCGCACCGCGTCAAAGGGAATCACCAAATGCTCTGGCTGATTGCCGAAGTTCAGCGTGATTTCAAAGCCGTCATCGGTGACGATCAGATCTTCAAACCAGTGCTGCACCACGATCGTCATCTCACCCGGATAGCGCGAGCGTAGCCAATCGGCCATGACAACTTCGGGCACCGTGGTGTCAAAAGTGATGAAGAAATGGTGATCGCCGGGCAGGCCAGCTGCTGCAACATCGCTGAGAACGGTCTGGATCAAGCCCCGCATTGCGCGGTGCATCAGCAGTCCGTATTCAATCGACTTTGTCATGAGCAGCCCCTTCTAATTGTGGTCAGCATAGGGGATTCGGCCTCAAAGGGAAGGGGGCAGCGTGACGATTGCTGCAAGTGCAGCGCTGGTCAGGGCACAAAGCGCCAAGACCCAGCCAAGCGGCCAATGCCTGCGCAACAGCAGATAGGCCGCCACGATCAAGAGCGCGATTGGCAGCGGGCGTAAACTGCTTGGATCCGGCAGATTAAGCCGCAGCGGGCCAAGCCAGATCGGCAGGCTTGCGGTAAACAGCACATGGCCTGCAAACCAAAGCGAGAGGCTGGCAATCACACCAACAACGGCGGCGGTGATGGCCTGTAAGCCCGCCGCAAGACGGGGGGCTTGGCGCAGATGCGCAATCCACGGGCCACCCGCGAATATCCATAAAAAGCAGGGGGCAAAGGTCATCCAAAGCGCTGTGGCGGCACCGGCAAGCCCCATCAGCAGCCCCGATTTTGCCGCCGCCACAAAGCCCACAAACTGCGTCACAAGGATCAAAGGGCCGGGGGTGGTTTCGGCAAGGCCCAGGCCGTCGATCATTTGTGGCAGACTAAGCCATTGTTTTTGCTGGACCACCTCTTGCGCCATCCAAGCCAGCACCGCATAGGCGCCGCCAAAGGTCAGCAGCGACAGTTTCGAAAAGAACAGTGCGATCTCGGCCAGCAAGGGTGGGGCAAAGCCCAGCATTAGCGCAAGTGGTCCCAGCCAAACCGTGCCCCAGATCGTGGCGGCGCGCAGGCTTTGCCGCCAGGGTTTCGCTGTGTTTTCAGCGCGGTGGGCGATAGGGCTGCGCAAAAATCCCCAAAGCGCTGCGCTTAGAATCACCAGCGGAAATGGCAGGGCAAAGACCGCCAGCGCCGTGAAGGCCAGTGTGGCGATCACCCTCTGCTGTGGTGTTTTCAGCGCGCGCTTGGCCACCCGCAGCAGCGCTTCGATGACCACGGCCAGTACCGCGGCTTGCAGGCCGGCAAACAGACCAGCCACCAGCGGAATTTCGCCCCAAGTGACGTAAATCATGGATAAAAGCAGCACCACAACCGCGCCTGGCAGCACGAATAATCCGCCCGCAATCAGCCCGCCGAGCGTGCCATGCTTGCGCCAACCGATCCATGTGGCCAGTTGCATCGCCTCGGGCCCAGGCAGCAGCATGCAAAACGAGAGCGCCGAAAGATAGTCTTGCTCGCTGAGCCAGCCGCGCTTTTCCACCACCTCGCGGTGCATCAGGCTGATTTGCGCGGCCGGACCGCCAAAAGACAGCAGACCAATGCGCAAAAACACCGCCGTCAGATCGGCCAAGCTGGCTGGGGGCATTGTCACTAACCTGTTATAAAACTGTCATATTCGTCGCGAATAGACGCGAAGCAGGTTAGGCCTGCCATCTGGTTTTGCATAGGGGGAAAGTGCCGGATTCTGTTGCCAGGTTCCGGCGGACCCCGCCCTACGCGGCTAAGCGCAGGGACTTAGTTTCGGCGACTCGAACTGCTTACGCAGCCAAAGCCATTGCCGGAGCACGGTTGTCATTTGCAACTGTACGTTTCGGACCGATAACGGTGGTACCTCACCGAGCAAAAGCTGGCCCCTTTAGACGTTCGTCGATCCTATTTCGACCCCAAGCACCTGCAAAGACAGGGTTATTGGTGGAGTCGTCGGGTACCGCCCCCGAGTCCGAGCCGTGTATTATGGGTGCGTTTATCGCCATAGTCGCAAGCAAGCCTGCGACAGCTTTAATATAGGGCGGCGCGCAGGCAGGTGCAAGGCGCTTGCGTCACGACAGTCGCAGGGCAGGTTTGATCCGGCGCATCGCGTCAGGAAATCCCCTCCAGATCAACCAGCCGCGCATTGATAAACACCGGATTGGCGCGGCGCAGCACCGGCCGGCCGGCCTTTTTGAATTCTAGGATCTGTTCGAAGATATAGAACAGCAAAAAACCATGGTCGTTCATGAAATCAGCCAGCCGCTGATAGGGCACATGGGTGGTGTTATAACGGTTCATGCCGGCCTCGACCTGAATAAAGTCGATGCAGCCAAGCGAGGGCGCAAAGCCTTGCAACACCTCTAGATCATGGCCCTCGGTGTCGATCTTGAGATAAGAGACATGCTCCAGACCAAGCCGTTTCAGTACCGCCGCGCCTTGGTGGATGGCCACCTCGATGCCGGTTTCGGGGTCGCGGTCCGAGAGAACGCGGTTTTGAGTGGAAATTGCGCTGTCTGACATTTGCAGCAGCGCAGGCTTGGCCCCCAGACCGATCTGATGCGCCATAATGCTGTCATGACCGCGGGTATTGGCCAGCAATTTGCGATAGCTGGCGGGAAAGGGTTCAAAGCAATGCACCATGGCCTGCGGATAGGCCTTGATGAACCCCAAGGCGCTTTGACCGACATTGGCCCCCACATCCAAGATCACCGAGGGCGTCCAGCCCTTGATCCGCCGCGAGATGACGGTGAATTCGGTGGTTTCGACGGCTTTTGTGGCGGCCATCTGGGCCTTTCTGGCTTGAAAATACGAGCCCGCGAGATGCTGAAAACACCGCCCAAACCAAGGGCTTGGGCGGTGGCGTGTTGTGTGATCAGAAACCGGATTTGATCAGTTCGAATTCCTGAACCATCTTGTCACGGAAGCCTGGGTCAATTGGCACCTGAGCCAGCAACGTGGTGTCGATTGGGTCAACGTCGCCTGCTTGCAGATCTGCAAGCGGAATATCCTTCAAGGCAGCGTCATTGGCGCTGGCATAGCCGAAATTCGCCAAAAGACCCTTGGCAGAATCATGCTCGAGCCAAGCGTTGATGAAATCATAGGCCTGATCTTCCGAGCCCGGCGCGTCTTTGAAGTTCACATAGCCGCAGAACCAGCTTGAGACGCCTTCGCTTGGGCTGCGCTGAAACGCCACTGGCACGCCTTCGCTGCGCATATTGGCAACGGCGTCGTTCCAGTTCCACGAGATGTCAATCTCGCCCGATTTCATCAACTGCGCCAATTCGGCCGGATCGACCCAATAAGTTTTCACGTTCTGATGCGCCTGACGCAGCCAAGCGGCGGCGGCGGTGAATTGAGCGTCGGTCACATTGGTCCAATCCGACACGCCTGTGGCCAGATAGGCCAGCGAGAAGGCATCATCGGTGTTGTCGGGCAGCGAGATTTTGCCGGCATATTTTGGGTTCACGAAGACTTGCAGCGAGGCGACGTCTTCTGCGGGCACCTTTTCGGTGTTATAAGCAATGGCGGTATAGGCGTAATCGGTTGGAATATACCAAACCCCTGCCTCATCCGCGAAAATCTTCGAATCCTTAAAACGCGGCGCAATATTGGCGTATTCTGGGATACGGCTGACATCCCAAGGCTCGATCAGCCCGGCGTCACGGTATTTCTGCACCATCTGCGAGCATGGATGCGCCACATCGGCCTTAAAGCCCGAAGAAACTTTCTGGAAAGCCTCGTCGTCATCGCCAAAGAAGGCATAGGTCGGCATGCCATGCTTGGCAATAAACGAGGTGATCAGCGATGGCTCTTCAAAGCCGGCCCAGTCAAAGACGGTCAGATTGACGTCCTCGCCATGAGCGACAGAGGCAAAAGCCAAGGCGGCGGCGGTGCTGGTCAGTAGGGTTTTAACTTTGGTCATGGAGGCTCCTCGGTTGGTGGGTTCGGTGCCAGATTTGCTTCTGACTTGCCGAAATCGCATTTAAGCTAGATTGGCTCTGGTCTTGTCTCAAGGTCTTATTGCAAGATCGGCGCGGAAAGGGGCGTTTGACAAGACTTCCCCTACGTCAATTCGGAAAATTTGATCAAATCGAGGGCAGATGATGGGTTTCAAGGCACTTGTGATGGAGCAGCAGGGCGATGCAGGGGCGGTTGCGGTGCTGCGCGATCTGGAGATCTCGGCGCTGCCCGAAGCCGAGGTGACGGTGGCTGTCGACTATTCGACGCTGAACTATAAAGACGGGTTGTGCCTTTCGGCCAAGGGTGGCGGTTTGGTGCGCAATTATCCGCATGTGGCGGGGATTGATTTTGCAGGCGTGGTCGAGGCGTCGGACGATCCGCGCTACGCGGCGGGCGACCGGGTTGTGCTGACAGGCTGGCGGGTGGGCGAGGCGCATTGGGGCGGCTATGCGCAAAAGGCGCGGGTCAAGGCCGATTGGCTGGTGCCGCTGCCCCAGGGCCTCAGCACGCGCCAAGCCATGGCGGTTGGCACGGCGGGCTTTACCGCGATGCTGGCGGTGATGGCGCTGGAAGATCATGGGCTTACGCCAGAAAAGGGCGAGGTTTTGGTCACCGGCGCTGCGGGCGGTGTGGGGTCGGTGGCCACCGCTATTCTTGCCGCGCGCGGCTATCAGGTGGCGGCGGTCACCGGCCGGCCCGAGACGGCGGACTATCTGCACGCCCTGGGGGCATCGCGCATCGTGGCGCGCGAGGAGCTGGCCGAGACGGTCAAGCGCCCGCTTGAAGCGGAAACTTGGGCCGGATGCATTGACGCCGTGGGCGGCGCGATGCTGGCGCGGGTCTTGGGCCAGATCAAACACGGCGGCTCGGTTGCGGCTGTGGGGCTTGCGGGCGGCTCGGCGCTGCCTGCCTCGGTCATTCCGTTTTTGTTGCGCGGCATCAACCTTTTGGGGATTGATTCGGTGCTTTGCCCCTTCGAGCGGCGCAAGCTGGCTTGGGCCCGCATCGCGGCAGAGCTGCCGATGGCCAAGCTGGAAAGCATGGTGCGCGAGGTCGGTCTTGGCGATCTGCCACAGCTTGGCGCCGATATTTTGACCGGCGCGGTGCAGGGCCGCGTGGTTGTGGATCTGAACAAATGAGCGAGACAGCAGCGATGACATCTCTTGATATGACCTTCGTGCGCAGCCAGTTTCCGGCCTTTGCGCAAGATTTGACCGCCAGCCATGCGTTCTTTGAAAATGCGGGCGGCTCTTACCCCTGCGCCCAAGTGGTGGACCGGCTGCACCGGTTTTACACCGAGCGTAAGGTGCAGCCCTATGGCCCCTATCCTGCCGCCCAAGCTGGCGGGGCCGAGATGGACGAGGCCCGCGCGCGGCTTGCTGCGATGATGGGTGTGGCGGGGCCGCAGGTGTCTTTTGGGCCTTCGACCTCGGCGAACACTTACGTTTTGGCGCAAGCGGTGCGGCAATGGTTGCGCGGCGCGAATGCGGCGATTGTGGTGACAAATCAGGACCATGAGGCCAATTCAGGCGTCTGGCGCAGGCTGGCGGATGAGGGCATCGAGGTGCGCGAGTGGCAGATTGATCCTGTCACAGGCAGCCTTGATCCGGCGGGACTAGCAGCGCTTTTGGCCGACGGTCGGGTGAAACTTGTGGCCTTTCCGCATTGCTCGAATGTGGTGGCCGAGATCAACGACGTCTCAGCCATTTGCGAGATTGCCCGTGCCGCAGGCGCGCGCACCGTGGTCGACGGCGTGTCCTATGCCCCGCATGGCTTTCCCGATTTCCCAAGCCTTGGCTGCGATGTCTATTTGTTTTCTGCCTATAAAACCTATGGGCCGCATCAGGGCATCATGGTGATCACCGAAGATTTTGGCGCAGAACTGCCGGCGCAGGGCCATTCGTTTAATGCAGGGTCTTTGTACAAACGCTTTACCCCCGCTGGCCCCGATCACGCGCAGATTGCGGCTTGTGCGGGCATGGCCGATTATATCGACGCGCTGCACGCGCATCACTTTGCCCCCGAAGCCGATCCGGCAGCGCGCAACCGCGCGGTGCATGGGCTGATGCGGGCGCAAGAGGTGGCGGCGGTCGCGCCCTTGCTGGACTATCTGGCGGCGCGCAACGATCTGCGCTTGTTGGGCCCAAGGCGGGCCGAGGACCGCGCGCCCACCGTGGCCGTGGCCTTTGACCGCGCAGCCGAGCCGATTTCCGAGGCGCTGGGCCGCGAAGGCATTGCTTGCTGGGCGGGCGATTTCTATGCCGTGCGGCCTTTAGAGGCGATGGGCGTTGATCTTGGGCGCGGTGTGCTGCGGATGTCTTTGGCCCATTACACCAGCGCCGAAGATGTGGCGCGCCTGATCGCAGCGCTTGAGCGCGTGCTGTAACCGCGGGCAGGGGGGGGCTGCGGCCCCCCCCTTTTGTTAAGATTTCTGACTTTCTGAGATGTGCGAGTGATCCAAGGCCCGTTTTCGGGCGTAAACCCTTGAAAGAACGTGGGTTGGGATGACAAAAACACCTTTGATTTTATGGTTTCGACGGGATTTGCGCCTGTCGGATCATCCCATGCTGGCCGCCGCTGTTGCAACAGGGCGGCCTTTGCTGCCTGTGTTCATCCTTGATCCTGAAACCGAGGCGATGGGGGCCGCCGCGCGGTTTCGCCTTGGGCTAGGGCTTGCGCATTTTGGCGGCGTTTTGGCGGATATCGGCTCGCGGCTGATCCTGCGGCGCGGGGCGGCTTTGCCGGTTTTGCGCGCCCTGTTGGCCGAGACGGGGGCAGGCGGGGTCTATTGGCAGCGCATGTATGACCCCGCCGCCAAGACACGCGACGCCGAGGTAAAGGCAAGTCTGCGCGCCGATGGTTTTGAGGCTGAAAGCTTTTCGGGCGCGCTGCTGATCGAACCTTGGCAGGTCGCAACGGGGACGGGCGGCTATTACAAGGTCTATACGCCGTTCTGGCGCGCGGTTTCGGCGCGGGGCTTTGCACAGCCTGTGCCCGCCCCTGCGCATCTGCCAGCCCCAGAGCTTTGGCCTGCGTCCGAGGATCTGGGCAGTTGGCAGCTTGGCGCTGCGATGCGGCGCGGTGCTGCGGTTGTGCTGCCGCATCAGCGGGTTGGCGAAGCGGCAGCGCTGGCGCGGCTGGATGGGTTTATCGCAGCCTCGGTCGCCGATTACCGCATAGAGCGCGACTTTCCAGCCGAGACGCAGGCGACCTCGGGGTTGTCTGAAAATCTGGCTTGGGGTGAAATTGGCCCGCGCACGATCTGGGCGGCGGGGCAGCGGGCGCTGCACCAAGGCGCCGCTGGGGCCGAGCATTTTTGCAAAGAACTGGTCTGGCGCGAATTTGCCTATCATCTGCTGCACCATGCGCCGCAGATCGAGACAACCTGTTGGCGGCCCGAATGGGAAGGCTTTGGCTGGCGCGGCGATAACGCCGATGCCGAACGCTGGCGCCGCGGCATGACGGGCGAACCCTTTGTCGATGCCGCCATGCGCGAGGTTTATGTCACCGGCCGCATGCACAACCGCGCCCGCATGATAGTGGGGTCTTATCTGACCAAACATCTGCTGACCGATTGGCGCGTCGGGCTGGCTTGGTTTGCCGAAGTGCTGACCGATTGGGATCCGGCGGCAAATGCCATGGGCTGGCAATGGGTTGCAGGCTGCGGCCCCGATGCCGCACCGTATTTTCGGGTGTTCAATCCCGCAGGTCAGGCCGAAAAATTTGACGCTGATCAACGCTATCGGCGGCGCTGGATCGCCGAGGGCGCGCGTGTGCCGGCAGCTCAGGCCTTGTCGTTTTTTGACGCTTGCCCCAAAAGCTGGGGGCTTGACGCAAGCGCGCGTTATCCGGCACCGATAGTAGAACTGGCAGAAGGGCGGGCGCGGGCTTTGGCGGCCTATAGCGCGCAAAAAGAAGGGAACGGCGGAAATGATGGCGACGTCTGAGGCAATGGCAGGTCCATCTGCGGCGATTTTAACCTCGACCCAAGGGCAAAGCAATTTGCCGCGCTATTTCGGCGCGGTTTTTGCGATTGCCAAGCGGTTGCAGCGCGGGCGGCTGGATTTTGTGCTGCCTGATGGCCGCCGCTTTCGCATTGAGGGCGCCGAGGCGGGCCCCGTAGCTGAACTGACCTTGCACAGCAATGATGTCTTTGCCCGCCTGATCCGCGAAGGCGATTTGGGGTTCAGCGAGGCCTACGTCGAAGGCGAATGGTCCAGCCCCGATCTGATGGCCTTTATGGATCTGGTGCATCAGGGCAACAACGATGTCTACGACAGCTTCCCCGGCATGGGGATGATGCGGCTGTTTGAAAAGCTGCGGTTCTGGATGCAATCCAACACCAAACGCGGCGCGAAAAAGAATATCGCGGCGCATTACGATCTGGGCAATGACTTCTACAGCCTGTGGCTGGATGACAGCATGACCTATTCCTCGGCGCTGTTTGCCGATGGGCAAGAAAGCCTCGAGACCGCGCAGGCGCGCAAATACGCCTCGATGGTCGACCGCATGGGCGTGCAGGCGGGCGATCACGTGCTGGAGATTGGCTGCGGCTGGGGCGGCTTTGCCGAATATGCCGCGAAAGAGCGCGGGCTTCGGGTGACGGCGCTGACGATCTCGCAGGCGCAACATGATTACGCCGTGGCGCGGATGGCGCGGCTTGGCCTGTCGGATCTGGTTGAAATTCGGATGCAAGATTACCGCGATGTGCGCGGTGAATATGACGGCATCGCCAGCATCGAGATGTTCGAAGCCGTGGGCGAGGCCTATTGGCCCAGCTATTTCCGCACCCTGCGCGCAAGGCTGAAACCCAAGGCGCAGGCGGTGGTGCAGGTGATCACCGTGCAGGATGACCGCTTTGCCACCTACCGTAAGAACGTTGATTTCATTCAGAAATACATCTTCCCGGGCGGAATGCTGCCCTCGGCTGCAATCTTGGCGCAAGAGGCGGGCAAGGTGGGGCTTGCTGTCACCGATACGCTGGAATTTGGCCGCAGCTACAGCCAGACCCTTCGGCGTTGGTATGATGTGTTCAATGATCGCTGGTCCGAGGTGGAAAAGCTGGGGTTTGACGCGCGGTTTAAACGGATGTGGAACTTTTATTTGACCTCTTGTGCTGGAACCTTTGAAGGGGGAAACTGTGAGGTAATACAAGTGACGTTTACACGACCCTAGTGTGTGTGAGGATGCGATGCCAACTGCGGCGAAACTGGTGGCAGGCGTGATATTTGCGGTTCTAGCTTTCTTTGCCGCACAGGCCTATGCCGCCCAACTGCCCGCAACCAGCAGCCCAGCTTGGATGCGCGAAATCGCGGCAGTTACCGGAGCCGTGCTGGGCTGGTCGACGCTTGGCGCCAAAGGTCGGCACCAAAGCTTTGGCAAGGCCGCAGGCGCTGGGCTGCGTACAAGCCTGTTTATAGTGATCTGGGCCCTGTTGTTTTTGGCGATTTATCTGATGCTGAAGCGCTCGATCAGCGGAAAATATCACGGTTTGGTTGAGGCGCTTTTAAGCGTGTTTGATATCTTTTATGCGCAGGGCCGCTTGCTGGTGCAGCCAGATGTGCTGCTGATTTTGCTGGCTGGCGGGGTCTTGGGCGGGCTTGCGACCGAATGGGCCGCGCGGCGGTTTACATGAGCGAGGGCTGCTTTCTCTGGGGGGTGCTGCGCTATCCGCCGCTGTGGAGGGGCCGCGATCTGGATTTCGAGCCTGCCAGTCTGCGCGGCTTGATGGTGGCGGCCGATCCCGAGACAGGCGCTGCGCTGCTGGTAAGCCAGCACGACGGGCTGGCTCAGGGGGCTTTGCTGCGCGGACTTGCGGCGGAAGACTTACAGACGATGGCGGCGCTCGAAGGCAACAGCCTAAGGTGCGCGCGCGTGACGGTCGAGCTGGCGCAGGGCGAACAGGTTCAAGCCACAGCACTGCTGCCGCAAACCGCGCTGGCAGATCAGGGCTTTGCGGCTTGGGATTTGGCGCAATGGGCGGCGCGTTACGGCGCGGAATACGCGTTGGTGGCGCAAGCCGAGGTTGAGGCCGCCCGGCTTGGCCCGCTGCTGGCCCGGGCGGGGGCCCGCCTGCGCGCCGCAGCCCAAGTGGCACCGGTGACGCGGCGCCACCCCGCTGGCCCCCAAGATGTTGCCTGTCAGGCCCTGCGCCAACCCTATAAACGGTTTTTCGCGGTGGAAGAGGCCGATCTGCGCTTTCGCCGCTTTGATGGCAGCCTCAGCCCGCAGGTCACCCGCGCCGGCTTTATCAGCTGTGACGCGGTCACGGTGCTGCCCTATGATGCGCAGCGCGACCGTGTGCTTTTGGTCGAGCAATTCCGCACCGGCCCTTTCCTGCGCGGCGATCCGCAGCCTTGGCAACTTGAAGCGATTGCAGGACGCATAGACGCGGGCGAAACCCCCGAAGAGGCCGCCCGCCGCGAGGCGCTGGAAGAGGCAGGCTTGACCCTGACCGCCTTGCTTCCGGTGGCCCAGTATTACCCCTCCCCGGGCATTCTGACCGAGTTCCTCTACAGCTATCTCGCCCTCACCAATCTCCCCGACCATGCCGCAGGGATCTTTGGCCTCGCCGAAGAGTCCGAGGATATTCGCGGCCACCTGATCTCCTTTGATCAATTGATGGCCTTGGCGCAATCGGGTGAGATCGGCAATGGACCTTTGCTGCTCTTGGCCTATTGGCTTGCCGCCAACCGTATCCAGCTGCGCCGTGCCTGTCCTGCTTCATCTGTCTAAAAATATCCCACGGGGGTGCGGGGGTGTGAAACCCCCGCTTTTGGCCAGATCGAAGACCGACCAAATCGGTCGAGAGCTGCTTGCCGCGCAGCGGGGGTTTCACACCCCCGCACCCCCGTGGGATATTTAGAGACAGATGAAAGGGCAAGAGTTGCGCCACTTTGGCGTATTTTGCCGCTTGTGCGAGGGCTTGGGCTGCAAGAGAGGGTTGCATGAGCTGCGCTGGGTGGCATAACTGGCCAGCACCTCAAGGGAGTCTGGTCTGCATGAGTGACGACAGCCGCAAGATACCCACGCATGAGCTGACCTATGCGCGGCTGCGCGATATGATTTTGTTTGGTGTTCTCGCCCCCGGTCAGCCGGTGACCATTCAGGGGTTGATCGCTGATCTTGGCGCGGGCATGACGCCGGTGCGCGAGGCCATTCGACGTTTGACGGCTGAGGGGGCTTTGTTGCCGCAGGGCAATCGGCGGGTGACGGTGCCACGGCTATTGGGCAGTGATCTGGAGCAGGTGGCTTTTGCCCGGTTGACCCTCGAGCCACGACTTGCGGAGCTGGCGACGGCGGCGGTGACGCCTGAGCTGATTGCAGATTTGCAGGATTTGGATGCGCAGGTCGATGCTGCAATTGCTGCGGGCGATGTGCAGGCCTATTTGCAAAGCAATCACGCCTTTCACTTTGCGCTTTACGAGGCGGCGGGGGCGGGGGTTTTGCTGGATATGGCGCGCTCGCTTTGGTTGCGCTTTGGGCCAAGCCTACGGGTGGTGACGCGTGAGGCGGGGGCTTCGAGCCTGCCGGATGCGCATAAGGAGGCGCTGGCCGCGTTAAGGGCGGGGGATGCGCCGGCGGTGGCCGCTGCGATGGCGCGCGATATCACCCAAGGTGTCGATCATGTGCGGGCGGGGTTGTTGCACGGCGGAATTTGATCAAATTCCTTGAAGCCTGCGCAGATTGCTCTTAGGCTGGGGCAAAGGCTGCCGGAATCGCGGTTGCCATTTGGTCAGGCGAAAGGTCCGCAGATGAATAAGATCACCAACCACATGCCCACGGCAGAGCTTCAGGCGCTGGATGCAGCGCATCACATGCATCCTTTCACCGACAATTCGGCGCTGGCCCAAAAGGGCGCGCGGATCATGACGGCGGGCAAGGGGGTTTGGCTGACCGACAGCGAGGGCCACCGCATTATTGACGGCATGGCTGGGCTTTGGTGTGTTAACATTGGCTATGGTCGCACCTCGATGGGGGATGTGGCCAAGGCGCAGATGGATCAGCTTGCCTATTATAACACCTTCTTTCAGACCAGCCATGTGCCTGCCATCGCACTTGCCGCCAAGATTGCCGAACTGGCACCGGAGGGGATGAACCACATCTTCTTTGCTGGATCTGGGTCAGAGGCCAATGACACCAATATCCGCATGGTGCGGCGCTATTGGGACATTAAGGGCCAGCCTGAAAAGCGCATCATTATCGCGCGGTTGAACGGCTATCATGGCTCGACCATGGGTGGTGGATCTTTGGGCGGCATGTCGGGCATTCATGCCCATGGCGGCAAGATCGCAGGCATCGTGCACATTGGCGAGCCGAATTGGTGGGAGCAGGGCGGCGATATGACGCCCGAGGCTTTCGGGCTGATGCGGGCGCAAGAGCTGGAGGCGATGATCTTGCAGCTGGGCGTCGAAAATGTCGGCGCTTTCATTGGCGAGCCGGTGCAGGGTGCAGGCGGCGTGATCATTCCGCCTTCGACCTATTGGCCCGAGATTCAGCGCATCGTTGATAAATACGGCATTTTGCTGATCGCCGACGAGGTCATCACCGGCTTTGGCCGCACCGGCAATTGGTTCGGCAGCCAGACCTTTGGCATCAAGCCGCATATCATGACCATCGCCAAGGGCCTCTCCTCGGGCTATCAGCCGATTGGCGGCTCGATCGTTTGTGACGAGGTGGCTGAGGTGATGGGTTCGGCGGGCGATTTCAATCATGGCTACACCTATTCGGGCCATCCGGTTGCGGCAGCTGTGGCTTTGGAGAACCTGCGGATCTTGCAGGAAGAAAAGATCATCGAACATGTGCAAAACGTCGCCAATCCGCATCTGGCCAAGCGCTGGGCGGAACTGGCGGACCATCCTTTGGTGGGCGAGGCTAAGTTGGTAGGTCTGATGGGTTCGATTGCGCTGACCCCCGATAAGGCGCATCGCGCCAAATTTGCAGCCGAGACCGGCACTGTCGGCTATCGCTGCCGCGAGCGCTGTTTTGCCAATGATCTAATCATGCGCCATGTTGGCGACCGGATGATCATCTCGCCGCCTTTGGTGATCACGCCGGACGAGATTGATATTCTGGTGGATCGCGCCAAGGTATCGCTGGATGAATGCTACATGGGTCTGAAGGCCGATGGGCTGATGGTTTCGCGCGGCTGAGCAGAGGCGGCTTGCGCGGGCAAACGGGTGGCGGGGAAACCTGCCGCCCGTTTTCTTTTGCCATCCTCAAAGATGACTTTGCTGCTGGATTTTAAAAATCCTTTGGGGCAAAGTTTTGCACAAAGTGTGGATGGGGTAACCAGTGCAAGAGCTTCCGTATCAGACAGTGAAAGCGGCTTTGGTCTTGGCGGCGCAGCATGCCGGGCATTCGATGGAAATCGCTGCGGCCTTGGCGCAATCGGCTTGGTGGTTGGAGAACCGAGGTGTGGCAGGGGTGGATCTGGTGATCGCCTATCTTGAGGCGAGCCGCAAGCTGCGACCCTCCGACCTTGGGACCAAGCGCGATGATTATGGCAGTTTGCGCTGCATTTGCCCGATTGCTGCCGCCGCCGCCGTGATTGCCGAGCGGGATATTTTGCTAAGCGAAGGGGGCGATGCGGCCGCAGAGGGCGTGGAATATGGCCTGTTCGGCGGTCCGGCCAGTCCGATGGTCATGGGGGCTATCTTGGCGTTTTATGGTGACGATCAGGGGCTTGGCGTGAGGCTGCGTTTTGGCGAGCAGGTGGTGGTGCTGTGCAAGGCGTTCCTCTGCCACGAAGAAGGGTGGGCGGCCGGCTTGGTGCAGCTGGATGTCGAGGCGTCAGTTGGCACGGATGTGGAGTTTGTCGATCTGTCCCGCTATCAGCCGATCGGGCGTATCGTTGCCTTTGAGCGGCAGATGATGCTGAAACTTCCAAGCAATCGCATGGGGGAAAACGGGACATTGCACCTGATTTGAAGGGTTTTTCGACGGTTCTATCCTGATTTTCATCCCAAGACCGCCAAGAGCGCGGAAAATTATTCTAAAACACCACGGGCCATCACGCGCGGGTTCCAGCCCGCAGGGGATTTCGCTTGCAGGGTTCTTTTCGTGCGGCATCGCTTGAGTTTTTGCGCCTTGCAGCCTACACCTAAGGCAAAGATAAAAGGATGCATCATGCGTATTCACCGCGATCTGGCAGAGACAATCGGCAACACGCCGCTTTTGAAATTGAAGCGGGCCTCCGAGATTACCGGCTGCACGATCTTGGGAAAATGCGAGTTTTTGAACCCCGGCCAATCGGTCAAGGACCGCGCGGCGCTGTTTATGATCCGCGATGCGGTGGCCAAGGGGCAGTTGCAGCCCGGCGGCACGATTGTCGAAGGCACTGCCGGCAATACCGGCATTGGTCTGGCTTTGGTCGGCGCCAGCATGGGCTTTCGCACTGTGATCGTTATTCCTGAAACCCAATCGCAGGAAAAGAAAGATATGCTGCGGTTGGCAGGCGCTGAATTGGTGCAGGTGCCCGCAGCGCCCTATAAGAACCCCAACAACTATGTGCGCTATTCGGGCCGCTTGGCGCAGGCCTTGGCGATGACCGAACCCAAGGGTGCTATCTGGGCCAATCAGTTTGACAATATCGCCAACCGCCAAGCCCATATTGAAACCACGGGACCAGAGATTTGGCAGCAAACCGACGGCAAGGTCGACGGCTTTATCTGCGCGGTGGGCTCGGGCGGCACTTTGGCTGGCGTTGGCATGGCCTTGCAGCCGCATGGTGTCAAGATTGGTCTGGCTGATCCCGAGGGGGCGGCCTTGCATGCCTATTACACCACTGGCGCTTTTGAGGCCCCGGGATCTTCGATCACCGAAGGCATCGGTCAGGGCCGGATCACCGCCAATCTGGAAGGCTTTCGCCCAGACATGAGCTACCGGATTTCAGACGCCGAGGCCTTGCCTTTGGTGTTTGAGATGTTGGCTGAGGAAGGCATCTGCCTTGGTGGGTCGTCGGGGATAAATATCGCAGGCGCCATCCGCATGGCGCGCGAGATGGGGCCGGGCCATACTATCGTCACCATCCTGTGCGATTATGGCAATCGCTATCAGTCAAAGCTGTATAACCCCGCTTTCCTGAAGGAAAAGGGCCTGCCAGTGCCGACTTGGCTTGACCGCGCGCCACTGACTTTGCCCAGCGTGTTTGAAGAGGCATGAGCTTTCAGCTGAAGACCTTTCTCGCCGTTTTGACGCTGTCGCTTGCCTTTGTAGGGCAGGGCCAAAGCCAAAACCTGCCGTCGGTGGATGCCAGCGGGGCGATGGTCTTGGCGCCTGCAAGCCCTGTGGTGCCACAGCCCGACGCAAGCGCTGCTTTGGATTATACCGCTTGGGGGGCGATGGCTGATCGCGCCGAGGCGGTGATTGCCGCACCTGCCTCGACCACGGCGGCGATTGAACAGCTGCGCAGCCTGCTGGTGGATTGGCGCACGGCATTTTTGGGCGCGCAGAACGCCAATGCAGCCCGCATTGCAACCCTGCGCACCCAGATCGAAGCCTTGGGGCCAGCACCTGCCGAAGGTGCCACCGAAAGCGACGAGATTGCCAAGCGGCGCTCGGAATTGGCCGATCAGCTGGTGCGACTGCAAGCGCCCGGAATTGCCGCCGATGAGGCCTATCAGCGCGCCGATGGTCTGATCCGCGAGATTGACACCCTGCTGCGCGAACGCCAAGCCGATCAGCTGCTGCAACTTTGGCCGATGCCGATCAATCCGGCCAATTGGCCTGCGGCTTTTGGGGCTGCCACCTCGATCACGCTGTCACTTTACAACGAGCTGCGGCTGAAATGGGCCAGCCCAATCGCGCGGGCCGAATTGGCCGATATGCTGCCGGTTGTGCTTGCGCTGTTGGTGTTGGCGGTGGCAATTTTGTGGCGTGGCCGGCTGTGGGTGGATCGCCAGATCGACTGGCTGCAAGACCGCACCTCGGCGCGCGGGCAGCGGTTGGTGGCTTTTGCGGCCTCGCTGGGGCAGATTGCCATTCCGCTGGCGGGGGTGGCGCTGATCACGGTGGCGCTGCAAATGACCGCGATGCTGGGCGGGTTAAGTGCGGCGGTTGTCAGCGCTTTGCCGATGATGGGCTTGCAGTTTTTCGGCGTGCGTTGGCTGGGGGGACGGATTTTTCCAACCGCAGCCCATGCGCCATCGCCGCTGGGATTGGTGACAGAGCGGCGTGGCGAGGGGCGGGTGCTTTCGGCCTCTTTCGGGGTTTTGCTTGCCCTAGAGACCCTGCGGCGGGTGGTATTGGACCAACAACAGGCCAGCGAAGCCGCAACCTCTGTCATTTCCTTTCCGCTGATCGTGATTTGTGGGCTTTTGCTGTTCCGGATGGGGCATTTCTTGCAGCAGCATCTTTCTGCCGCAGAGACGAGCGAGGATAAGCCGGGTTATGTCACGCAATTTGCCCTGCTGCTGGCGCGCGGGGCGATGTTGCTGGGGCTCTTGGGGCCCGTGCTGGCGGCTGTCGGCTATATCTCGGCGGCCTCGGCAATGGTTTATCCTGCGGTGATGTCGATGGGCTTGGTGGCTCTGCTTTTGGTGGTGCAGCAACTGACCGAAGACGGCTATGCTTTGCTGACGCGGCAGGACGAGGATGCCAGCCGGACCGCCCTTGCTCCTGTGCTGATCGGCTTTGCGCTGATGCTGGCGACCCTGCCGCTGTTTGCGCTGATCTGGGGTGCGCGGCTGGCGGATCTGACCGAGCTTTGGACGCAATTCCGCGAGGGCGTGCAGCTGGGCGATACCCGCATCTCGCCCACGGTGTTTTTGATTTTTGCCGCGATTTTTGGTATTGGCTATGGGCTGACCCGGCTGTTTCAAAGCGCGCTGAAGACCAGCGTTTTGCCGCGCACCGCGCTCGATCAGGGCGGGCAGAATGCGGTTGTCTCGGGCATAGGTTATATCGGCATTTTCCTTGCGGCCTTGGTGGGGATCAATGCCGCAGGGATTGATCTGTCTGGCCTTGCAATTGTGGCTGGGGCCTTGTCGGTGGGCATTGGTTTTGGCTTGCAAACGGTGGTGTCGAACTTTGTTTCGGGCATCATTTTGCTGATCGAACGCCCGGTGTCCGAGGGCGATTGGATCGAGGTCGGCACCACCCAAGGCATCGTCAAATCCATCTCGGTGCGCTCGACGCGGATCCAGACCTTTGATCGGTCCGATGTCATCGTGCCAAATTCGGATCTGATCTCGGGGCGGGTGACCAATTACACCCGTTTTAGCCTCTCGGGTCGGCTGATCGTGCCGATTGGGGTGGCCTATGGCTCTGACACCCGCAAGGTCGAGGCCGTGCTGCTCGAGATTGCCGAAGCCCAGCCGATGGTGGTGCTGACCCCGCCGCCGCAGATTGTGCTGGCAGGCTTTGGCGCGGATTCGATCAACTTCGAGATGCGGGTGATCTTGCGCGATGTGAACTTTGGCGTCTCTGTGCGATCGGAAATCAATCACGAGATCGCGCGTGCCTTCACCGAACATGGCATTGAAATTCCCTTCACCCAGCAGGATATTCACCTGCGCAATATCGACGAATTGGCCGCAGCGCTGCGCAGCATACCGCAGCCCAAGGCCGCCCCGGCAAAAGGAAAGCCAGAGCTATGACGACGCAGCTGCTGTTTCGCGACGATGCCTATCTGCGCGAGGCCAAGACCCAAGTGCTGGGCCATACCCCCGAAGGCGGCATCGTGGTGCAGGCCTCGGTGTTTTACGCCACCAGCGGCGGCCAGCCTGGCGACAGCGGCTTTATTTATTGGGAAGGTCGCAAGCTTGAGATTGCCACGGCGGTGCGGATCGAGGGCGGGCTGATCGCTCTGGTGCCCGCCGAGGCCGCAGCCCTGCCGCGTGAAGGCGTCGAAGTGGTGCAGCAAATTGACTGGACGCGGCGCCATAAACTGATGCGAATGCATACCGCGCTGCATCTTTTGTCGGTGGTGATCCCGCTTCCGGTCACCGGTGGCCAGATCGGAGCCGAGCGCGGCCGGCTGGATTTCATGATGCCAGAGCCGCCCGTGGATGTGGCAGCGCTTAACACGGCCTTGAACGCGCTGATCGCCCGCGATTTGGTGGTCAGCACCAGTTTTATCACCGATGCCGAGCTCGAGGCCAAACCCGAGCTGGTCAAAACCATGTCAGTGCGCCCGCCGATGGGGCAGGGGCAGGTTAGGCTGGTCCAGATCGGCGATATTGATCTACAACCCTGCGGCGGAACCCATGTTGCCCGCACCGCCGAAATTGGCCGCGTCGAAATCGGTAAGATCGAGAATAAGGGCAAACAAAACCGCCGCGTGAACCTGATGCTGCTTGCCTAAGGCGCCGCGTTTCACCTCAAAGCGAGAGGCCGGACCCAAAGCCCGATCTAGGGCAGGGCCCAAGGCGCGGGTTTTCGCAATTGCGGCCATATCACTGACAGAAATACCCCAAAAACCGCCCATTTGCCCCCTTGCGCCCACCCATACGAGCAGGCTAAACACCCCGCAACGGATCGGTGGCCGAGTGGTCGAAGGCGCACGCCTGGAAAGTGTGTAGGCGGGGAACCGTCTCTAGGGTTCGAATCCCTATCGATCCGCCACTTTCAATATGAAAAATAAGTTATGGGTCCTTCTGGGGC
>CAJXWJ010000021.1 GCA_913062925.1 uncultured Pseudorhodobacter sp. | reverse complement strand
TGAAGGGCCAGCGCGACGCCTTGATCGACACCCATCAGCAGACCGAACAGCGCCGGCGACTGTTTGACTCGGTGTTAAGCAACATCACCGCAGGCGTGATCGGTTTGGATTCGAACGGTCAAATTGATTTTGCCAATCGCGCCGCGCAGAGTTTGCTAGAGTTTAGCAGTCATGCCAATGACTTATCGCTTATAACCGCTGTGCCAGAATTCGCGCCCCTGTTCGAGCGTCTGCGCGAGGGCGGTGGTCATGCGGTGCAAGAAGAGGTCCGGCTGACCCGCAAAGGCAAGCTTGAAAGCCTGCTGGTTCGGATGAGCGCAAGGCGCAGCGATGATCGTCTGGAGGGCTATGTGGTGGCCTTTGACGATGTGACCGACCTTGTGTCTGCGCAACGCATGGCCGCTTGGGGCGATGTGGCCCGTCGCATCGCGCATGAAATCAAGAACCCGCTGACGCCGATCCAGCTGTCCGCCGAACGGATCAATCGCAAGTTCCGCTCGCAGGTGAAAGAGCCCGAAGATCTTGCGCAATACACCGAGGTTATTGTACGTCAAACCAATGACTTGCGGCGGATTGTTGATGAGTTCTCTAAGTTCGCCCGCATGCCCGAACCTGATCGGCGCGAAACCGATCTTGTGGCGCTGCTGCGCGCGGCTGTGATGTTGCAAGAAAACGGTCAGCCCAATGTCAAATTTCGTCGCCAGCTTGCTGAAGGCCCGATTTTGCTGGAATTGGATGCCACCATGATCGGGCAAGCCTTAACAAACTTGATTAAGAATGCAGGCGAAGCCACTGAAACCCTGATAGAAAAAGGCGAAGTTACTGGCGTGTTGCCTGAAATTCGCATAAGCCTAGCGGTTGAAGATGGCTTTGCGGTGGTTCGGATTATGGACAACGGTATTGGGCTGCCACCAGACCGCGCGCGCCTGTTCGAACCCTATGTCACCACCCGCGAAAAAGGCACGGGCCTTGGCCTGCCAATTGTGAAGAAAATCGTTGAAGAACATGGCGGTACGCTGACACTTGAAGACGCTCCTGCCTTTGAAGACACCCTACATTTCGGGGCGATGGCGGTGATCCGTCTGCCCCTTACCCCTCGCAAGCGCAGCCGCGCCACCACCGTGACAAGTTAGGAGGAATGATGACCAACATTCTGATCGTTGATGATGAAAAAGATATCCGCGAATTGATCGGCGATATTCTGAAGGACGAGGGCTATGTCATTCGACTGGCTTCAAATTCTGACGAATGCATGGCCGAAATCAACGCCGAGGCCCCAAGCCTTATGATCCTTGATATCTGGCTGAAAGACAGCCGGATGGATGGCATCGACATTCTCAAAACCGTCAAGCGCGACAATCCTGACATTCCGGTTGTGATTATCTCGGGGCATGGCAATATTGAAATCGCGGTCGCCGCAATCAAGCAAGGCGCCTATGACTTTATCGAAAAACCTTTTAATATCGATCAGTTGATGGTGGTTGTTACTCGCGCGATGGAGACCTCGCGTTTGCGGCGCGAGAATGCAAATCTGCGGCGGCGTGACACGGTGGCGGCCGAGATGATCGGCAGCAGCCACGCCTTTCGCGGCCTGAAGGCGCAGCTGGAAAAGGTTACCAAATCGAACGGTCGGGTGATGCTGACGGGCCCTGCGGGGGCCGGAAAAGAAATGGCTGCGCGCTTTATTCACAGCAATTCTGGCCGTGCCTCGGCGCCATTTGTCTCGGTCTCTTCGGCAACGGTAGATGCTGACCATATGGAAGAGGTGCTGTTCGGCCGTGAGACCAACGAGCGGGGCGTTGAAAAAGGTCTTTTAGAACAAGCCCATGGCGGCGTTGTCTACTTTGACGAGGTGGCAGAGATGCCGCTTGGCACCCAATCCAAAATTCTGCGCGTGTTGACCGACCCTCAGTTCACCCGTGTCGGCGGCAGCGACAAGGTGCGGGTCGATCTGCGGGTGATCTCTTCGACCAGCCGCGATCTGCGCGCCGAAATTGCCGCCGGGCGGTTCCGGCAAGAGCTGTATGATCGGCTGAACGTGGTGCCGATTGCGGTGCCGTCTTTGGCCGAGCGGCGTGAAGATATTCCAGAACTTACAAAGGCTTTTGTCGAGATGTTCCATCACTCGCAAGGCCTGCCGATGCGCAGTCTTACTGCCGATGCCGAGGCGCTTTTGCAGACCATGCAATGGCCGGGCAACATCCGCCAGCTGCGCAATGTGATTGAGCGTGTGCTGATCTTGGGCGATGGCACCGGTGAGATTGATGCACGCGAATTGCCCGGACAAGAGCCCGCCGCCGAAACCGAAGGCCGTATGGTGCTGGGCGGCGCGATGGCGACGCTGCCGCTGCGTGAGGCGCGCGAGGTGTTTGAACGCGAATATCTGCTGACCCAGATCAACCGCTTTGGCGGCAACATCAGCCGCACTGCGAGTTTTGTCGGCATGGAACGCTCGGCCTTGCATCGCAAATTAAAATCACTTGGCGTGGTGGGCTCGGGCAAGGGCGCGTTGCAAGCCGATGAAGAGGCGGGCGTTTAAATTGGGTCTTAAAAGACACCTTGCCGCAGGCCCTTGCAGGTTCTGCGGTGCGATTGGTAATTTTAGGCTGGAAAGTCGCTAAACTGCACGACATAGTGGCTTTTGAAGCGCTTCACTGCGGTGTTGCTGAACTTTAAGGCAATAAGGACAAGAAAAAATGGCCGCCGACAAACAAAATTTACAAGATGCCTTTCTGAACCACGTGCGGAAATCAAAGGTTCCGGTGACGATCTTTTTGATCAACGGGGTAAAGTTGCAGGGCGTGATTACATGGTTCGATAACTTTTGCGTTTTGCTGCGCCGCGACGGCCAATCTCAGTTGGTCTATAAGCACGCGATTTCGACAATAATGCCCGGTGGGCCTGTGAACCTGTACGAGGGCGAAGAATAGACCACGATTTGACCGAGGAAGACGACGAACCGCTGTATCACGACGGCGGGCTTGATGCCTATGAAACGGCGGCGGTTCCCTCACGCGCCTATGTTTTGCACCCTGATATGAAATCTGCCAAGACGCGGCGCTTGCCCGAACATGGGCTGGCCGAAGCGGTCAGTCTGGCCGCAGCCTTGCCTGCGATCGATGTGATCGGCGCCGAGGTGGTGCGGCTGCCGCGGATTCATCCGGGGATGTTGTTTGGATCGGGTAAGGTCGAAGAACTGAAGACCCGCTTTCACGCGGATGAGATCGATCTGGTTTTGGTTGATAGCATTGTCTCGCCTATTCAGCAGCGCAATCTGGAGAAAGAATGGGGTGTCAAACTGTTAGATCGCACCGGCCTAATCCTAGAGATTTTCGCCGACCGCGCGCGCACCCGGGAAGGCGTGTTGCAGGTAGAACTTGCGGCGCTTTCGTACCAACGTACAAGGCTGGTGCGGGCCTGGACCCACCTAGAGCGTCAGCGTGGCGGCTTTGGCTTTGTTGGCGGTCCCGGCGAGACCCAGATCGAATCCGACCGCCGTGCGATTGATGATCAGGTGATCCGGCTGAAACGGCAGCTGGAACGGGTGGTCAAAACCCGCGAGCTGCATCGCGCCTCGCGCCGTAAGGTGCCGTTTCCGCTGGTGGCGCTGGTGGGCTATACCAACGCCGGCAAATCGACGCTGTTCAACCGGATGACGGGGGCAGAGGTGCTGGTCAAAGACATGCTCTTTGCCACGCTTGACCCAACCATGCGCGCGATCGAGCTGCCGACGGGGCGCAAGATTATCGCCTCGGATACGGTTGGCTTTATCTCGGATCTGCCGACGCAGTTGGTGGCTTCGTTCCGCGCGACCTTGGAAGAGGTGCTGGAAGCCGATCTGATCTTGCATGTGCGCGACATCAGCAATCCCGAGACAGCCGAGCAGGCGGCGGATGTGAATGATATTCTGGCCTCTCTGGGGGTGCGCAAGAACGTGCCCTTGGTCGAGGTGTGGAACAAGCTGGATCTGGTCGATGCCAGCCAGCGCGATTCTCTGCTGGCACAGGCTGCCAACCGCGAAGATGTCTTGGCGCTTTCGGCCGTGACTGGCGAGGGGATGGCGGCTTTGCTTGACCATATCTCGAGCGCCTTCGAGGAAGAGAAATCCGAGCGCGTCTTTGATCTAGGCTTTGCCGAAGGCAAGCGTCACGCTTGGCTGCATGGTGCGGGCGTGGTGCTGCAAGAAACCCAGACCGAGACCGGCTGGCAGATGCAGGTGCTATGGACCGCACGACAAGAAAAGCGCTACCGCGATCTTTAGGGCGCGGTAGCGGCCTCGGGTGTCAGATGGGTGATGCCCACGGCACCCGCACGCGCAAGGGCTGGGTCAAGCGACATCGGGATATATTCGCCGCGCCGCCATAACTCGGACAGATCATCGTAATAGGCCGAAAGCGGATGGCCCGATTGCCCCGTAGCCTGAATGAACACCGAGGAATCGGGGTCAGCAAAGTCATAGACGCCGCGATAGCCGCCCGCATGCACGTTTTGATAGGGGTTTGGCCCCTTGCCCTTGGTGCGACCGCGCAGCAGCGTGCTGTCGCCGCCCGAGGTGGATTGGTGAATATCGACGAAATAGCGCAGGATCGGCACTTGCCCCAAGACCGGATGGTCATGCGTGGCCTGATGCACATCGCCCCAACGCCAGCTTTCTATGCTGCCGCCATAGCTTTCGCGCAGCTGCAAAAGCGCGTCATCCAACGCTTGGCGCGCAATTTCAGAGCAGGTCTCGACCACCGCCGATTGCACCACATCGCACCAGACCCCAGCGCCATCGGTGTTGCGGTAGACCCGCTCGATGAACACCGGGTCGGGATGGGTGAATTTATCGGCCAGAGGGCCGATTTCGTCACGGATCAGCCGGTCTTGCAAGGCGCGCAGCCAAGCCTCGGCGATCAGCGGTTCGGGCAGATGTTCGTTCATCTCGCCGTTCCAAGCCGCCATCAGTGTCAGCGCCTTTTGCCGCAAGCGTTCGGGCGTGCCCTCGGCGGCGGCCTCGCCCGTGAACCACAGATCCGCGCCGATCAGCGGCAAAAGCGTGCGCGCGGTGGGCGAGACGGTGTCAAGCTGTGCTTCGATAAAGCTGTCGCGGGTATGGACCTCGCGCGATTTCATCAGCGTCAGCCAGCGTTGAATGCGCTGGGTATCGCCCCAGTTAAAGCTGACATGAGCAGGAAAAGGGCGATCGACGGTGCGGTTGTTGGTATTGCCCAAAAGCCCCGAAGTGGGGTTTATAAAGCTGGGATTGCTGGCATAGGGCTCGACCCCCAGCCAGCGGTTGTTTCCCTGCCAGCCCGCCGCCGGCATCCGGCCTTGGGTGCTGTGGCGTGCATCGCGCAACGGCACAGCGCCGACCGTTTGCAGCCCAATGCCATCTGCATCGGCCAGCATCAGGTTCTGCGCAGGCGCCACAAAGAGCCGCCCCGCCGAAATCGCTTGCGTCACCGACCCCGCAGACATCAGCCGCAGTGCTGCCGTCATAGAGGTGTCGGTGGCACTCAGCCCCGTCCATTGCAGCGCTGCGACCGCTCCGGCGGGCGTGACCGATGCCAGATCATAATGCGTGCCCGGCAAGATCGGCCCGCTTTGCGACCAGCGCAGCGTCAGCGTAACCGGCGCTTGGCCCTTAATGTTGAGGATGGATTGGCGCGAGGTAAAGGGCTTGGGCCCTTCGGGGGTGAGATATTGCTCGGAGTTGTCGGGGTTCAGCTTTTCCATCACCAGATCTTGGTCATCAACATAGGCGGTGGTCAGCCCCCAGCCCAGCTTTTCCGACCGCCCCACCAGCACCAAGGGCATGCCCGGAATGGTGCCGCCAATCACGCCACCCGAGCGCAGTTGCAAGCGTGCCAGATACCAGATCGACGGCGCGGTCAGCTCTAAGTGCGGATCATTGGCCAAAAGACTGCCCCCTGCGGCGGCCTTATTTGGCATCGCCGCCCAAGCGTTCGAGGCTCCGGCAAAGTCGCGGCTGTGAAACGGCGACAGCGGCGCGTCGATATAGGCCATTTGGGTCTTTGCCGCCGTAGGATAGGCCGAAGGCATCAGCTGCGCGTAATCGGGCAGCGCTGCCACCGGCTGGCCCGGATCATCGGGCAGAATATCCGACAGCCGTGCGCTTGGCAAAATCAGCGACATTTGCGCGCGCAGCACCTCGTCCTCTAGCTGAGAGGACATTTGCAGCGCCATCAACTTCATGATCGCGATGCTGTCGGCAGGCGACCAGGCTGCGATTTCGTTCGAGAAAAAGAAGAACTCGGGCGCGCCACGCCCACGCGCGCCCAAATTCACTTGGGTGATCCAAGCATTCACCCCCGCAGCATAGGCGTTCAGCGCGGTGGTGGTGGGCCCGTCTTGTGCTGCCACCGATTGCTGCGCCAGCGTGTAGAGATCAAGCCGCCGCACCAGCTCGTCAATTTTGGCGGTGCGCGGCCCGAAAATCTCTGACAGCCGGCCTTGGACCGTACGCCGCAGCATCGTCATCTGCCACAGCCGATCTTGTGCATGCACAAAGCCCAAAGCGTAATAGACATCTGCATCGGTGTTGCCAAAAATATGCGGCACATTGGCATTGTTGCGCACGATCTCGACAGGGCCGCTAATGCTGCTTAGGCGAAAGCTTTCGTTATAATCGGGCAAGGAGCGCGACAGCACATAATAGCCAAGCGCGCCTGCCATCAGGCCAAGCACCATCAAACCAGTAAAAACACGCAAGAGCCAGCGATAGGCAATCAACATCAGGAGAGTCCTTGACGACAGGGGTCGAATGCCTTCCTAGTCCAAACCCAGAAATTGGGCAATGCAGGGAGGCAAAGCAATGGCAAAACTAGCGTTTTTGGGGCTAGGCGTTATGGGGTTTCCAATGGCGGGGCATTTGGCCGCCAAGGGCCACGAGGTTGTGGTCTATAACCGTAGTGCCGCCAAGGCGGAGCTGTGGGTTCAAAAACACGGTGGCGCTGCGGCGGCCACCCCGCGCGAAGCTGCCATGGGTGCCGATGTGGTGCTGGCCTGCGTTGGCAATGACGACGATCTGCGCGCGATTTGCTTAGGCGCAGACGGTGCCTTTGCGGGCATGGCCAAGGGCGCGATCTTTGTCGATCACACCACGGTTTCGGCCACGGTCACCCGCGAGCTGGAAGCGATTGCTGTGCAAGCCGGGCTTGGCTTTGTCGATGCGCCGGTTTCGGGCGGGCAGGCGGGGGCCGAAAACGGCGTGCTGTCGATCATGTGCGGCGGGGCTTTGGCCTCTTATGCGGCAGTTGAACCTATCATGGCGGCCTATGCGCGCATTTGCCGCCGTTTGGGCGACAGCGGTGCTGGACAGCTTGCCAAGATGATGAACCAGATCTGCATCGCAGGCTTGGTGCAAGGTCTGGCCGAGGCGATGGCCTTTGGTCAAAAAGCCGGTCTGGACGGCGAGGCGGTGGTCGAGGTGATCAGCCAAGGCGCTGCGGGCTCGTGGCAGATGGCGAACCGTCATAAAACCATGCTGGCCGATCAGTTCGACTTTGGCTTTGCGGTGGATTGGATGCGCAAGGATCTGAAGATCTGTCTGGAAACCGCAGATGTTATCGGCGCGCAGCTGCCTGTCACCGCGCTGGTCGATCAGTTCTATAAGGATGTGCAGCTGATGGGGGGCAATCGCAACGATACCTCCAGCTTGATCCGCCGGTTAAAGTAAGATCTGCGAAAGATGCGGTAAGGCATTGATCACAATGCCTTACCGAAAAATTTATGGGATGATACGGGTATATTTCACGCCAGCCAGCGTGGCCCCAACCATCAGGCCTTGCTGGCCAAAGACAAAGGCGATCACGGAATCAAGTTCTGTGGTCTCCTTACCCAGCGAGCCGCCATCGCCCGGTGTGGCGTAGCGGATATCGGCGCTGGCGTTCCAGCCTGGCGCGCGGCGGAAGTCTTGCAACGACTGATCGGTCATGAAGAACAGCGCATGGGCATATTGCTGCGCGCCGATTTGAAAGCCAATGCTGGCCTTGGCCGCAGAATAATAATCCACCGTCACGCCATTGATCAGCAAAGCGCCGCGACCATAAGCGCCGCCAAAGCCAAATCCGGCCTCGGTTACCAAGGGCATATACAAGATGCCACGGGCCTTTGCCGCCAGTTCGCGGGTGCCGGGATAGCTGCTATAGAGAAAATTCTGCGTTGCTTGCACGCGGGCATCAATCTGCGCCCCGCCGCGCGAGCCTACGCCATTGCCGATCACGGTCTGTTGACAGCCCGCCAACAAAGCCGCCGATCCCGTGCCCACAAGAAAGCCGCGTCGTGAAAGCTGTGCCATTTTATGCCCTTTTGCCTCTGGAGGGGTTCTGCGACCCTATTATTACAACTATAGCCACAAGCTGTGACTTTGTCATTATGCTTGCGCGGGTTTGGCAAAGCCTTGCTTAGGCTTTGGCCAACATCTTGGCCACACGCGGTGCGAAATAGGTCAGAATACCGTCACAGCCCGCCCGTTTGAACGCCATCAGGCTTTCCAGCATCGCCTTGTCGCCGTCAATCCAGCCGTTTTGCGCCGCCCCTACGATCATCGCATATTCGCCCGAAACCTGATAGGCAAAGGTCGGCGCGCCAAAGGTGTCTTTGACACGGCGGCAAATATCCAGATAGGGCATGCCGGGCTTGACCATCACCATATCCGCGCCTTCTTGCAGATCGCGTTCGATCAGGCGCAGCGCCTCGTCGGAATTGGCGGGGTTCATCTGATAGGTTTTTTTATCGCCCTTCAGCGCGCCACTTGCCCCCACAGCATCACGGAAGGGGCCGTAAAAGGCGCTGGCGTATTTGGCCGAATAGGACATGATCGTCACATCTGTGTGACCTGCGGCCTCAAGCGCGCGGCGAATGGCGCCGATACGGCCATCCATCATATCAGAGGGTCCGATGATATCGGCCCCCGCCTCGGCCTGCACCACGGCCATGCGCACCAATGCCTCGACGGTCTCATCGTTCAAGATCACGCCATCGCGCACCAGACCGTCGTGACCATTGCTGTTATAGGGGTCAAGGGCGACATCTGTCATGATCGCAATCTCGGGCACCGCGGCCTTGATGGCGCGAATGGCGCGGTTGGCAAGGTTGTCTGGGTTCCAGGCCTCTTCGCAGGCTTCGGTCTTAAGCGACGGATCCGTATAGGGAAACAGACAAATCGCGGGGATCCCAAGCGCCTGCGCCTCGGCTGCGGCCTTGACCACCATATCGACCGACAACCGGTTGACGCCGGGCATCGAGGCGATGGGTTCGCAAATGCCTTCGCCGTCGCGCACAAACACCGGCCAGATCAAATCGTCCACCGTCAGGGTGTTTTCCTGCACCAAGGCGCGCAGGGCCGCAGATTGGCGCAAACGACGAAAGCGGTTGATCGGGGTCGGAGCTGAAATCGGGCGCATGGGAGGTTCCACTCTTGGCAAAGGGGCTTGCGATCTTGGTCTCTGCCTGCCATGGAATAGCGCGCGTCTCAAGCCTTCAAACGCGCAGAGGACAGCGGCAGGAGTGATTTGGCTGTGAATTTGTATCAGATTGTTGTCGAATTGATTGATCTGCGGTCATTTTCCAACCTTTGGTACTGGATTATGCTGGCGGTGATGTGGTCAAGCGCCAGCCATTGGGTGATTGGTGTGCCCTTTGACATGGTCTTGCGCGCGCGGCGCCAAGGCGGTGACTTGCAGCACGATCTGGAAATTGTGGCGCGGGTTCAGGCGGGGCGGCTGATCTATATTGCCGAAACCTCGGGCATTTTGATGGTGGCGTTTTTGTGCTTTGCCCTGACCACTTTGGGGCTACTGTCGGTGGTCTATGGCATGGAATTTGCGCAAGCGGTCTCGCTTTTGGTGCTGCCGATGGTGGCACTTGCGGGTCTTTCCCTGCGTACAGCACGCTTGATTGCGGCGGACGATGCAACCGGAGAGGCGCTGCATCACCGCCTGTCGCGCCACCGCTTGGCCACGCAACTGCTTGGAATGGTGTCTATATTTGTAACCTCGATGTTCGGGATGTATCAGAACCTTCACATCGGCGCATTGGGTTAGAATGGCACAGGCAGAGCGGATTCTTCTTGGCGGCGCCCCCGAGGGCTGGGACGCAGAGCTTTTGGCACGCGAGGCGCGGCGGGGTGGCCAGGTTTTGCACATCGCGCGCGACGACAAACGTATGGAGGCGATGCGCGCGGCGTTAAGCGTAATCGCGCCAGAGCTGGTGGTGCTGGAACTGCCGGCTTGGGATTGCTTGCCCTATGACCGCGTCTCGCCCAACCCCGAGCTGTTGTCGCAGCGCATGTCGACCTTGGCGGCGCTGGTTTCGGGGCTGTCGGGCAACTTTGTGGTGCTGACGACGCTAAACGCCGCCAGCCAGCGTTTGCCTGCGCGCGCCGTGATGCGCGGGGCCTCGTTTGTGGCGCAGGTGGGCGAGCGGGTGGATGAGGCGCAGCTGAAGGGATTTTTGGCGCGCATGGGGTTCTCGCCAGTCTCGACCGTGGCAGAACCGGGGGATTTCGCCATTCGTGGCGGCATTGTCGATATCTTTCCGCCCGGCAACACGGGGCCGGTGCGGCTTGATTTCTTTGGCGATGTGCTGGACGGCGCGCGCCGCTTTGATCCTGTCAGCCAGCGCACCACGGAAAAGCTGAAATCGGTCGAATTCGCGCCGATGTCAGAGGTGATCTTGGACGAGGCCGCGATCAGCCGGTTTCGCCAGAACTACCGCGTTGAATTTGGCGCAGGCGGGTCCGAGGATCCGCTTTACGAGGCGGTCTCGGCTGGGCGCAGGCATCAGGGGATGGAGCATTGGCTGCCGTTCTTTCACTCGGCGCTTGAGACGATCTTTGACTATCTGCCCGCAGCCAGCGTGATGCTGGACGATCAGATCACCGCCGCAAGGCTGGCGCGCTGGGAAGGGATCGAGGATCAATACGACGCCCGCCGCGAGGCGATGCAAGCCAAGGGGCGGCTGGATTCGGTCTATAAACCCTGCGCGCCGGGGCTTTTATATCTGGACGATGCGGCTTGGGAGCAGGCCACGGCTGGCCACCGCGTGGTGCAATTCTCAGCACTTGCCCAAGCCCCCGGGCCGGGGGTTCTGGACGCACAAGGCCGGATCGGGCGCAGTTTCGCCCCCGAACGCCAACAGGAAAATGTAAATCTTTTCAGCGCACTAAAGGATCATATTCAAGCGCTGTCTAAAGATCGCGCTGTGGTGATTGCTTCATGGTCCGAAGGCGCGCGCGAACGTCTGCGCGGGTTGCTGACCGATCAAGATCTGGCAATTACCAAAGAGATCAAAGACTTTCGCGAAGTTGCTGACACAGGGCTTTATCTTATCATCTGGCCCTTAGAGGCCGGCTTTACCGCGCCCAAGCTTGCCGTGATCTCGGAACAAGACGTGCTGGGCGACCGTTTGGTTGCCAAACCGCGGCGCAAGCGCAAGGCTGATAACTTTTTGCGCGAAGTCGACACGCTGTCGGTGGGCGATCTGGTGGTGCATGTCGAACATGGTGTCGGGCGCTATCTGGGGCTGGAAACCATCACCGCCTTGGGCGCGCCGCATGCCTGTGTCGCCTTGGAATATGCTGAAAACGCGAAGCTTTATCTGCCGGTGGAAAACATCGAACTGCTGTCGCGCTATGGCCACGAGGAAGGTCTGCTTGACCGTCTGGGTGGTGGCGCGTGGCAGGCCAAGAAGGCCAAGCTAAAGCAGCGCATCCGCGAGATTGCCGACAAGCTGATGCGGATCGCGGCCGAGCGCGCGCTGCGCCACGCCCCGATCTTGGAAGCGCCGCATAGCATCTGGGAGGCCTTTGCCGCGCGGTTCCCCTATACCGAAACCGAAGATCAGCTGTCGGCGATTGCCGATGTGGTGGCCGATCTGGAAAAGGGCAGCCCGATGGACCGGCTGGTTGTCGGCGATGTCGGCTTTGGCAAGACCGAGGTGGCGATGCGCGCGGCCTTTGTGGCGGCTATGGCGGGCATGCAGGTGGCGATCATCGCGCCCACGACGCTGTTGGCGCGGCAGCATTTTCGCAGCTTTGTCGAACGCTTTCGCGGCTTTCCGATCATCGTGCGGCCCTTGTCACGCTTTGTCTCGACCAAGGATGCCAATGCCACGCGGGCGGGGTTGACGGACGGCACGGTTGATATTGTGGTGGGCACCCATGCGCTGCTGGCCAAGGGCGTGAAGTTCAAGAACCTTGGGCTTTTGGTGATCGACGAAGAGCAGCATTTTGGCGTCGGTCATAAGGAACGGCTGAAGGAAATGCGCGCCGAAATCCATGTGCTGACCCTGACCGCAACGCCGATCCCGCGCACGCTGCAACTTAGCCTGACCGGGGTGCGCGATCTGTCGATCATCGCCACGCCGCCTGTCGACCGTCTGGCGATCCGCACCTATGTCAGTGAATTTGACACCATCACCATCCGCGAGGCTTTGCTGCGCGAACATTTCCGCGGTGGCCAAAGCTTTTACGTGGTGCCGCGGATCTCTGATCTGCACGAGATCGAAGATTTCCTGAAAACCCATGTCCCCGAAGTCAGCTATGTCATCGCTCACGGCCAGCTTGCCGCAGGCGATCTGGATGACCGCATGAACCAGTTCTACGACGGCAAATATGACGTTCTGGTGGCGACCTCGATCGTTGAGTCGGGTCTTGATATTCCAACCGCCAACACGATGATCGTGCACCGCGCCGATATGTTCGGGCTGTCGCAGCTTTACCAGATCCGGGGCCGTGTGGGGCGCGCCAAAACCCGCGCCTATTGTTTCTTGACCACCAAGGCGCGCAGCCCGCTGACACCGCAGGCCACCAAACGGCTGCGGCTGATGGCCTCGCTTGACAGTCTGGGCGCGGGGTTCAACCTTGCCAGCCACGATCTGGATCTGCGCGGCGCGGGCAATTTGCTGGGCGAAGAGCAGTCGGGCCATATCAAGGAAGTTGGCTACGAGCTGTATCAGGCGATGCTGGAAGAGACGATTGCCAAGATCAAATCGGGCGAACTCGAGGGGCTGTCTGCCGTCGATGACCAATGGTCGCCGCAGATCAATCTGGGCGTGCCGGTGATGATCCCCGAAGGCTATATCCCCGATCTGGACATCCGCTTGGGGCTGTATCGGCGCTTGTCGGGGCTTGCGACCAAGGTTGAACTAGAAGGCTTTGCCGCCGAGCTGATCGACCGTTTTGGCCCGATCCCGCGCGAGGTCAACACGCTGATGTTGATCGTGCGGATCAAATCCATGTGCAAACGCGCAGGCATTTCGCGGATTGACGCCGGGGTTAAGGGGGCGACGGTGCAGTTTCACAACGACAAATTCGCCAATCCGGCGGGGCTTGTGGAATTCATGAAGGCGCAGGGGCCAGCGGCGAAAATCTCGGGCAATAAGATTGTGCTGATGGGCGAGATGAAAACCGAAGCCGAGCGGATCAAGGGCGCCTTTGCCATTGCCCGCGATCTGGCTGAAAAGGTGGTAAAGCCGAAGGCCTAGGTGGCTTTACCGCCCGTTATCAAAGCGAAACACCAAAAGCGCTGCGGCGTTAAAGCCCAGCACGCCCAGCATCAAGGGGATCTCGCTGCCGTCAAAGGCAAGCCCCACCGGGATCGCCAGCGCCACCGAAGCCACCGTCGAGATCGCCGAGCTGACCGAGGCCGCAAGCCCTGCGATATGGCCCACAGGCTCCATCGCCAGCGCGTTCAGATTGCCCATTTGCAGCCCCATGGCGCCAAAGACCATGATCGTCCAGATCAGATGCATCGCAAAGGCCAGGTTTTCGGGCAAGATCCCCAGCAGCTTGGCCAGCACCAGCGCGGCGGTAAACACCACCAACACCATATAGCCCAGCCAGATCAGCCGCCGCATGCCATAGCGCACCACGGTTTTGGCGTTGATCACATTGCCCAAGGCTGAAAACAACGCGATCACCGTGAACCACAAGGGAAAGCTTTCGGCGCGGTCAAAGCGCTGCTCGAAAATCCCTTGCATTGACGACAGCGTGGCAAAAAGTGCGGCTTGCGTCAGGGTTTGCATCAGGATCGAGATCACCACGATGCGGTGCGAAAACAGCTCGCGCGTGGCGGCAAGCAGATTGGCAAGGTTCAGCTTGCGGCGCGCCTCTGGCGGCAGGGTTTCGGGTTGGCGCAGCCCCAGCCACAGCGTGGTGACCAGACAAAACAGAATATAGACGAGGAAAATCGCCTTCCAATCGGCAACTGCCATCACCGCTTGGCCCATCAGCGGCGCCACAGCCGGCACCAGCATAAAGACCATCATCACAAAGCTCATCACCTCGGCCATGGCGCGGCCTTGGAAAAGGTCGCGCACAAGTGCTGTGGCGGCGGTGCGCGGGCCTGCGGCTCCAACCCCCATAAACACCCGTGCAATCAGCAGCCATTCCAGCGATTGCGAGAAATAGGCGGCTATGGACGACAGGATATAAAGCACCGAGCCTGCGATAATCACTGGCTTGCGGCCAAAGCTGTCAGAAAGCGGGCCGGTGAACAGCGTGCCAAGCCCCATGCCAAAGACAAAGCTGGTGATCACCAATTGCGCGCGATTGGGGGCATCTGGCGAAAGCTGCGCCGCAATCTGGGGCAGGGCGGGCAGCATGGCGTCAATCGACAGCGCAATGGTGGCAAAAAGTGCTGCGACAAGGGCGATAAACTCACCACGCGAGAGGGCTTTTGTGATCGCCATTGCTTTGATCTTTCCACGAAAAAGGGGGCCGCGTTGCAGCCCTCTTCGCATCTTTCACCGCATAAGGTCCAGAGCCGTTGCGCCCTAGGCCTCGACCGCCTTGATCTGGTCCAGCAGCTCGTCGATGATATTGCCCCAAACCTCGGGCGATTGCGCGCCCGAGACCACATATTGCTGGGCAATCAGAAAGGTCGGCACCGCCGTGACACCTTTGGCGCGGGCATCGGCGTCACGCGCTGCGATGTCATCTGCATCGGCGTCAGAGGCCAAAAGCCGTTCGACCAGCGCGCGTTCCATGCCGCAAGCCTCGGCTATATCGGCCAGAACCGCAGGCGCGCCAATATCGCGCCCCTCGCGCCAATAGGCTTTGAACAGGGCCGAGACCACCGCCGTCTGACGCCCCTCAAGCCCCGCCCAATGGATCAGGCGGTGCGCGTCCAGCGTGTTGCACATCACTGGAATTGTGCCGAAATCAATCGGAATGCCGGCGGCATTGGCTGCCTCTTCGATGCGGGCATAGATCTTTGCCGCAGCCTCGGGGCCGCCGAATTTATCGGCCAGATAGGTCGGGCGATCCATGCCCGCCTTTGGCATGTCGGGGTTCAGCTGAAACGGATGCCATTCGATGCGAAAGGGGTGATCGGGGTGGGCTTCCAGGGCGCGATCCAGATGGGCTTTGCCAATGGCGCACCACGGGCAGACCGGATCAGAAAAGATATCAAGACGGATCATTGCATTTCCTCTTTTTGCCCTCTTTTGGCGTTTGCGCGGCTTTCGTCAAGCAAATTACAGGCTTTGGTTGCAAGCGCGCAGGCCTTGGCTTATGCGCAAACGCATGAGTGACGATCCCAAAAGCCTGATCCGCATTGCCCGCCAAGACGCACCCGCCAGCACGGTCGAGCCGCTGGATCTGGGGCGGCGCGTGCGCGAGTTGCGCAAGGCCAAGGGCTGGACGCTTGAGCAGGCGGCAAGCCAAGCGGGGCTGGCGCGCTCGACCCTTTCCAAGATTGAAAACGGCCAGATGTCGCCGACCTATGACGCGCTGAAAAAGCTGGCGCAGGGCATGGCGATTTCGGTGCCGCAGCTGTTCACCCCGGCGCAGGTGCCGCAGGTTTCAGGCCGGATTGCGGTAACCAAATCCGGCGAGGGTCAGGCCCATGCCACCACCACCTATGAGCATGAATTGCTGGCAGGCGGTCTGACCAAAAAGCAAATGCTGCCCTACCGCGCCACCATCCGCGCCCGCGCGATGGAGGATTTTGACGGCTGGGTGCGCCATGAGGGCGAAGAGTTTTTGTATGTGCTGACCGGCATCGTGCGGCTTTACACCGAGTTTTACGAAGCCGTTGACCTGCGCCGCGGCGACAGCGCCTATTACGACGGCTCGATGGGGCATAATGTGATCAGCCTGTCGCAGGAAGATGCGACGATCCTTTGGGTCACCTCGCTAGGATAAGGTGTTGTTTTGGGGGGGCTTTGGCCTTGACGCCTTGGCGCTGTGCTTCCACTGTTGGCGCGGGAGGCTTGCGGGTTTGTGTTTGGCCCCAAGTGTAAGGAGGGGTCGATGCGTCTGGCGCTGTTGTCGGATATTCATGCCAATAAAGAGGCTTTCGAGGCGGTTCTGACCGATCTTGAGCAGCATGACATTGATCAGCTGGTGTTTCTGGGCGATGTGGTGGGCTATGGGCCTGATCCGGAATGGTGCGTCGATACCTTAGAGCTTTTGGTCAAAGAGGGCGCCTTGGCGTTGCGTGGCAATCATGATCGCAGCACGCCCGCGCCCGACAGTCTGAACCCCGCCGCGCGCAAGATCATTGATTGGACGGTAAACCGGTTGAACGCGCGCCAGCGGCTGTTTCTGGCCGATTTGCCTTATCAGCTTGTCCTAGGGGATTTGCTTTGCGTGCATGCCTCGCCCGATCAGCCGCAGCAGTGGTGTCCTGTCAGCGATGCGGCAGCAGCGGCGGCCAGCTTTGCGGCCAGCGCGGCACGGGTGATCCTCTGTGGTCATGTGCATCGGCCGGCGCTTTACAGTCTGGATCTGGCCAGCAAGATCAACACGCATGGCTTTACCCCGCGCACGGCGATCCCGCTGCTGGCCTCGCGACGCTGGCTGGCGGTGATCGGCTCGGTCGGTCAGCCCCGCGATGGCAGCGGCTGCGCGGGCTATGCGATCTTGGATCAGGCGCAAAACAGCCTAAGCTACCGGCAAGTTGCCTATGACAGCCTGACCACGGCAGATAAGGTCCGAGCGGCACAGCTGCCCGAAGCCTTTGCCCGCCGGTTAATTTTGGGGGTCTAGGCCATGGTGGTGCTGCGGCCTCAGACCGGCTTGGAAATTGACGGCTTTCAGCTGGGGGCTGAACTGCACCGCGGCGGCTTTTCGACCGTTTGGCAGGTAAGTCATCCCGATCACACTGTGGCTTTGGTGATGAAGATCCCCCGGGTGAGTCAAGGGCTGGCCAGCGCCTCGATCGTCGGCTTTGAGGTCGAGCAGATGATCCTGCCAAGACTGTCTGGCCCGCATGTACCAAGGCTGATCGCGCAGGGCGACTTTGATCCGATGGCCTATCTTGTCACCGAACGTATCGCTGGCAGCTCTTTGCGCGAGAGGATGTCGCGCGCGCCACTGCCGCTTCCCGAGGTTTTGGATCTGGCGCAAAGGCTGGCGCAGGCGCTGCATGATCTGCACCGTCAAAGCGTGATTCACCTGGATCTTAAGCCTGAAAACCTGATGCAGCGGCCCAGCGGCGAGGTGGTCTTCATTGATTTTGGCCTGTCACGCCATGACACATTGCCCGATCTTTTGGCCGAAGAATATGCCCTGCCTTTGGGCACATTCCCCTATATCGCGCCCGAACAATTGCTGCGCCAACGCCATGATCTGCGCTCGGATCTGTTTGCTTTTGGGGTGATGCTTTATCAGATGCTGACGGGAGTTTTGCCCTTTGGCAAACCTGCGGGCTTTGAACAAGCCCGCGCGCGGCTGTGGCAAGACCCGGTGCCGCCGCGCGCTTTGCGCAGCGATATCCCCGAATGGCTGCAAGAGATCACGCTGCGCGCGCTCGAGGTGGACCCAGAAGCGCGCTATCAATCGGCCGCGCAGATGCTGTTTGATCTGGCCAATCCGCATCAGCTGCGGCTGACGGCGCGGGGGCTGAAGCTGGCGCGCGATCCTTGGCATCATGTCGCGCGGCGCTGGTGGCGCAGGCGCAGGCTGCAAGGCTTTGCCGCACCTGTGGCTGTAGCGCCGCAAAGCCAGTCTGCGCCACATCTGGTGGTGGCGCTTGATCTGTCGCCCGCGCATGAGGCGCTATCAGAGGCGCTGTTGTTAGAGGTAAAGCGCCTGCTCAGGCACGCCCCCCAGGCGCGTGTCAGCTGCCTAAGCGTTATGTCGCCCAAAGCTGCGCCGCGCGCCTTGGCGCAGCTTTTGGCGCTGCGGGCTTGGGGCTTGCGCTTGGGGCTGCGCGAAGATCGTTTACATTTCGTGATCTTGCAGCACGACGATCCCGCAGAGGCCCTGCTGGGGTTTTGCGCACAAACCAGCTGTGATCACATTCTGATCGGCGCAGGCCTTAGCGGGTTTGGCAAGGTGGCGGCAAGGGTGGCGGGCCAAGCAGGCTGCTCGGTCAGCTTGATACGGCGGCCGCAAGGGGCGTAACCCTTTGCGGCGCGCCAAGATCGCTTAGTTAAACCAGCCGCCCACACGATTTGCACCGCCCGAGATATCCTGCCCCATGCCGGAAATCGTGTTGCAGCCTGCCAAAGCTGTAAAGACAGCAAGAAGGATGATTTTGCGCATCTTCTACTCCTGATACCACCACAGATCGGGCTGAAAGCCCAACCAGTCGCCATAGATAGGCAAGCTGGCTGGAAAATGCAACTGCTTGACATAGGCCAGCCGCGAGACGTTGGAATACCAGATCGGCACAACGTAGCGCCCTGCGGTCAGCACGCGGTCCAAAGCATGCACAGCTGCGACAAAGTCTTCGCGATCGGTCGAGGTCAACATGGTCTGGATCATCGCCTCGGCGGCAGGTGAATTGATCCCCGCCCAATTGCGCGTGCCAGGCTCTGTCACCCCCGCCGATCCCCAATACAGCATCTGCTCATTGCCGGGGCTTAGCGAAAGCGAGCGGGCATATTGCGTCATATCGAAATCGTAATTGGTGGTGCGTTCTTTATATTGCGCGGAATCCACCGTGGTGACTTTGGCGTTGATGCCAAGGCGCTTTAACGCTTCGACATAGATGCTGGCCATGGCGATGGTGTCATCCGCGCCGTTTTGCAGCAAGATCTCAAAGGCAAAATCCTGACCCTGTGCATCCCGTAGGCTGCCATCCTGCACGCTCCATCCGGCGTCTTCCAAAAGCTTGGTGGCCTTGCGCAGATTGGCGCGATTGGCCTCGCTGCCATCTGACACCGGCAGGCTATAGCCTTCCAGCGTGCCGGGCAGCAGTTGGTCTTTGAAAGGTGCCAGCAGCGCAAGCTCTTTGCCGCTTGCAGGGTCTGCAATTGCAGCGCCGAGTTCCGAGTTGGAATAATAAGACTGAATGCGCGGCATCACGCCGCCGTTCAGGGTCTGGTTGATCAGCTCGAAGTTGAAGGCGTCAATCAAAGCCTCGCGCACGCGCCAATCTGCAAACAGCGGCTTGCGGGTGTTAAAGACAAAGCCGTCGATCCCCGAAGGCCTTTTGTGCGGGATTTCAGATTTCACCACATCGCCCGCGGCAATGCTGGGGAAATCATAGCTGCTTGCCCATTTCGCCGGATTGGCCTCGCGGTAGCTGGTGATCACGCCGGCCTTGAAGGCCTCGAATACCACGCCGCCATCGCCGAAATATTCATAGCGCACCTCGTCCAGATTGTGCTGACCCCGGTTAAACGCCAGATCCGCGCCCCACCAATTGGGGTTTTTCTTATAGGCGATGAATTTGCCGGGTTCGAAACTTTCCACCACATAGGGGCCCGAGCCGATGGGGGCTTCCAGCGTGCTGGCGGTGAAATCCTTGCCCTGCCATTGCGCCTTTTGCAAAATCGGGCGCAGGCCCAAGATCAGCGGCAATTCGCGGTCAATCGCGGTAAAGGTAAAGCGCACGCCACGGCTGCCGATTTGCTCGGCCTTGGCGATCTTTTTCCACGCACCTGCATAACGCGGGCTGCCCTCGGTGCCCAATTTTTCAAACGACCACAGCACATCTTCGGGGGTAACGGGGGCGCCGTCGGAAAACTTGGCGCCTTCGCGCAGGGTGAATTCGACATAGCTGCGCGCAGAATCAGTATCGACCGATTCGGCCAAAAGCCCGTAAAGCGTGAAGGCCTCGTCATAAGATCGGCCCAAAAGCGTTTCCACCGTCAGCGCCGAAAGCCCCGCAGGCGGCACGCCTTTGACAATAAAGGGATTAAGCGAATCAAAACTGCCGGATTCGCCAAAGATGATCTTGCCGCCCTTGGGCGCATCCGGGTTGGCTTGGGGCAGGGACACAAAATCCGGTGGTAGGGCGGGCGCGCCATACATAGCTATGCCGTGTTTCGGCTCGGCAGACAGCGGTGCGGCAACTGCGCCGAGAATCAGCGTCAGCCAAACCGCCCCCAGTGCCGATGTGATATTCTGTTTCATTCGCGCAACAATCCCCCAAATCTGACCCTAGATTGTCGCCAGACTAAGGGGGGTTTTGTGACTTATCAAACTTTTAACTTGGAGAGCCTTCTTAAGAGGGCTATAAGAGCCCTACTGCTCGATAGGTTTCTTGCCTGTATGAAACCTGCCTCAATAACTTAACGCCAGCTTCGCGCTGGCGTTTTTTTTTGCGCTTTGGCTGACTTAGCTGGAGCCAAAGCTGCGCCAGCTTTGGCCGATCTTGCGAAGAATCGCCGCGCACTCTGGCACTACAGGCGAAAGCGGTTATGCTGCGCTGCAACATCATCAGGAGAGCCAGCATGCTGAAGCGCAAAACCGCGATTGTCACCGGATCGAACTCGGGCATCGGGCTTGGGGTGGCCGAAGAGCTGGCGCGTGCGGGGGCCGATGTGGTGCTGAACAGCTTTACCGACCGGCCCGAAGATCACGCGCTGGCGGCTGATCTGGCCGCGCGCCACGGCGTGCAGGTGCGCTATATTGCGGCCGATATGTCGAAGGCCGCCGACTGTCGCGGCTTGATCGAAAAGGCGGGCGGCTGCGATATTCTGGTCAATAACGCCGGCGTGCAATTCGTGGCACCGGTCGAGGCGTTTCCAACCGAGAAATGGGATCAAATCATTGCGATCAACCTCTCATCGGCCTTTCACACCACGGCGGCGGCGCTGCCGGGGATGCGACTTCGGGGCTGGGGCAGGGTGGTCAATATCGCCTCTGCGCATGGGCTGACGGCCTCGCCGTTCAAATCGGCCTATGTGGCGGCCAAGCATGGCATCGTCGGGCTGTCAAAAACCGTGGCGCTGGAATGCGCGGGCGAGGGCATTACCTGCAACGCGATCTGCCCGGGCTATGTGCTGACGCCCTTGGTCGAGGCGCAGATCCCCGATCAGATGAAGGTGCATGGCATGGACCGCGACACGGTGATCCGCGAGGTGATGTTGCTGCGCCAACCCTCGCGCCAATTTGCCACCGTTGAACAGATCGGCGGCACAGCGGTTTATCTGTGCAGCCCTGCGGCGGATCAGGTCACCGGCACCACGATTTCGGTGGATGGCGGCTGGACGGCACTTTAGGTCAGCTGCGCCAGCGCTGCTTCGACCACATCTTTGGGCTGCGGATAGACCAAACCGGCCGAGACGATCAGCTTGACCGCCTCGTCGGTTTTCATATCCAGCGCAATGACTTCGCTTTGCGGCACGAACAGCAAAATCCCCGAGGTCATCGGCGTCAGCCCCAAGAACACCGCCACTTTGGGTTCGTCGCCGGGCAGTTTGTCGGCAATCTCGCCCTTGGGCGTGGTGGCCACCATGCCCACCGCCCAATAGCCTGGGCGCGGAAATTCGACCAGGCAGGTATGCTCGAAGCTTTTTTCCGATTTGGCAAAGAAGGTCTCGGTGATCTGTTTCAGACCCGAATAGACCGAGCGCACCAGCGGCACGCGGTCAACAAGGCTTTCGGCGCGCCGCATCACGCTGCGCCCGATCAGCCCGCGCGCCAAGGCCCCGACGATGGCGGTAAACACCAAGAACACCAGCACCCCAACCCCGCGCACCGGATAGCGCGCTTCGGGGCCAAACCATTGGTGGATCAGGAATTCGGGCTGAAAGCGTTCGGGGATCAGCGGCAAAATCCAGCCGTCGATCCAGCCGATCACCCCCCAGACCACATAGATCGTCAGACCAACCGGCAGCACCACCACCAAGCCGGTCAGAAAAGACGAGCGCAAAGCGCCAAACAGCGAGCGGCGCGGGGTCGGGGGGGGCAGGTCTGACATCACGGCTCCTTGGTTACGGCTAATCTAGGGTCTGGGCGGCGGTCTCACAATGTTTTTGCAGGCCGCTGCGCGGTAATTTCCAAAGCAATCGCAGCACCAAGACGGGCATTGTTCAAAACAAGAGCAATGTTTGACACCAGTGACTGACCCTTGGTCAGATCAAAGATGCGGTCAAGCAGGAAAGGTGTGACATCCTTGGCCAAAATGCCTGCGGCTGCGGCCTCGGCAAGGGCGGTTTCGATCACAGGATCAATGATTTCGCGCGCAACCTCGTCGCCCGCGGGGATCGGATTGGCGATCAGCTGGCCCCCCGGCAGACCCAAGCTGGTTCGCAGCAGTTGCGCCCGCGCGATCTCGGCGGCGTTGTCCATCCGCAAGGGCGCTTTCAGCCCAGAAGAGCGGGACCAGAAGGCCGGAAAGTCGTCTTGGCCGTAAGCAATTACTGGCACGCCTGCGGTTTCCAGATATTCCAGCGTCTTGGGCAGATCGAGGATGGCCTTGGCACCGGCTGCAATCACCGTGACCGCGGTGGCCGCCAGTTCGGGCAGATCGGCAGAGATATCAAAGCTGGTTTCCGCACCGCGATGCACGCCGCCAATGCCGCCGGTGGCAAAGACGTCGATGCCGGCAAGATGCGCGCAGATCATCGTGGCGGCAACCGTGGTCGCCCCCATCTTGCCCTGCGCCAAGCAGGCCGCAAGGTCGGCGCGCGACAGCTTCATCACATGCGCGGCTTGACCCAAGGCATCAAGCTGGGCGTCGGTCAGCCCGATCAGAATGCGCCCCCCCATCACGGCGATGGTGGCGGGCGTGGCGCCGTGGGCGCGCACCTCGGCCTCAACGGCGCGGGCGGCCTCGACGTTTTGCGGAAACGGCATGCCATGGGTGATGATGGTGGATTCAAGCGCCACAATCGCGCGGCCTTCGGCGCGGGCTTGGGCGACTTCGGGCGAGAATTGCAGAAGGGGATGGGTCACGAGGCATGTTCTCCTGAAACATAGGTGGCGGCGGCGCGCAGGGCGGCTGAAAGCGCGTCGGCGCGGGAGGCCCCTTTGCGCTCGGCCACGATATGGGCTGCCATAAAGGTATCGCCCGCGCCGGTGATGCGCGCGACCATAACGGGGGGAGGTGACGCGGTGATGACACCGCTGTGTTGCAGGCCTTCGGCGCAGTCTTGCCCGCCGTTTGTAACCAGAACATGCGCGGCGCCACGCGCCAAAAGCGCTTCGGCGGCGTCAGAGGCTTGGACAAAGCTGTCTTTGCAAAGCAGGCCTGCCTCTTCAAGATTGACATAAAGCGTGGCAGTGGGGTGAGCGAGCAGCGGCAGCAAGCGTTCGGCCTTGCCGGGGCTGGCGGGGGCGATGCGCAGATCGGCGGCGGCAAACAGCGGCGAGCTGGCGATTTCGGACAAAAGCGCCACCGTCAGATTGCCGTCAAGCGCCACCATCCCCACCCAAGGCTTTGCGTGTGATCCAAGACTGCCATCGGCCAAGGGCCGCAGGATCTTATCGCCGGCGGCCTCGAGCGAATGCGCATCGGCAATCGCCGCGATCAGACCATTTGCGCCTTCAAGCGCCATATAGACATCGGTGGGAAGATCCGCCGAGCGGTAGAGGTGATCGGTGATCAGCCCCATCCGCGCGCAGGCAGCAACCAGATCGTCGCCAGCTGCGTCCTGACCCACGGCTGAAAGCAGGGCAGGGCGCAGGTTGAAACGCGCCAAGGTCATTGCGATATTGAGCGCCACGCCGCCCGGCAGACGGGTGATGCGCCCCGGCACATCCGAGCCAAGCCGCATCGCCAGCGGCGAGCGGCCGATGATGTCCCAAAGCACAGAGCCGATACAAAGGATATCTGGTGTCATGCGAGCTTCTTCGCCTATCCCAAAGCGCGGTGCAAGGGGCGCTGGGGGAGCCTCCGGCGGGGATATTTTTGCCAAGATGAAAGCGGAAGTGCGGAATTGACTTGTGAGGCGGCGGGGGATGGGGTAATTGGCGCGCACTTCACAGGTGAGGCTTGGGCTTTGCGGGGAGACATCCCGTATCGTCCGCCGGTTGGACCAGCAGGTCTGAGACAGCTTTGCCGAGGATAGAAACCGGAAAGGATAAGACCATGGCTCTTCCAGAGTTTTCCATGCGTCAGCTGCTTGAAGCTGGCGTTCACTACGGCCACCAGACCGCACGCTGGAACCCGAAGATGGGGCAATACATCTACGGCGACCGCAACGGCATCCACATTCTTGACCTGACGCAGACCGTTCCCATGCTGGAACAGGCGCTGAAAGTTGTGCGCGACACGGTTGCCAAGGGCGGCCGCATTTTGTTCGTGGGCACCAAGCGTCAGGCGCAAAAGCCAGTGGCTGAAGCCGCGGAGCGTTGCGCACAGTTTTACATGAACCACCGCTGGCTGGGCGGCACGCTGACCAACTGGAAAACCGTTTCCCAGTCGATCCAGCGTTTGAAGCAGATTGATGAGCTGCTGGCAGCTGGCGGCGAAGGCTTGACCAAAAAAGAGCGTTTGATGATGGAACGCGATCAGGGCAAGCTTCAGGCTTCCTTGGGCGGTATCCGCGAGATGGGCGGTACGCCTGACCTGATTTTTGTCGTTGATGTGGGCAAAGAAGATCTTGCGATCTTGGAAGCGCAAAAGCTGGGCATTCCTGTTGTTGGCATCGTTGACACCAACAACTCGCCCAAAGGCGTTGACTATGTGATCCCGGGCAACGACGACGCGGCCCGTGCGATCCAACTTTACTGCGAGCTGATTGCCCGCGCAGCTTTGGACGGTATGTCGGCGCAAATGGGCGCTGCCGGTATCGATCTGGGCGCGCTGGAAACGGCACCAGAAGAAGAAGCTGTCGCTGAAGCCTAATAGGCTGTCACGGAACGGACAACTGGCGGGGGTAGAGTGGCGCGCAAGCTGAACACCTCTTCCCGCCAGACCCATTTCTTATTTCAGGAGACTGACATGACCATCACCGCAACTATGGTGAAAGACCTGCGCGAATCGACCGGCGCAGGCATGATGGACGCGAAAAAAGCGCTTGTTGAAACCAATGGCGACATGGAAGCAGCGGTTGACTGGCTGCGCACCAAGGGCCTTGCAAAGGCTGCCAAAAAGGCAGACCGCGTTGCTGCCGAAGGCCTTGTGGGCGTGGCTGTGGCTGGCGGGCGCGGCGTGGCTGTTGAGATCAACTCGGAAACCGACTTTGTTGGTAAGAACGCTGATTTCCAAGCATTGGCGCGCGGCATCACCGAAGCCGCTTTGACCGTGGCTGACCTTGATGCGCTTAAAGCGGCTGATCTGGGCGGAAAATCGGTTGAGACCGCTTTGAGCTCGGCCATCGCAATTATTGGCGAGAACATGACCCTGCGCCGGATGGCTTCGGTTCAAGGCGAAACTGTTGCCGCCTATGTCCACAACGCAGCCGCTGACGGTTTGGGCAAGATCGGCGTTTTGGTTGCTGTGAACGGTGCCGACAACGGCATTGCAAAGCAGATCGCCATGCATATCGCTGCAACCAATCCTTTGGCTTTGTCGGAAGCGGATCTTGATCCGGTTGTGCTTGAGCGTGAGTTGGCTGTGCAAACCGCCAAGGCATTGGAAGAGAACGCGGCTTCGGCCAAGCCAAAGCCAGATGCTGTGATCCAGAACAACATTATTCCGGGCCGGATGAAGAAATTCGTCGCCGAAAGCACGCTGATGGGTCAGGCTTTTGTGATGAACCCAGACATCACCGTTGAGCAGGCTGCGAAAGACGCAGGCGTCACGGTTGTGGGCTTTGTGCGCATGGCTTGCGGCGAAGGCATCGAAAAAGAGAAAGAAGATTTTGCCGCAGAAGTCGCCAAGACTTTGAAGGGCTGATCTGATTTTCAGACCGAGAAAGGGAGCTGGCAGCAATGCCGGCTCTTTTTTTATGGGGTAAGGCCTGCGGACGCTGGGTTTTGTTGGTGTTCAGGTTTTTGGACTATCTATGCGAGGGCTGCGTGCGGTTCGGTTAGATATATTACATAATAATGATTATCGGATAAATGGATTTGATTAAAAAGGGCGGTACAACACCGCCCTTCGGGTCTTACAAAAGCTTGCGGTCGCGTGCGATCATCGCGGCATGGGTGCGGTTCTTGGCTACCAGCTTGCGGCTCATGGTTTTGACATGCAGCTTGACCGTCACCTCTTGCAGATCGTGGTCACGCGCAATCTCTTTGTTCGACTTGCCTTCGCAGATGCCGCGCAGCACGTCGATCTCACGCGGTGACAGCAGCATGTCTTTGGCTGATTGTTCTTTCTTCATCAGGCTCATTGGCGCATAAATCTCGCCCGCGACCATAAAGCGCGCGGCCGCCACCATCGAACGCGAGCCAAGGGTTTTGGGCACATAGCCCGCCGCCCCCATTGCCAGCGCCTGTTCGGCCACCGCAGGTGTGATCGCGCCGGAGATCAAGGCCACTGGCCGTCCTTCATTCGCTTCCATCATCCGCGTCAGGCCTTCAAGGCCATCCATTCCGGGCATGTCATAATCGACAAAGACCAGATCAAATGTTCCAGAGGCTTGCACAACCCGCAAGGCTTCGTCCAAACTGGAGGCCATGCGCACCTCTTCAAAGCCTTCGCTTTCCAGAAATGCCGCAATGGTTTCGCGCACAAGATCGTGGTCGTCTGCTACTAATATCCGCATTCTGCTTCCCGTTTTGCCCTGAACCCGCCCGCTATTCTTCTGGACTAGCCTGAGGTATCGCCGATCATATGTCGATGAGTGTTTCGTAGACCTTAAGGTAGTAACAATAAGCCTGTGGTTGCGAAAGTTGATCATCAGAATATGTTTTCAACAATTTGTAATGCAATTATACACTAAAGTATATATTCATATCCCGAAGAGAGGATGATTTGATACGCCAGTCGTGGCACAACCGCCAAGTGTTGGACGAGTGATACCAGAGGATGCTTCGGATGAAACCTGTTGTGGCGACTGTTTTTACGTTTTTTTTCTGTATGGCTGCGCCGATGTTTGCCGAAGGATTGCCGCAGCCGCGCGGCGAGGTGGTGTTGCAGGTCACCGGCGATTTGGCGCTGACCAATGGCGATCATTCAGCAAGTTTTGATCTGGAAATGCTGAAAGATCTGGGCGTTACCTCCTTCAAAACCTCGACTGTTTGGACCGAAGGCACGCCAGAGTTCAGCGGTGTCAGCCTCAAGGCTTTGGTGGACAAGCTGGGCATCACCGCGCCTGTGATGAATATGTATGCAGTGAATGATTATGTCGTCGATATTCCACTGACCGCGGCCGTGGCAGATGGGCCGATCCTTGCTTTTGCGATTGATGGCGCGCCGATGTCGGTACGCGACAAGGGTCCGCTGTGGCTTATCTATCCCTATGATGCAAAGCAAGAATATCAAACAGAAACCACTTTTTCGCGCAGCATCTGGCAGTTGGTGCGCATCGAATTGGAAAATTAGCGGCAGATGTTACGGGGCTAAGTCATTCCACGGTTGAGTGTTATTGCAGCCTTTGGCAAGTGAAGGCTTTTTGGGGTCAATATTTTGAAAAAGCGGCCTTTAAGACGCAGCGGACCGACACGCGCCTTGTTTGGTGTGTTTATGGCCTGTGTCTTAGCACTCTGTATGGTCGGCATAGCGACGCTTGGTCTGAATGTGCGCAATGGCATTCAGTCGCAGGCTTCGGCCAGTTCGGACAACACTCAATGGACCCTGTCGCAGCTGGATGTCGAGTTTCTGAATTTCAAAGAAGCGGTTAGCGAGGCCATTGCCGGTCGCGCAGCTTTGTCGCAGGTGCGCACCAGCTATAATATTGTCTACAGCCGTACCAATACCTTCTTGCAAGGCAAGGTCTTCGAGCCGCTGCGCAGCAAAGACACCTATATGCTGCCCTTGTCGCAAATCCGCAGCTTTCTGGACGGCTATTTGCCGCTGATAGATGGCCCCGATCCAGCGCTGCAAGCCGCCCTGCCCCAGTTGGAACGTGACGCTAACCTGGTGCGGCCAAAGGTGCGCGGGCTCTCGCTTGCGGCGCTGCGGCTGTTTGCGGTCAATGCCGATGCACAGCGCGGGCAGATCGTCGAGACTTTGGTCAAGGTCGGCGCGCTGACCGCGTTAATGGTTGTCTTGTTGCTGTTGCTGGTGGTGTTATTGCTGCATTTCGGCAGGCTGTCGCAGCGCCATGCGCGCGAGGTCGAGCTTTCTTTGAAACGCATTAAATCCATTGTGGACAATGCCTTGGATGCGGTGATCGTGGCCGATCCGCAAGGACGGGTGTTGGAATTCAACCCAGCGGCCGAGCGGATATTTGGCTACAGCCGGGCCCAGACGCTTGGCAGGCCCCTTTCGGAGTTGATTGTGCCGGCCCGATTTCTTGCCGCCCATGCCGCGGGCATGCGGAGGATGCAGCGCGGCGAAGCGCCGCTTGTGGTCGGCAAAGGCCGCGTGCGCATGACAGCGCTGAACAGCGCGCTAAGCGAATTTCCCGTCGAGCTTTCGATTGCGCAATCTGAAGACACCGAGGGGATGATTTTCATCTCTTTCATCCGCGACCTTTCCGCTGAAATCGCAGCCGAGCAGGAATTGGTTGCCGCGCGCGATCGGGCTTTGGCGGGAGAGAAGGCAAAGGCAGAGCTGCTGGCGGTGATGAGCCACGAGATGCGCACGCCGCTGAACGGCATGTTGGGCACGTTGGAATTGATGCAAGACACCAGCCTGTCGCCGCGCCAAGTTGGTCTGCTGGGGGTGATGCAGGATTCGGGCAAGCTGTTGCTGCATCATGTCAATGACGTCTTGAACATTGCGCGGCTGGAAAGCGGCAAAATGCCGATCCAGCGCAGCGCAGTAAACATCGCGCAACTGGTCGCAGAAATCATCGCGAATCAGAGCCCTAACAGCAAAAGCAATCAAAACACCCTTCAGCTTCAGGTTTCAGAAGTGGTGCCGCATCTGGTCGAGCTTGATGATTTTCAGCTGCGCCAGATCCTGCTGAACCTGATCGGAAATGCGGTGAAATTCACCCAAAACGGCGAGATAACCGTCTCGGTTGACTATGAGGCCACGGAAAAAACCCTGCGCTTTGCCGTCACAGATAGTGGCGTGGGAATTGATCCCGCCGATCTTGAGCGGATTTTTGAAGATTTTGTCACGCTTGATCCCAGCTATACCCGCGCCCAAGGCGGCACAGGCTTGGGTCTTGGCATCACGCGGCGGATTGTCGAGAATTTGGGGGGGGCAATCGCCGTCGAAAGCCGCAAGGGTCAGGGCAGCACCTTTCGCATTGCCTTGCCCAATGTCAGCACGCTAAGCGCGCAAGAATTGCCCGTCCAGCCTGAAGCCGCGCGCGCCCTGCCGCAAACTTTTGCCCGCGGCGGCAGCATTCTTGTGGTCGAAGACAATGCCATCAACCGGCTTGTTGTGCGGGAAATGCTGATAAAACATGGCCATAACGTTGTGGAGGCCGTGGATGGCGAAGACGGCGTGCGGCGGGCCTCGGAGACAAAATTCGATTTGATTTTTATGGATATTTCGATGCCGCGGATGGATGGCATGGCCGCGACACGCGCCATCCGCGACGGCGGGGGCCCCTGCAAAGCGGTCTCGATCATCGCGCTGACCGCACATGCGCTGACCGACGAGGTGGAGCGCTTTAAGGCGGCGGGGATGCAAGAAGTCTTGGTCAAACCGGTCACCGGAGCGGCGCTGACACAGATTTTGGCCAGCTATTGCCACCCAGCCCCTGCCCCCAGCGCAGCGCGCGCGCATCGGACCGAAGATTTATTGGATCTGCACATGCTGGCGGAGCTTTACGAAACTATGGGGGAAAGCCTGTCGCAAAGCCTGATGCAGGATTTTACCAAACAAGTCGAAGGCCAGCTTGCAGTATTGCTTGACCCGGCAAACCCTCTGCCGCTCGAGGTGCTGCGACGCGAGATCCACCGCCTGTCTGGCTCGGCGGCAATGTTCGGGGCAAAGGCCTTCACCCAAAATCTACGCGAAATAGAGACGCTGTGTAAATCTGGCGCGGCACCTGAAGCGATGCAGCAGCTGCAAGGCCTGCCCCCGCTTTGGGCCCAGACACTTGCAGCCCTCCATCAGCATGCCCATAGCCCTGCGGTGCAGCTTTAGCCAAGCCGAAACCGCCGCATTTCAGAGGGTGAAACTTGTTCGTTTCAACTTCCCAAGGCAGACTGTCCCCGACCCTCTTTGGATGTGAGAGATCGGGGCTATTCTATTTCAGTCAGTGATCATCGCCGTGGTCATCGCTGCCGTGGCTTTCATTGCTATCACTGCTGTGGCTTTCCGTATCACTGCCGCTGTAGCTGTCATTGCTATCGCTGCTGTGGCTTTCCGTATAGCCGCCGCTGTAGCTGTCATTGCTATCGCTGCTGTGGCTTTCCGTATAGCCGCCGCTGTAGCTGTCATTGCTATCGCTGCCGTGGCTTTCATAGGAACTGTTTCCCGCTACGGTGTTGTGATCAGAGGATTCAATATACCCCAAACCATCATCCGAGAGTCCGGTTGAAGCGTCAGGTATCGCGCCATTTGTCTGATAGGTGTCGGACTGCTCATAATAAATTGCGGCGATGTTGCTTGCAGCTGAATTGAAATCTGATGCAGATCCTTGATAAACTTGTTCTGCGACGCTGGCGCCAGATTGGTTGTCTAAAACAACAATCATCTTCGTGCCATTTGGTGCATAGGCCTCGATCTGAGATTTCACCGTGCCACGCGCAACTTCAAAATGGGTGTAGCCCTGAGCATAGAGATCTTGGACTTTGGTATCCACGATATCAGCCATGGCGAAGGTCGCACTAAAAGATGCAAGGGCGGTGAACGCGAAAAGTTGGTTTTTCATAGGACATCCGTTTCTAGGTTAGGGTCGACCTCGCCTGTGAGGTTCGAGTCGAGGTTACTTGAAAAACTCTAACAATTTCTGCATAGATCCGATATAAACGCGGGCTTAGAGGCGGCGGATTACTGGCGGTATAACGAAAGTTTATAGACTTTTTACAAGCTGCAATCATTTAGTCCGGCATCACGGGCATCAAAAAAGGTGAGGCGAACATGCGGCGTGACCTGCGTAGAAACACGAAACTTGTCGGCTGGCTTTTTGGCAGTACAATCGTTTGCTTTACTTTTTTCAGTCTGGATGTGGCAAATGATCTGCGGGAACATCTGAAACTTGGGATTGCCTATTCTGGGTTCGAACTGATGCATCTGATTTTCGAGGGGATCAGCGTGATCACCTTGGGCGGCTGCATGTTCTTATTGTTCGATTATCTGGAAAGGCTCCGAAACTCGGAGCAAGAGGCAACCGAAACCTTGACAGCCCTGCGCAGTGATTTTGATGGTTTGCTTCAGCAACGCTTTGAGCAGTGGGACTTCTCTTCCGCCGAACGTGATGTTGCGCTTTTGATGCTCAGAGGCTTGAGCATGACAGAAATCGCTGACCTTCGCGAAACCCGTTCTGGGACAGTGAAGGTTCAGGCCCATAATGTTTTTAAAAAGTCGGGTGTAAACTCTCGGGTCGCATTCACCTCCTTGTTCATGGAAGAGTTCATTGATCTGGGCGTTGCCACAAAATAAAATAACGGAGACTAAAATGAAAAAGATCATCGGAGTTCTGGCCCTGATTTCGCTTGCTGCCTGTGTGCAGCCCCAAAGCAAGACCGGCCCAATCGTCATCACGAAGCCAGCAGGCCAAAACCTGAATCAATAATCTGGCGCGCAGTCCTGTGGCTGTCGAGGGATTATCTTTGACAGCGACGCCTGCGGCTTCTGCCTTAGCAAGCGTTCAAACTGCGCAATAGCCTGCCGCAGGCCAAAAAGGCGCGCGCGCCCTTGACCGAAAAGCCAGCAAGATTTGTAGGAATGTAGCCTACGATCTTCGGTTTAAGCAAAAGCCAAGCCACTGCTTATAAACAAAAGATTGGTGGTACCCGAGGTCGGACTCGAACCGACAAGCCTCTCGGCGGGGGATTTTGAATCCCCTGCGTCTACCATTCCACCACTCGGGCACTGAGGCGCGGTTTAGCGGGGCTGTGCTGCCTCGTCAACTGCTGTAATGCAGCTTTTGTGCGAAAGCTTTCGTCGATCTGCAAATTGTTTTGCGCAGCGTCACCCATAGCGGTGGGCAGCATGAAGAGTGGGCTCACAAAAAGGTGCAAATCGGCTTTTGGCGAGGGAAAGGCTTGACGGCTGGGGCACGCCATGGCCTTAAGAGCGCAAATTGGGAGGTGTAAATGTTTCGCAGCCTATATCATTGGACCCTGAAATGGGCAGGCTCGCGTCATGCGCCGGCCGCTTTGGGCACGGTGTCTTTTGTCGAAAGCTCGGTTTTCCCGATTCCTGCCGATGTTTTGTTCATTCCGATGGTCTTGTCGCGCCCCGAACAGGCTTACCGCTATGCGCTGATCGCCACGGTGACCTCGGTTTTGGGCGGTATTTTTGGCTGGATGGTTGGGCATTTCGCCTTTGATCTGATCGCCGCTCCGATGCTTGAATTTTATCACAAGATGGATGCGTTTAACGCGCTAAAGGATAAAACTGGCGACACCGCGATTTTGGTGATGCTGGTCACCTCGGGTCTGTCGCATATCCCGCCGATGAAGGTGGTGACGATTCTTTCGGGTGTGGTATCGTTTGATCTGAAGTGGTTCATCGCCTCAGCCATTGTGGCGCGCGGCGGGCGGTTCTATCTTTTGGCCTATTTGCTAAAAACCTACGGCAGCGCGATGGCGGTGTTTGTCGAGCGGCGGCTGGCTTGGATCATGCTAGGCCTTGTGGTTTTGCTGGCTTTGGCCTGGGCCGTGTTCAAGATGATGTGAGGCAGGATGACCCGTAACCAACTGACATGGATTGCTATGGCGGGCTCGGCTGCCCTGCTGCTGGGGGCCTTTGCCTTTCAATATTTAGGTGGGCTGCTGCCTTGTGTGCTGTGCATCTATCAGCGCTGGCCGCATGCGGTGGCGGTGCTTGCGGGCGTGCTGGGCCTAAGCCTTGGCGGGCGGGCTTGGCTGATTTTGGGCGCGGTTGCTGCGGCCACCACTTCGGCGATTGGCCTATATCACGCAGGCGTGGAGTTGCAGCTTTGGGAGGGTCTGGCCACCTGCACGGTTGACACCATGAAGGGTTTGAACACGGCAGATCTGTTGAACACCGATATCACGCTTGGAGCACCCGTGCGCTGCGATGCGGTGCCTTGGGCGCTGTTTGGCATCTCGATGGCGGGATGGAATGCGCTGGTCTCGGCAGGGCTATCGGTGATCTGGATCGGCGCTGCGCGGCAAAAGTAGGCAGCCTACCCCAACAGCCGCGCGCCCTCTTGCAGGGCAAAGCGGTCGGTCATCCCGGCCACATAATCCGCCACAATCCGCGCAAGTTCGGTTTGCGATTGCACCGCCTCGATGTCATGGCGCCATTCGGCGGGCAAAAGCGAGGTGTCAGCCATAAACAGCGGAAACAGCCCATTGACCACCTGCGTCACCTCGGTGCGCATCACCACAACCGAGGGCGCGCGATACATCCGCGTGAACAGGAACGACCGGATCGCTTTCAGCTCTTGATACAAGGGTTTGGAAAACCGGATGATGGTCAGCCCCATGTTGCGGATCTCTTCCACCGACTGCGGCTGTGCGGCCTCGAGCCTGCCTTGCGCCACCGCAATCACATCTTCCACCATGCGGCCAAACACCCGGCGCAGCGCCTCATGGCGGCGGCGCATCGGGTCCAGACCGGGGTAAAGCCGATCCACCTCTTCAAAGGCGGGGCCGGTGACCGGCAGTTGCATCAGATCGGCCTCGTCAAAAAGGCCCGAGCGCAAGCCGTCGTGCAGATCATGATGCGAATAGGCGACATCATCGGCAATCGCTGCCACCTGCGCCTCGGCGCTGGCATGGGTGGAAAGCTCCAGATCCCATTCGGCATTGACCTCGGCCAAGGCATAGGGCAGCGGCCCTGCGTGTTTGGCATCGGCATTGGCGCCGGTGACGGGGCCATTGTGCTTGGCAATGCCCTCAAGGCTTTCCCAAGTCAGATTCAGCCCGTCAAAATCGGCGTAATGGCGTTCCAACCGCGTGACGATGCGCAGGGCTTGGGCGTTGTGATCAAAGCCGCCATAGGGCGCCATCAGCGCCGCCAAAGCATCCTCGCCCGTGTGGCCAAAGGGGGTGTGGCCCAGATCATGCGCCAGCGCTATCGCCTCGGCCAGATCGGTGTTCAGCCCCAACACGCCCGAGATCGTGCGCGCCACCTGCGCCACCTCGATCGAATGGGTCAGGCGGGTGCGATAGTAATCGCCCTCGTGTTCGACAAAGACTTGGGTCTTGTGCTTTAGCCTGCGAAAGGCGCTGGAATGGATGATCCGATCCCGATCGCGCTGAAACGGCGAGCGGAAGGACGACATGCTTTCACTGTGCAAGCGGCCGCGCGATTGGTCGGGTTGGCAGGCATAGGGGGCAAGCATCGGGCCTCGGGGTTTGATATCCATGCCTCGTTTATAGCCGCCCTGCCCGCAGACGCCAGCGGTTTGGCTTGGCAGCGGCTTGGCAGACCGCTAAGAACAGATAAGTTTTCGCGGGATTGGCAGATGACAAAATTAACAGTGGCGGTGTTTTCCTATAACCGCGGCGCGTATTTAGAATTTTGTCTGGCCTCGCTGGCGCGCAACCTGCCGCAAGCGCAGGTGGTGGTCTATGATGATCTGTCTGATGATCCAGCGACCAAGGCGGTTTTGGCCGGCCTTAAGGTGCCCTTGGTGCAACCCTCAGCGGTGGCGCGCGCCCAGCATGGCGGGCTTTACGTCAATATGGCGCGCGCCTTGGCCGAGGTCGAGACCGACTATCTGCTGTTTTTACAAGATGATATGCAGATTGTCCGCCCTGTAGATGACCAAGATTTCGCCGATATCGCCGCTATTTTTGACGCAGACCCCGATTGCGGCTTTGTCTCGCCCTTGTTCATGAAGGCCGGCATCGCGCGCAAACTGCGGGCGCAATACCAAGCCGCATCGGGTCTTGCCGCCTATCAAACCGCCCCCAACATTCCCCGCGCCGAGATGCGCTTTGCCTTTGCCGATGTTTGCTTGGCCCATGTCGCCCGGCTGCGTGCGGCGGGCTTTGCCGTGCTTGAAGGCGAGGGCCATAATGAAGGCCAAGCCCGCGAAAAATTCAGCCAAATGCCGCTGATGTCTGTGCCATTTGCGTTTTACTGCCCCGAGGTGCCAACCTTTCGCAACCGCAAGCGGCCACTCTCGGGGCAAATCGCGCGGCTGCGGCGGCGGCCCGAGGGTTTGGGCTATCACGACATGACAGCGGCCGAGGTCGCGGGCTTTCGCGCGCGCGACCCTGCAATCTGGCCCTTTGCCGAAGATTTCCTGACCCCGCAAAACCCACAGGTGCGCAAACCCTTTGTGTTCCAAGATTTCCAAGGCCCGCTGGCCCTGCGGGTTCTGGCGCGGATCGAATATCTGCTGCTGTCGGGTGGGCGGCGCTTGCGGCGGCTGCGCGCCAAGCTGGGGATCTAAGCCATGAGCCTGTCCTCGTTTTTCGGCAAAGATTGGACCACGGCGCGCAACGGCAATTTGCGCTTTGTCGCCCGCCATCCGATCCTAAGCGAGATCGCCGATCAACTGGCCAGCTTTGATCTGGGCGATCTTACGGCACAGCGCGCGGCGATCTATGTGGGCGCGCATAGCTTTACCAAACGAATGCTGCCGCCCGGGCTTAAAATCGGCCTGCAAACCGAGCATTTTTATGATCAGACCGGGGCCAAGCTCTGGGGGCTGCCGTCGCGAGCCGCGATCCTGCGTTGGGCGCTGCAATATGATGTGCTGCTAGATGTCAGCCCCTTGAATGCGCCCGCCTATGGATTTTTGCCCGATATTTTGCGCCGCAAAATCAAATTTGGCCCGCATCTCTTTCCCGACAGCCTGCCCGCCTATGCCGGATCGAACGGCGATCTGATCTTTTTTGGCGCGATGAACGATCAGCGCCGCGCCCAGATCAGCGCACTTGCTCCCCTGCAAAACATAAAGCTTTTGCCCTATGGCACCCATGGCGCAGCGCTTCAGGCACAGATTGCCAAATCGGGCGGCATTGTGAATTTGCATTTCAGCGCAGGCGTTTACAGTGAATATCCGCGGATTTTGACGGCGGCACTGGCCGGAAAGGTGATTTGGTCGGACCCTTTGGCGCAGCCTTTGATCTGCGGCCAGCATTATTTTGCCCTGACCGACAAGCCCAGCCTCGCCGAGCAATCTGCCGTCTATGACCGCTTTTGCAGCGACTTTGCCGCCAAGCACCGGCTTTCGGATTTTCTGCGCGCCGTGCTGCCGGCCTAAGCTTCCCTTGCGGCGGCGGCGCTGACGCCCTATCTTAACTCTGTGCCCGAGATAAGGATCACGCCATGAATATGCCTCCCCGCGTTACTGACCGCGCCTTCGCGCGCATTGCCGAGATTGCCGCGATGACGGGTCAGGCCAAATCGCTTCGCGTGGCGGTCGAAGGCGGCGGCTGTTCGGGCTTTCAATATGACATCAAGCTGGACGATCCGGCAGCAGATGATCTGGTGCTTGAACAGGCTGGCCAAAAAGTGCTGGTCGATCAGATTTCGCTGCCTTTTTTGTCAAACGCGGTGATTGATTTTACCGAAGAGCTGATCGGCGCGCGCTTCGTCATTGAAAACCCCAATGCCAGCAGTTCTTGCGGCTGTGGGACGTCTTTTTCGATCTAAACGCGTTTTTCACGATTGATGCGCTAGATTTCGCAAAAAGTTGGAGAAATTGCGTGAGTACTATCCTAATTCTGGGGTCTGCCCCGATGGCCCTGCAAGCGGCGGTTTGGTCGCGCAAGGGCTTTGACAAGATCGTGGCGATCAACAACGCCTATCGCATTCGTCCCGATTGGGATTATGCGATCTACCCTTGGGATTTCCCCTCCGAGCGGCATCCAGTCGCAGGCCCCGGACAGCGGCTGGTGACGGAAAGCGAATTTGTGCCGGCGCAAAACGCCTATGGCGGCTTTGTTTATGCGGGGGCTACCATGGCCTATACGGCGGCCTATTGGGCGCTGGCACAGCTGCGGCCCAAGGTTATCGCGGTTTTTGGCTGCGATATGCACTATCCAGCCGGAGAAGAGACGCATTTTTATGGGCAAGGCAGCCCCGACCCCCTGCGCGCCGACATCACTCTGCGCGACCTTGAAGCGAAATCGGCACGGCTGATGATTTTGGCGGCGATGCAGGGCTGTGCGATGGTCAATCTGTCAAAGGGTCCGTCGCGGCTGCTGTTTGCGCGTGGCGATGTCGCCTCTGCGCGTCTGCCTGATTTTGATGCAGCCAAGGCCCAGGCTGCTTTGGCGCGCGAGGAAGAGCTGGGCTATGTCAGTGCTTCTGGGCGCTATTGGGAAGAGCTGTCACGCTTTGACGTCGCCGAAATCGACGCGCTGGATGCGATGTGGCGGGCGGCGCTATAGGCTTGCTTGCCCCCTGCCCTGCCCCTAGAACGGATCCAAAATAAGGGAGCCGCCGATGAAAATCGCCACATTCAACATCAATGGCATCAAGGCGCGGATCGAGGCGCTGCCGGCTTGGCTTGCCGCCGCCCAGCCCGATGTCGCCTGCCTGCAAGAGATCAAATCGGTGGACGAGGCCTTTCCGCGCGAGCTGTTCGAGGCGATGGGCTACCGCGTGGAAACCCACGGTCAGAAAAGCTTTAACGGCGTGGCAATCCTGTCGAAACTGCCGCTCGAGGATGTGGTGCGCGGCCTGCCTGGCGACGCGGCAGACGAGCAGGCGCGCTGGATCGAGGCCACGGTGATCGGTCAGCGCGCGGTGCGGGTTTGCGGGCTGTATCTGCCGAATGGCAATCCGGTTCCGGGGCCGAAATATGACTATAAACTCGCTTGGATGGCGCGGATGCAGGCACGGGTTGAAACTCTGTTGCAGCTGGAAGAGCCCTTGGTCTGCTGTGGCGATTACAATGTGATCCCGCAGGCCGAAGATGCCGCCAAGCCCGAACTTTGGCTTGAGGATGCGCTCTATCTGCCGCAAACCCGCGCGGCCTTTCGCAGGCTTTTGAACCTTGGCCTGACCGAGGCGTTTCGCGCCTGCAATCAGGCGGCGGGGCAGTATTCCTTTTGGGATTATCAAGCCGGCGCTTGGGAGCGCAACAACGGCATTCGCATCGACCACCACCTGCTGTCGCCGCAGGCCGCCGATTTGCTGCGCGATTGCCAGATCGACAAGCAGGTGCGGGCGGGCGAAAAGCCCTCGGACCATGTGCCGGTCTGGATCGAACTAGACGCCTGAGGCGGTGACGTCAAAGCCGTAAAGCCAGTCAAAGCGCTGCAAGGGCAGCGCGGGTGCGATCTTGGCCCCCAAACGCAGCCCCGCATGCGCCAGACTGCGGCTTAGGCCCGACAGATGATAGGCACGCGCATTGCCGGTCGCGGCCGCCACAATCCGCGCACAGCGCGGCGCGCGCGCGGCCTGATAGGCGGCCAGCGCATTCGCCTGAGGCTTGCGCGCCAAAAGATCGGCCAAGACCCAAGCGTCTTCTAACCCCATCGAGGCCCCCTGCGCCAGAAACGGCAGGGTCGGATGTGCTGCATCTCCAAGGATGGCCACGGCACCCTCAGGCAGGGTCTTAGTCCAAAAGGCAGCAACCGGATGGCGAAACAGCCCCCAAAGATGCGGCTCTTGCACCTGATCAAGCCAGCCCCGCACCCTTGGGGAAAAGCCCGAAAACGCGCTGCGCAAGGCCTGCGGATCATCACGCTGTGACCAGCTTTCGGCGGCCCAGCTTTTACGCTCTTCCACCGCGACGATATTGCGCAACCGCGTGTTGCGCAGCGGATAGCTGACCAGATGCCGCCCCGCGCCCATATGCACCTCGGCCACGGGGGCGGCATCAGATTCAGCGGGGATCAGCGCGCGCCAAGCGACTTGGCCAGTGAAAAACGCGGTTTCCACGCCATTCAGCGCCGTGCGTGCCACTGAATGCAGACCATCGGCGCCGATCAACAGATCGGTCCAGCGGGGCGCGCCGTGCTGCATCGCAAGCATGGGGCGCAGGCCAGACAGATCAAGGGTTTCAACCTTTTGCCCCAGCACAATCGACACCCCAGCCAGCTGCGCCGCCTTGGCCAAAATCGCGATCAAATCGGCGCGGTGCAGGAAATAATAGGGCTGATCTGGCCGCAAGCCCGCCAGATCCAGCCGCAACACAAGCGATGCGTCGCGCCCGTCGCGCAGCTCGACAGCCGCAGCCCGCATCGCAGCAGCCTTGATCTGCTCCGCCAGCCCCAAAGCCATCAGCACCCGCGCGCCATTGGGCGAGATTTGCAGGCCCGCCCCGACTTCGCGGATCGCATCGGCCTGCTCTAGCACCGTCACCCGCGCGCCATGACGCGCCAAGGCCAGCGCTGACGCAAGCCCGGCAATCCCTGCGCCCAGCACGGTGATCTCTTTGCCTGCAAGCCTCATCCTGTGCCCCCGAATGAAAACGCCGGTCCCAATCAGGGGCCGGCGTGATGTCTTGTGACCTAAGGCTCAGTCGTCGCGGTGGACTTTTTCGCGCCGCTCGTGCTTTTCTTGCGCCTCAAGCGTCATGGTCGCGATCGGACGCGCATCCAGCCGCTTTAGGCTGATCGGCTCGCCGGTCATGTCGCAATAGCCAAACTCGCCCGACTCGATCCGGCGCAGCGCTGCGTCAATTTTCGACACCAGTTTGCGCTGACGATCCCGCGTGCGCAGTTCCAGTGCGCGGTCGGTTTCCTCAGACGCGCGATCTGCGATGTCTGGCACATTGCGGCCCGAGTCTTGCAGATTGTCGATGGTCTCGGCCGATTGGCCAAGCAATTCTTGCTTCCAGATGATCAGCTTGCGGCGGAAATATTCCAGCTGCCGCTCGTTCATGAAAGGCTCATCCTCGGCAGGACGATAGTCGTCTGACAAAAAGACTTCCGCTTTCATCTTAGCACTCTCCACTTTCTCAGGGCGCGCATCCAGGTGGGCTATTATCTTAACGCGCTCCTGCTTGAGCGAGCATCTAAAGGAAAGCTTAAGGATTGTCACTAGCGGTTGCGCGTTTTTCGCAGCAAGGTTAAGTTGGGCCTAAATCAGCCAAAACATACTGAGAACGCTATGAAATTTGCCTCTACCGATGCCTATATCGTGGCCGAGGATTTGAAAATTGCGGTGAATGCGGCTGTGACTTTGCAGCGCCCGCTTCTGGTTAAGGGCGAACCGGGCACGGGGAAAACTGAATTGGCGCGGCAAGTCTCGCAGGCCTTGGATATGCCTTTGATCGAGTGGAACGTGAAATCGACCACCAAGGCGCAGCAAGGGCTTTACGAATATGACGCGGTCAGCCGTCTGCGCGACAGCCAATTGGGCGAGGCCCGCGTGCATGAGGTGGGCAATTACATCCGCAAGGGCAAGCTGTGGCAGGCCTTTGAGGCTCCCGCGCGGGTGGTGCTGCTGATTGACGAAATCGACAAGGCCGATATCGAATTTCCCAATGATCTTTTGCAAGAATTGGACCGGATGGAGTTTCATGTCTATGAGACCGGCCAGACCATTCGCGCGGCACAACGTCCGGTTGTGATTATCACATCGAACAATGAAAAAGATCTGCCAGATGCGTTTTTGCGCCGCTGCTTTTTCCACTATATCCGCTTTCCGGAACCCGAGGTTCTGGCCGCCATCGTGCGGGTACATTTCCCCCAGATTAAACCCGACTTGCTGGCGACGGCGCTGACACAGTTTTTCGAGATCCGCGAGACACCAGGGCTGAAGAAGAAACCCTCGACCTCCGAGGTGCTGGATTGGCTCAAGCTTTTGTTGGCCGAAGACCTGTCTCCTGCGGATCTGCGTCGCGAGGGCAAACACGCTTTGCCCACCCTGCATGGCGCGCTGTTGAAGAACGAACAAGATGTGCATCTGTTCGAGCGACTGTCGTTTATGGCGCGGCGAGATCGTTAACCGAAAATTAGAGAATCGGGCGATTCTGCCAAGGTTTAGCCATAGTCTTGACATAATGTAGTCACGAAACCGGCTCATTGTGTAATATGCTGAAACAATCCGCGATCCCGCAGGGGAAAATCTGGCGCTTTGCATCAAAATAACCTCCATGGGTAGATTCAGCCCAAAGCCGCGAAAACCCAAAGATTGACATGATGGTGCCCCTAAACGGACACTGGCGACCTGTTGACTGGCGTCTTAAGTGGTGACGTTTTGGGTAAGGCTTTTGATGGACGACGCTGACATCTTTCGGCAAGACACCGCCCCGCGCTTTGGGATGGGCCGAGATATGCTTGCGCGCCATCGGCGGGGGCTGCTGCGGCTTCCCGTTGTGCCGGCCGCCAAAACGGCAGCCGCTTATGAGGCCAGAGGCGCGGTAGATCGCGGGCTTTGGTCTTCGCTGTATCCCTGTCGTGTCGCGCTGAAAGCTGGTCTGCTCCGGTTTTGTGGCGCGCTTGTGCAGGGCTCTGGCACGGTGAAGGCGCAGCTTTGGTCTGGATCAGTTCGATCAGCGGCAGCGGATGCGGGGGCATCCGTTGGGCGTTGTCTGACCAGACTTTCGCCTGCGATCTACCGCGCTTTTTCGTGTGTACGGAGGGCCTTTGCGCCCTCTCAACCCTGTATAGATGAGCTGCCAAGCTATGCGTCATATTCCAATGCTTGCCCTTTGCGTCCTGACGGCCTGTATGCCCGCCCCGACGGCACAGGTGTCCAAAAGCTATTCCGAAGACAATACCAGCAGTATCGCCTTTGGCGCGATGCAAGACTTTGGCGGCGGACCGCGACCCTATAAATCGCGCCCGAATGCCGAAATCGCGCGCGATTTTCTGGATCTGGAGTTCCGGATGGAAAGCGGGCGTGCAAATCCCAATCTCAGCCGCTTTGAGGGGCCGATTTCGGTCAAGCTACAAGGGGCGGTGCCTGCCACTGCGCCTGCCGAGATGGGGCGGGTGCTGAACCGGCTGCGCAATGAGGCGGGGTTAGAGGTCAGCTTTGCTGCACCCGGGGCCAGCGCCTCGGTGACGATCGAGTTTCTGCCGCGGACCGAGATGCGGCGGGTGGTGCCGATGGCGGCCTGTTTTACTGTGCCGCGGGTGCAATCTTGGGCCGAATATCAAGCCGAACGGCGCGGACCAAAGCTGGATTGGACCACCGTCACCCGCCGCGACCATGTCTCGATCTTCATCCCCTCAGACGCCGCCCCGCAAGAGCTGCGCGATTGTCTGAACGAGGAAACTGCACAATCCATGGGCCCGCTGAACGATCTGTATCGGCTGCCCGATTCAATTTTTAATGACGACAATTTCAACTCGGTGCTGACCAACTTTGACATGCTGATCCTGCGGCTGCATTACGCGCCCGAATTGCGCAGCGGCATGAATGAGGCCGAGGTCGCCAAGTATCTGCCGGCGCTGCTGGACCGCTATAACCCAGCCGGAGCCTATGCGGGCAAACATATCGGCGATATTGCCCCGCGTGTCTGGATCGCGCAGGTCGAGGCCGCCTTTGGCCCGCGTGGCACCGCCAATCAACGGCTTTCGGCAGCCGATCAAATGGTCAGCATCGCCATGGCGCAGGGCTGGCGCGACAACCGGCTGGCCTTTAGTCTTTATGCCAAGGGCCGCTCGCTTGCCACCAGCCAGCCTGCGACGGCGGTGCAGGTGCTGCGCCAAGCCGCGCAGATCTATCGCAGCCTTCCCAATGCGCAGGTGCATCTGGCCCATGTCGATATGCAGCTTGCCGCCATCGCCTTGACCTCTGGGCAGAATGCCACCGCCATAGCCTTTGCCGACCGTGCGATTCCGGTGGTACAAGCGGCTGAAAATGCGTCACTTTTGGCAACCTTGATGCTGATCAAGGCCGAGGCGCTGGAAAACACCGGCGAAGTGGCGCAAGCGCGGGCGCTGCGTCTCGACAGTCTGGGCTGGGCGCGCTATGGCTTTGGCTCGGATCAGCAGGTGCGGGCTCGGATGGCGGAAATCGCCTCTCTGGGCGCACGCGGCGCGCGCGGGTAGGTGTGAAAGCCCTGCCCTAGACATAAGGGGCAGGGTTTTGATCGTCATCGGCGGCTTTTTTCTGGGGGCAGTTTTTGGCGCTGTCTTGGCGCTTCGGCGCGGCGGGCGCAAATTGGATGCGCTGCAATATGGCGCGGGATTTGCGATTTTCTTCACGCTGATCGGACTATTTTTGACGATCTTTTTGGAACGCATGCTGTAAGAGGCCAAGATGTTCCTGCCCTTCTTTCAAGCCATGCGGCAAGAGGGCGTACCCGTCAGCCTGCGCGAATTCCTGGTGTTCATGGAAGCTCTGGCCGCAGGGCTTGTGACCTACGACCCCGAAGGGTTTTACTACCTTGCCCGCGCGCTGATGGTGAAAGACGAGCGTCACATCGACCGCTTTGACCGCGCCTTTGCCCAAAGCTTTCAGGGGCTTGAGGCGATCTCGCCCGCCGAGGTGTTGCAGGCCTTAGATTTGCCCGCAGAATGGCTGGAAAAGCTGGCCGAAAAGCATCTAACTGCCGAGGAGCGCGCCGCAATTTCGGCTTTGGGCGGCTTTGAGGCGCTGATGCAAACCCTCAAAGACCGGCTGGCCGAGCAAAAGGCGCGCCATCAAGGCGGCAGCAAGTGGATCGGCACCGCTGGCACCTCGCCCTTTGGCGCTTATGGCTATAACCCGGAAGGCGTGCGGATTGGCCAAGATCAAAGCCGCCATCAGCGCGCGGTTAAGGTCTGGGACAAGCGCGAATTTCGCAATCTGGACGACCGCGCCGAGCTTAGCAGCCGCTCGATCAAAGTGGCGCTGCGGCGCTTGCGCAAATGGGCGCGCGATGGGGCCAGCGAGGAACTGGATCTGGACGGCACCATCCGCGCCACCGCCCAGCAAGGCTGGCTGGATGTGCAGCTGCGCCCTGAACGCAGAAATGCGGTCAAGGTACTGATCTTCTTTGATATTGGCGGCTCGATGGACCCCTATATCACCCTGATGGAAGAGCTGTTTTCCGCCGCGCGCGCCGAGTTCAAACATCTGGTGCCGTTTTATTTTCACAACTGCCTTTACGAAGGCGTTTGGCGCGACAACGCGCGGCGCTGGGATGATCAGACGCCCACTTGGGACGTTTTGCGCAGCTATGGCACCGATTACAAAGCGATATTTGTCGGCGATGCCTCGATGAGCCCCTATGAGGTTTTACACCCCGGTGGCGCCAATGAACATTGGAACGCCGAGGCCGGTCAAGTCTGGTTGCAGCGCGCCTGTGCGCAATGGCCCAACCATCTGTGGATCAACCCCGTGCCGCAAGCGCATTGGGGCTACACCCAGTCCATCCGCCTGATCAGCCAGATCTTTGAAGGCCGCATGGTGCCGATGACCTTGGAAGGCCTGTCGACTGGCATAAAGGCGTTACGTTGATGCGCAGGCTTTGGCGGCATCATCCCTATCTGGTGGCAAGCTTTGTTCTGGCCACGGTGCTGACGCTGTTTTTTGCGGGCAGGCTGGTGCGGCAAACTCTCTATTGGTCGGACCCCGCGCATCACCAAGAACAGCTGCAAGGCTGGATGACGCTGGGCTATGTCGCGAAATCCTGGCACCTGCCCGCAGCCGAAATCGCGGCGGCTCTGGGCATAGACCCCAGCCAGCACCCGCAGCCCCTGTCCGAAATCGCAAAAGCGCGCGGGATCCCCGAGGCGCAGCTGATCGGCGCGGTTCAGGCCGCCATCGCCGATTTTGCGGCAAAGGCGCCCTAGCATGACCGAATGGCTTTTGGCCTTGGTGCCGACCTATGGGCTGTGGCTTTTGGCGGCGGGCACCTTCCTGTCTTGCCTTGCGCTGCCGATCCCGGCCTCGATCCTGATGCTGACGGCGGGGGGGTTTGTCGCGGCGGGGGATTTGGCGCTGCTGCCCAGCCTTGCGGCTGCGGCCACGGGCGGGATTGCGGGCGATCAGCTGGGGTTTTGGATCGGGCGCAGGTTTGGCGCGCCGCTGTTGGCGCGTATGCAGCGCAACCCCGCGCGGGCGCATCTGCTGGCGCGCGCCGTCGAGGTCTTGGAAAAGCGCGGGCTTCAGGGCGTGTTTTTGTCGCGCTGGCTGTTCAGCCCCTTGGGGCCTTGGGTCAATCTGACGGCGGGCAGCGCGGGCTATGACTGGCGCCGCTTTAGCCTTGCGGGGGGGACCGGCGAGGCGGTTTGGGCGGGGCTTTATATAGGCTTTGGCTACGGCTTTGCCGGCAATATCGAGGCTGCGACCGAGATGCTGGGCTCTGTTCTGGGGCTTTTGGCTGCGGGCACGGTGATGATCGGCCTTGCGATTTGGCTGCGACATTTGCACCACAGCCACCGGCCTTAAGTTGCAATCGCGCCGCCCTGCCCCATATCATGGGTTATGATAAAGTTCCTGCCTCTTTTGCTTGGCCTTGCTTATGGCTACGTCATGCTGCGCTTTTCGGCTGCGCAAAGCAGTAAGGCTCTGAAAGCGCAAAGCCAACCAATGCGTGACGCTGACTTGCAGGCGCTGGTAGACCGTCTGGCACAGGCGCTTGAACTGCCGGCGATTGGCGTCAATATCTATGAGATTGCGGCGGTGAACGGGCTTGCGGCGCATGACGGGCAAATCTATCTGACGCGCGGCTTTTTGCAGCGCCGCGAGAGGGGCGAGGTCAGCAATGAAGAGCTGGCTGCGGTGATTGCGCATGAATTGGGTCATGTGGCTCTGGGCCATTCGCGGCGGCGGATGGTGGATTTTTCGGGGCAAAACGCGGTGTTCATGATGCTGTCGACCCTGCTCAACCGGTTCTTGCCGGGCATTGGCGTGCTGCTGGCGCGCGGGATTTCCTCGGTGCTGATGGCGCGGCTGTCGCGGCGCGACGAGTTCGAAGCCGATGCCTATGCCAGCGCTTTGCTGGTCAAGGCCGGCATCGGCATCGGGCCGCAAATCTCGTTGTTTCAGAAATTGGGGCGGCTGACGGGGTCGGATGGATCAAGCGTGCCGGCTTGGGTGCGCAGCCATCCCAAGACCGATGAGCGCATCGCAGCGATTCAGGCGCGTGCCGCGCGCTGGCAGATCTAGGCGGCCATCGCCTTGGCCAGTTTCGGCAATTGCGCGCGCTTTAGCAGAGATTTCAGCGGGATCGGATTGCCCGCCAGACGTTCGGCGGTGGCGTGGACGCGGCACACCACGCCCGCGACCGCCTCGGGGTGAAACGACCACAGCTGCCACAACAGGCTGTCAGGATCGCGCCGCTCGATCCCGTCTTCGGCCAAGACATGGCGCGGAAAATCCTTGGCGTTGAAGGTGACGATGCAATCGGCATGGCCCGCAATCGCCACCGCCAGCACATGCAGATCGTTGTCATCCGGCAGATGCAGCCGCGCTTCGATGCTGGGCTGATCGCGGATTTGGCCGCGCGGAAAGGCGGCGCGGAACAGCAGCGCCTCACCCTCCGCCTCGGCTTGGGCAAGCGCGCCCAGCTTGGCGGTGGCTCTGGTCCATTCGCGCAAGATGCGGTCAGACCAGAGCGGCTCGTATAGGCCAAGCGCCGCAACCCCTGTCAGGATTTCACGCAGCACGGTGGGATAGATCACGCAGGCGTCAAGGACGGCCTTCATCAATCCAGCCGGAACACGAGCGATTTGAGGTAGCCGGTTTCGGCAAGCTGCGGCAGCATCGGATGATCTGGGCCCGCAAAGCCCGTGTGCAACAACTGCCCACGCCGCCCGCCGCGGCCAATGCCGCGCCCGCAAGCGTTGCGGAAAGACGACAGATCCGCCGCATGGCTGCAAGAACAGAGCACAAGATAGCCCCCCGGTGCCACCAAAGGCGCTGCCAGCCGCGCGATGCGTTCATAGGCGCGCAGGCCCGCTTCTAGTGCTGGTTTTGCAGGCGCAAAGGCTGGCGGATCGCAGATCACCACCTCAAAGGCGGCACCTTCGGCCCCCAAAGCCTCAAGGGCTGCAAAGGCGTCGCCTTGGCGGGTGCTGAAACGATCGGCAAAACCAGAGGCCAGCGCGCCCTGTTCAGCCAAGGCCAAAGCGGCGGCAGAGGCATCGACCGCCAAGGTCGAAGCCGCACCACCGGCAAGGGCTGCAAGCCCAAAGCCGCCAACATGGGCAAAGACATCCAACACCCGCGCGCCGCGTGCAAGGCTGGCTGCAAAGGCATGATTGGGGCGCTGATCAAAGAACAGGCCGGTTTTTTGCCCGCCTGTGACATCTGCGAAATAGGTGGCGCCGTTCATCGGCACCGCAATCGGGCCTGCAACAGCGCCGGTCAGCACCAAGGTTTCCTCGGGCAGACCTTCCAGCCCGCGCGAGCGGCCCGTGCCGTTTTTGACAACCGTTGTCACCCCTGTCACCGCGATCAAGGCGGCGACCAGATCGGCCAGATGCGCCTCGGCCCAAGCGGCGTTGGGCTGCACCACAGCAACATCGCCAAAGCGGTCGATCACAATGCCCGGCAGACCGTCAGATTCCGCATGCACCAACCGATAGAAGGGCTGGGCATAAAGCCGCGCGCGCAGATCCAGCGCCCGCGACAGCCGCGCTTCAAACCAGCTTTGGTCGATCACGGCCTCGGGGTTACGATCCAGCATGCGGGCGATGATCTTGGAATTGGTGTTAACGGTCACCAAGCCCAGATCACGACGCTCGCCGTCTTGCAAAATCGCCAGCGCACCCGGCGCAAGACCCTGCGTACGGCGGTCAGTGACCAGCTCGTCTGCATAGACCCAAGGAAAGCCGTGGCGGATCGCGCGGGCTTCGGCCTTTGGTTTCAGGCGAACAACGGGATGGTTGCGCGAAACCTGTTCGGCAGCCTCTTCAGCGGGGGAGTGCGAGATGGGGGATGTCATAGCCTCCTCCCTTACTGTGTTCCGAGGCGGCTGGAAAGAGGTCTTGGTTTAACGCAGTGCCGAGGCGCGCAGGCTGGTGCTGTCAAGCTGTGCAGACATCACCAAATCTGGCGGCATCGCCACCACCGCCGAAAGCTCGCGCCGCGCTACCTCGGCCAGACGCTCGGTCACCACGACCTTTTGCGTTCGCCCTGCGGCATCCTCGGCCAGCGCCTTAGCGCCGCCTGCGGCATGGGTGTCGGCCACAATCAGCCGTGGCGGTTGCAAAAGCGCGCCTGTTTGCGCATCGCGCAGGCTCATCAGAAAATGCATGTTATGGATACCGCCAACGGTAAAGCGCGCCTTTTCGGTCACCGCGTGAAAGCTCGTCACTTCGATATCCACCACCACCTGAGGGCCTTTGCGCATCATCGAGGTGCCGCGCGCAAAGGCGGTCTCGAAAATCGATTTGATTTGCGCATAGCGGTCGCCGGGCGGATCACCGCGCCAGACGATGTCTGCGTTAGGCAGCAAGCTATTGGCCTCCGAGACCCTAAGGCTGCTGGGCACTACGACATTTACCGCAACCACATCATATTGCGATTGCAGAACAGTCAGGCCGCGCGGGGCTTCGGCTTTGGCCAGCGTGGGCACTTCTGCTTGCAGAAAATGCGCCGCACGCGTGGTTTGTGGCGGGGCCGCACAGCCCGCAAGCCCCAAAACCACCAATGCGACCACCGTTCTAACTGCTGACATCTTTTCGCCTCTCAAGCCGCGCCTTGCGGATCTGACGCCGTTTTGCGCTGCAAATATGGCAAGAATTTGCGTTAACTGTTGCAACACTAAGGAAGCCGCCCCCACAGACTGCACGATACCTCGTCGTTACCCTCTGTGGCGGATTTTTTGCGATTTCGCCGCCGCGCGGGTTGTTAGCGCTAACGGCATCTGCTAGATTTGTGTCATCCGTCAGATCGAGGCTCTTATGTCGCTTAACTCCACCATCGACCGTGTCACTGATCGCATCCGCGAACGCTCGCTTGCGACGCGAGGGCGCTATCTTGCCCAGATCGGTGCGGCCGTGCAGGCAGGCCCAGTGCGCGCGCACCTTAGTTGTGGCAACCAAGCCCATGCCTATGCCGCGATGGTCGAGGATAAGGCCGAATTGGCCAGCGTACGCGCGCCCAATATTGGCATTGTCACCGCCTATAATGACATGCTTTCGGCGCATCAGCCCTATGAGGATTACCCAAAAATTATCCGCGAGGCCGCCCGGCGCGCTGGCGCCACGGCGCAGGTGGCGGGCGGTGTGCCTGCGATGTGCGATGGGGTGACGCAAGGTCAGCCGGGGATGGAGCTGTCGCTGTTCTCGCGCGATGTGATTGCGCTGGCGGCGGGGGTGGCGCTGAGCCACAACGCCTTTGACTCGGCGATCTTTCTAGGCGTTTGCGACAAGATCGTGCCCGGCCTTGTGATGGCCGCCGCCACCTTTGGCCATATTCCTGCGGTCTTTGTGCCTGCGGGACCGATGACCTCGGGGATTCCAAACGATGAAAAATCAAAGGTGCGCAATGCCTTTGCCGAAGGCAAAGCCACACGCGCCGAGCTGATGGCGGCCGAGATGGCCTCGTATCATGGCATTGGCACCTGCACCTTTTACGGCACCGCCAATACCAACCAGATGCTGATGGAATTCATGGGCCTGCATCTGCCCGGCGCGTCTTTTGTCAACCCAGACACCCCCTTGCGCGCGGCCCTCACCTCGGCTGCGGTGGAACGCGCCGCAAGCATGACGGCGCTTGGCAATGACTTCCGCCCAGCGGGCGAGATTTTGGACGAGCGCGCCTATGTCAACGGGCTGGTTGGTCTTATGGCGACGGGCGGCTCAACCAATCTGGTGCTGCACCTGCCTGCGATGGCGCGGGCCTCGGGCATCTTGCTGGATCTGGCCGATTTTGATGACATCAGCCAAGCGGTGCCGCTGATGGCCAAGGTCTATCCAAACGGTCTGGCCGATGTGAACCATTTTCATGCCGCGGGCGGTCTGGGCTATATGATCGGTCAATTGCTAGAGGCTGGGCTGATGCACGCGGATGCAAAATCGGTGATGGGCGAGTCGATTGCCAGCTATAGCCGCGAGCCAAAGCTGGTCGAGGGGCGTTTGTCTTGGCAAGACGGGCCGAAAGCCTCGTTGAACGACCGGATTTTGCGCCCTGCGGCTGATCCGTTCCAACCCACCGGCGGCTTGCGGCAGTTGTCGGGCAACCTTGGGCGCGGCGTGATCAAGGTTTCGGCCGTGGCCCCTGAACGTCATATCATCGAGGCGCCTTGCCGGATTTTCCACGACCAAAACGATGTGAAGGCGGCGTTCAAGGCTGGCGAGATCACAACGGACACCGTGGTTGTGGTGCGGTTTCAAGGCCCAAGCGCCAATGGCATGCCCGAATTGCATTCGCTGACGCCCTCGCTGACGATTTTGCAAGACCGTGGATTGAAGATGGCGCTGGTGACTGATGGGCGGATGTCGGGGGCCTCGGGCAAGGTGCCTGCGGCGATCCATGTCTCGCCAGAGGCTGCCAAGGGTGGTCCCTTGGCGCGGTTGCGTGATGGCGACATCGTGCGTTTGGATGCGGTGGCAGGCACGCTGACCTGTCTTGCGCCCGATTTTGACAGCCGCACGCCGATCACCGCTGATCTGTCGGCCAATGCACACGGCCTTGGCCGCGAACTGTTCGAGGCGTTCCGGCGCAATGTCGGCACCTCGGAAACCGGTGCGGCGGTGGTGCTTTAGCCAAACCATCCGTGCATTGCCGCGCAAAACGCTTTAGCTGCGCCGCAATATCCCGTTTACAGACCCCATTTTGGGGAAGGAGATTTTGATGACCCCTGCTGAACAATCCCGCCTAGCCGCTGAAATCTGCGGTCTTGCCCCCGTGGTACCGGTGCTGGTGATCGACGATATCGCCCATGCCCGCCCGCTTGCGCAGGCCTTGGTGCAGGGCGGTCTGCCTGCTTTAGAAGTCACGCTGCGCACACCTTGCGCGCTGGATGCGATCCGGGTGATGGCCGAGGTTGAGGGCGGTGTTGTCGGCGCAGGCACCTTGCTGACGCCTGCGGATGTGAAAGCGGCCAAGGCGGCTGGTGCGAAATTCGGCGTCTCGCCCGGGGCGACGCAGCGGCTGTTGGACGCTTGTGCGGAATACGATCTGCCCTTGCTGCCGGGCGCAGTCACCGCCTCTGAAGTCATGGCGCTGTTGGAAATGGGCTATACGGTGCAGAAATTCTTCCCAGCCGAGCAATCGGGGGGCGCTGCTTTTCTGAAATCGCTTGGCGCGCCGATCCCGCAGGTGTCGTTCTGCCCGACCGGCGGCATCAGCCTGAAAAATGCCCGCGATTATCTGGGGTCACAGATTATCCTCTGCGTCGGCGCC
>CAJXWJ010000020.1 GCA_913062925.1 uncultured Pseudorhodobacter sp. | reverse complement strand
TGCAATAAGACAGGGCTTGGTCGCGAAAACAGTGCCCTTCTTCCAACAGCAAGAGCCGCATCGCGCGCAGGGTGTCGGGGCTTGGCACCGGGCGATCTGCATCGGCAAGCGCGCGCACCAGCACGAATTCTTCGTCAAACAGCCGTTCCTCGACAAGACTGGGTTCAGAAATCGGCAGCGCCACAATCGCCATGTCCAGACGTCCGGCAATCAGATCTTCGATCAGCCGCTGCGTGATCGCCTCGCGCGGGCGCAGGTCCAGCCCGGGGTAGCGCGCCATCAGGCTTTGCATCACATGCGGCAGGAAATAGGGCGCGATGGTCGGGATAACCCCCAAGCGCAGCCGCCCCACCAAAGGCCCCGAAGAGGCGCGCGCCAAATCGCCCAATTCATCCACCGCACGCAAAATATCGCGCACCCGCAGCGCAAAATCCTCGCCCAAGGCGGTCAGTCGGATCTGCCGCGCCCCGCGCTCGATCAGCGGCGCGCCCAAGAGCGCCTCTAGCTCTTTCATCTGAAGGGAAAGCGCAGGCTGCGAAATTGCGCAGACATCGGCCGCACGGCCAAAATGACCCTGCTGCGCCAAAGCCTCGAAATAGCGCAAATGCCGAATGGTGATCCCTATCATAAGCGCAGCATATCGCCGATATTAGAAAATGCAAATTTTCATTATCGACCAGAGCTGTTAGCCTGTGCAGGACGGCGGCTTTTGGCCGCTTGAAGTTTTCACAAAATCGGAGACGGCAATGGACGGAAACGATCGCGCTTCGGGCGGCAAATGCCCTGTGATGCATGGCGCCAATACGGTGACCAGTGCGTCAAACACCGCTTGGTGGCCAAAATCGCTGAACCTTGACATCTTGCACCAGCAAGACAGCAAGACCAATCCGATGGGCCCCGATTTCAACTATCGTGAAGAGTTGAAAAAGCTGGATGTCGAGGCTTTGAAGGCCGACCTCAAGGCGCTGATGACCGAAAGCCAAGACTGGTGGCCGGCAGATTGGGGCCATTACGGCGGCTTGATGATCCGGATGGCTTGGCACTCGGCTGGGTCGTACCGCTTGGCCGATGGCCGCGGTGGCGCGGGTAAGGGCAATCTGCGCTTCGCGCCGCTGAACTCTTGGCCAGACAACGTCAACCTTGATAAGGCGCGCCGCCTGTTGTGGCCGATCAAGCGGAAATATGGCAATAAAATCAGCTGGGCCGATCTGATGATCTTGGCGGGCAACATGGCTTACGAGTCGATGGGCCTGAAGATCTTTGGCTTTGGTTTTGGCCGCGAAGACATCTGGCACCCCGAAAAAGACACCTATTGGGGCGCTGAAAAAGAATGGCTGGCCCCCTCGGACAGCCGCTACGGCGATCTGGACAATCCGGCCACCATGGAAAACCCGCTTGCCGCCGTGCAAATGGGCTTGATCTATGTGAACCCCGAAGGCGTGAACGGCAAATCCGATCCGATGAAAACCGCCGCCCAAGTGCGCGAAACCTTTGCGCGTATGGCGATGGATGACGAAGAAACCGTGGCGCTGACCGCAGGTGGCCATACCGTCGGCAAGGCGCATGGCAATGGCGATGCAAGCCTGATCGGTGCCGCCCCCGAAGCCGCCGCTTTGGAAGAGGCCGGCATGGGCTGGAGCAATCCAACCGGCAAAGGCAAGGGCCGCGACACCGTCAGCTCGGGCATCGAAGGCGCTTGGACCACGAACCCGACGCAATGGGACAACGGCTATTTCTATCTTTTGTTCACATACGACTGGGAACTGACCAAATCCCCCGCAGGTGCCAGCCAGTGGCAGCCGATCAACATCAAGGAAGAAGACAAGCCGGTTGACGTCGAAGACCCGTCGATCCGCCTGATGCCGATGATGACCGATGCCGATATGGCGATGAAGGTCGACCCGATCTATCGCGCGATTTCGGAAAAGTTCTACAAAGACCCCGCCTATTTCAGCGATGTCTTTGCACGGGCTTGGTTCAAACTGACCCACCGCGATATGGGGCCGCGCGCGAATTACATCGGGCCGGATGTGCCAAGCGAAGACCTGATCTGGCAAGATCCAATCCCTGCGGGCCGCACCGATTACGACGTGGCGGCGGTCAAAGCCAAGATTGCGGCGGCGGGGCTTTCGGTCTCGGATATGGTCAGCACGGCTTGGGATTCGGCGCGCACCTATCGCGGCTCGGATCAGCGCGGCGGTGCCAATGGCGCGCGCATTCGTCTGGCGCCGCAAAAGGATTGGGCGGGCAATGAACCCGCACGACTGGCGCGGGTGCTGGCGGCTTTGGAGCCCATCGCAGCGGCCACCGGCGCAAGCCTTGCCGATGTGATCGTGCTTGCGGGCAATCTGGGGGTCGAGATGGCCGCCAAGGCAGCGGGTGCCACGATCACGGTGCCTTTCGCGCCCGGTCGCGGTGATGCCACGGCCGAGCAGACCGACGCGGATTCCTTTGATGTGCTGGAACCCTTGGCCGATGGCTATCGCAACTGGCTGAAGGCCGATTACGCCGTCAGCGCCGAAGAGCTGCTGCTGGATCGTACCCAGCTGATGGGCCTGACCGCGCATGAGATGACCGCGCTGATCGGCGGTATGCGGGTGATCGGCACCAACCACGGCGGCACCGCACATGGTGTCTTCACCAATCGGGCGGGCGCTTTGACCACCGATTTCTTCGTGGCCCTGACCGATATGACCTACACATGGCACGCCACCACCGATGGTCATTACGAGCTGCGCAACCGTGCCACCGGGGCGATGGAGTGGACGGCGACGCGGGCTGATCTGGTGTTTGGGTCAAACTCGATCCTGCGCGCCTATGTCGAGGTTTACGCCCAAGACGACGGCCAAGAAAAGTTCCTGCGCGATTTCGTCGCTGCATGGACCAAAGTGATGAACGCCGATCGCTTCGATCTGGTGTGATGATAACGCCTCTTCCCGCTTGGCGGGGAGAGGCAACACGCCCTTGGGTTATGGGGCAGGTTGAGTGGCGTCACAGGTTTGTAACACCTTTGGCGATGACCGGCAGATAGCTGCAATGATCGCCTTGGTTCGTTTGGTGCAGGGCTTACCTGGCGACGCCATTATGCTGCGGTTAAGAAAATTCATCAGGCATTTAGAGATGTCCGCAGATGCCGGACGCAAACTTTGTCGATTGGTACATCAAGCTATTTCTATGCTGCATGATAGAGCTTGCCCCGCGCATGCATTGGCCACGATCGCGCGCACGGTTCTTTGTCCGCCGATACTCACAGTTTCGGATAATTGGTCGGAGCGAGAGGATTCGAACCTCCGACCCCCTGCTCCCGAAGCAGGTGCGCTACCAGACTGCGCTACGCTCCGGCCATGGCCAAGGGTTAAAACTTTGGGATTTTGATTTCAAGAGGCGGCTGCGGCGCCTTGGGGCAATTTTTGCCTCAGGCGTCGCCGTCTTTGCCTGCCAGACCTTCGACCTTGGCGCGCATGCGTTTGCGGTCGAACAGCCGCATCCAGGTGCTGATCCGCGGCGTGGTGCCGCCGTCATAGCGCGAGCGGGTTTCCAGAACCGGGCGGTTTTTCGACAGGCCGGGGCGGTCTTCGCGCAGCACGATATAGACGCCTGCAAGGGTGATCACGGCGGCGCCGACGGCGGTCCATTGATCAATGCTTTCGTTGAAAAACAGCGCGCCAAACAGGATCGCCCAGATCATTTGCGAATATTGCATGGGGGCCACGATGATCGCAGGCGCATGGCGATAGGCCGCGATCATGAAAAGACCAGCCACCAGCCCCAGCAAGGACATCGCCGCCATCATGCCAAAATGCTCAATCGGAATAGGCACATAGACAAAGGGCAGCGCCACGGCCATCACCACAAAGTTCGCCACCATCGGGTAGATCATTAGCACGATCGAACGTTCGGCGTGGCCGATCTTGCGCACGATCACCGAAGTTGTCGCCCCAAGGAAAGCCGCCGCCAGCGCCGAAAGATGCCCCAGCCCCAAGGGCACTTGCCCCGGCCGCAGCACGATCATCACCCCGATCAAACCGACCAGAATAGCAAGCCCGCGATGGATGCCGATTTTCTCGCCAAGGATCGGAATCGCCAAAAGCGTGATCAGAATCGGCATGGCAAAGATGATCGCATAGCATTGCGCCAAGGGCAGCACGGAAAAGGCGTAAAATCCGGTGATGCCGTTCAGCACCGCCGCCAAGGTGCGCAGCGCGGTCCAATAGGGATGTTTCGGGATCAGGTTGCCGTCGCTGTTGTCGCTCATCAGCATGATCGTCACCAAGGGAAAGCCCAAAAGCCCGGTGAAAAAGATCAGCAGAAACGGGCTATAGCTTGCCCCCAGAAATTTGACCAAAGTGTCATTGCTGGCATAGACGGCAAAGGCCGCCAGCGAAAACAACGCGCCGCGCAGGTTTGATTGGACAACTTGCATAGGAGGATCCGCTTGGGCTGAGAGGAGACGCCCCACACCTCTTGCAATGCTGGGCAAAGATCAAGAGGCGCTTTGCCAAAACCGCAAAGGCTTGGTCGAAAACCAGGCCCTAAATGGCGCTGGTTTTCGACGATTTTTTGGCGTTACAGGCTTGCGTCCAAGGCGGCGATAATCGCGTCGCCCATCTGGCTGGTCGAAACCGGGGTGCCGCCTTCGGGGCCCATCAGATCGGCAGTGCGCACACCGTCTGCCAGCACTTTTTCAACGGCTTTTTCAACGCGGGTGGCCTCGTCCAGCAGGCTGAACGAATAGCGCAGCGCCATGGCAAAGGACAAAACGCAGGCGATCGGGTTGGCCTTGCCTTGGCCCGCGATGTCGGGGGCCGAACCGTGCACGGGCTCATAAAGCGCCTTTGGGCGGCCATTGGCCATGGGCAGACCAAGCGAGGCCGAAGGCAACATGCCCAGCGATCCGGTCAGCATCGCTGCCATATCCGACAGCAAATCGCCAAACAGGTTGTCGGTGACGATCACGTCAAACTGCTTGGGCCAGCGGCACAGCTGCATCGCGCCTGCGTCGGCATACATATGCGACAGCGCCACGTCAGGATATTCTTTGTCGTGGATTTCCTGCACGACTTCGCGCCACAGGATGCCCGATTCCATCACATTGGCCTTCTCCATCGAGCAGACCTTGTTGCCGCGCTTGCGTGCCAGCTCGAAGGCCGAACGCGCGACGCGGGCAATTTCGCTTTCCGTATAGCGCTGGGTGTTGACGCCGACGCGCTCGTTGCCTTCGGTGAAAATGCCGCGCGGCTCGCCGAAATAGATGCCCGAGGTCAGCTCGCGCACGATGACGATGTCCAGACCGGCAACCACGTCTTTTTTCAACGACGAGAAATCCGCCAGCGCGTCAAAGCATTGTGCAGGGCGCAGGTTGGAAAACAGATCCATTTCCTTGCGCAGGCGCAGCAGGCCGCGCTCTGGTTTCACCGAGAAATCCAGCACATCGTATTTCGGGCCGCCAACAGCGCCCAACAGAACCGCGTCAACGGCTTGGGCCTGCGCCATGGTCTCGTCGGTCAGCGGCGTGCCGTGGGCGTCATAGGAACAGCCGCCGACCAAACCTTCCGAGACGTCAAATGTGACGCCGCGCTTGGTGTCAAACCAAGTGATGATCTTTTTGACTTCGGCCATGACTTCGGGGCCGATGCCGTCGCCAGCGAGGATAAGAAGGGAAGGATTTGCCATTGTCGGCTCCAGGTTTAAAGGGTTGCACGTGGCCTAGCCAATGCCGGGCCAAGGGTCAAGCCGCGCGACGGCCCTCGCTTTGGCAAAAGCGGTGGGTTCTGCGGGGGAAATGAGAACAAAAGGTGATTTCTTTTGCCGCAAGCCGGTGTAAACTGCGGTATGATCAGCGATCTGAATCACTGCTTTCCGCTCCGGCGCGGGCGTGTCCACGAGGTCTTTGGCGCTGCGGCCTTTGGCTTTGCCGCCGTGGCCTGTGCGCAGGCGCGCGGTGATCTGTTGTGGATCACCGAAGGCTGGCGGGCCGAGCGGATCAACCCGCTGGGGTTGGCTGCGTTCTTTGACCCCTCGCGGTTGCTGATCGCCCAGACCAAGGATCAGACCGAGGTTTTGGCCGTGGCCGAAGAGGCGCTGCGCGATGGCTGTATCGGCTTTGTGGTGCTGTCGCTGACCCGGCCGCTGGATCTGCGCGAGGGGCGGCGTTTGCAGCTTGCCGCCGAAAAGGGGCGCGCCACGGGGCTGTGCCTGATCCCCGAAGGCATGGGCAGCAATGCCACGCAAAGCCGTTGGCAGGCCGTGCCGCTGCTGGGGGCGAATGCGGACTCGACTCTGATGCGGTGGCAAATTATTAAGAACAAAGAGGGAACAATAGGGGCTTGGAATGTTCGGTGGGATGCAGCGGCGCATCGTCTCGATGTGGTTTCCACGGTTGCCAAGCGACCGTGTTCTGCGCCTGCGCCCGCTTGACGCCGCCTTTGCGCTGACCCAGCGACAGGCCAATACCGACAGGCTTTATTGCGTCAATCTGCGCGCGCGGCGGTTGGGGCTGCATCCGGGGATGTCCTTTACCGATGCGCATGCGCTTTGCCCTGATCTGATCAGCCAGCCCGCAGACCCCCCTGCGGATGCGCGGTTTCTGGCGATGCTGCGGCGCTGGGCCACGCGCTATTGCCCTTGGGTCGGGGTCGAGGCTGGCGATGGGCTGGTGCTGGATATCACAGGATCGGCGCATCTTTTGGGCGGCGAGGCGGATCTGCTGGCCGATATGCGGGCGCGGTTGGCGCGGGCGGGCCTTGCGGTGCAGATCGGCCTTGCCGACACCCGAGGGGCGGCTTGGGCGCTGGCGCGGCATGGCGAAGGGGTGGCGCAGGCAGGGGCCGGGCTTGCGGCGATTGGCGGGCTGCCAGTTGCGGCGCTGCGGCTGGATCCGGCGCTGGTGGTTGGCCTGCAACGGCTGGGCCTGCGCCATATTGCCGATCTGGCGGCAGCGGCGCGTGCGCCCTTGGCGCGGCGCTTTGGGCCTGAACTGATGCTGCGGCTGGATCAGGCCTTGGGCGCGCAGCCCGAGCAAATCTCGCCCCAGCAAGAGCCGCCGCATTACGGCGTGCGGCTGACCCTGCCCGAGCCGATCGGCCTTGCCGCTGATGTGATGGCGGGCACGGCGCGGCTGCTGGATCAGCTTTGTGCCAAGCTGAAGGCGCAAGCGATGGGCGCGCGGGTGTTGCAGCTGACGCTGCGGCGGGTGGATCAGGCCAATCAGCAGGTCGATCTGCGGCTGGCCGGGCCCATGCGCGACCCTGCCCGCATTCTGCCGCTGTTTGCCCGCGGGATCGAGGCTGTGGATGCAGGCTTTGGCATTGATCAGCTGCGGCTTGAAGCGGTGCAGGTCGAAGCCTTGGCCGCCGAGCAAAGCAGCATCAGCCTGCATCTGCGCGCAGGCCATGTTGCGCCCCCGCGCAAGGATGGTTTGGAAGATCTGATCACCCGCATCGGCACCCGCATCGGGCTTGAGAATGTGCAGCGGTTTTTGCCCGCCGACAGTCATATTCCCGAACGCGCCTTTCTGATCGCACCTGCGGCCTATTGCGCCCCCGAGGCTGGCTGGGTTGCGCTGCGCCCACGGCCCTTGGTGCTGTTTGCGCCCGAACCTATTCAGGCCAAAGGCCCGCAGCCGCCGCGCGCTTTTCGCTGGCGGCGGATGGCGCTGACCACGGCGCGCGCCACAGGACCGGAACGCATCGCGCCGGAATGGTGGTTGGATGATGAAAACTGGCGTCACGGCCTGCGCGACTACTGGCGGGTGGAAACCCACGAGGGGCGGCGGCTTTGGCTGTTTTACACGCCGCAAAACCCCAATTGGTGCGTGCAGGGGGAATTTGCATGACCCAAGCGCCGTCTTATGGCTATGCCGAGCTTTGCGTCACCTCGAATTTCACCTTTCTGACCGGGGCGTCGCACCCCGAAGAGCTGGTGGCGCGGGCGGCGGAACTGGGGCTAGAGGCGATTGCCATCACCGACCGCAATTCGCTGGCGGGGGTGGTGCGCGCCTATGCGGCGCTGAAAGAGCTGCGGCGGGTACGCGAAAAGGGCCTGCCGATCCGGTCGCAATCGCAGATCGACCCCACCTCGCGCATGGAAGTTGGCGCGCCGCAGAATATTGCGGTCGCCCCCATGGCCAAGCTGCCCCGGCTGATCGTCGGGGCGCGGTTGGTGCTGCAAGATTGCGCGGTGGAATGGCTGGCCCTGCCCACCGACCGCGCCGCCTATGAACGCCTGTCGCAGCTGCTGACCTTGGGCAAACGCCGCGCGCCAAAGGGCGAATGCCATCTGCTGCGCGCCGATCTGCTGGCGGGCTGTCGCGGCATGATCCTGATTGCCCTAGCCTGCGACCCTGCCACGGCCTTGCCCAGCCTTCAGGCGATGCAGCGCGCCTATCCGGGCTTTGTGTTTCTGGGGGCTGCGCCGCGCTATGACGGGTCTGATCAGGCTTGGTTTCAGACCTGCGCTGATCTGTCGTTGCGCGCCTCTGCGCCGATGGTGGCGGTGGGCGATGTGCTGATGCACCGCGCCCAGCGGCGGCAATTGGCGGATGTGCTGATCTGCATGCGGATGGGCTGCACCATTGACCAGATCGGCACGCGGGCGCTGCCCAATGCCGAACGGCGGCTGAAAGGGGCGGCCGATATGGCGCGGCTGCTGCGCAACCATCCGGCGGCCCTGCGCCGCACGCTGGACATCGCCGCGCGATGCAGCTTTTGCCTAAGCGAGCTGAGCTATGAATACCCAGACGAGGTCTCGCGGCAGGCACCGCCACAGGCGCGGCTGGAACAGCTCACGCGCGCGGGCTTGCAGCGCCGCTGCCCAAAGGGCATCCCAGACCGCTATGCCCAGCTTGCCGACAAAGAACTGCGCATGGTCGGCGAGCTGGGCTTTGCCGCCTATTTCCTGACCGTGCATGACATCGTGCAGTATGCCCGCGGCATCGGGATTTTGTGCCAAGGCCGCGGCTCGGCGGCGAATTCGATCATTTGCTGGGCGCTGGGCATCACCGATGTCTCGCCCGATCAGATCGGCATGGTGTTTGAACGCTTTATCTCGAAATATCGCGGCGAGCCGCCCGATATTGACGTCGATTTCGAACACGAGCGCCGCGAAGAGGTGATCCAGTGGATCTATGAAAAATATGGCCGCGACCGCGCCGGCCTTTGCGCCACCGTGATCCATTTTCGCACCCGCGCGGCGATTCGCGAGGTGGGCAAGGTCATGGGCCTAAGTCAGGATGTGACGGCGGGGCTTTCTGGGCAAATCTGGGGGATGTCGGGCAAGCAGGTCGACCCCGCCCGCATTGCCGAGCTGGGGCTTGATCTGCGCAACCGCCGCCTGATGCAAACGATCCAGCTGATCGGCGAGATCATCGGCTTTCCGCGCCACCTAAGCCAGCATGTCGGCGGTTTCATCATCACCAAAGGCCGGCTGGACGCGCTTTGCCCGATTGAAAACGCCGCGATGGAAGACCGCACCGTGATCGAATGGGATAAGGACGATATCGACACTTTGGGCATTCTGAAGGTCGATATCCTCAGCCTTGGCATGCTGACCTGTCTGCGCAAGGCCTTTGATCTGATGCAGCAGCACCACGGCTATCGCCCGACCTTGGACAGCATTCCCCAAGAAGACCCTGCCACCTATGACATGCTCTGTGTGGCCGATGCGGTGGGGGTGTTTCAGGTCGAAAGCCGCGCACAGATGAACTTTCTGCCGCGCATGCTGCCGCGCACCTTTTATGATCTGGTGATCGAGGTCGCCATCGTCCGCCCCGGCCCGATTCAGGGTGGGATGGTGCCGCCCTATATCAAGCGCCGTCAGGGCTTGGAAAAGGTCAGCTTTCCGTCAAAGGCGCTGGAAGGCGTGCTGGGCAAAACGCTTGGGGTGCCCTTGTTTCAAGAACAGGCGATGCAGATCGCCGTGGTCGCGGCAGGCTTTACCGCCGAAGAGGCCGATCGTCTGCGCCGCTCGCTTGCCAGCTTTCGCAAGCTTGGCACCATTGGCGGCTTTCGCGATCAGTTCATCCAAGGCATGTTGACCAACGGCTATACCCCCGATTTTGCCGCCCGCTGCTTTGCTCAGATCGAAGGCTTTGCCGAATACGGCTTTCCCGAAAGCCATGCAGCGGCCTTTGCGATGCTGACCTATGTCTCGTCTTGGCTGAAATGCCATCATCCGGCGATCTTTGCCTGTGCTTTGCTGAATTCGCAGCCGATGGGATTTTATGCACCGGCGCAAATCGTGCGCGATGCGCGCGAACATCAGGTCGAGGTGCGGCCGATCTGCGTGAACAACTCGGCTTGGGACAATCATCTGGAACGTCGCGGCGATGGCAGCTTGGCGATTCGGCTGGGGTTTCGCCAGATCAAGGGCTTTCGCGCCGAAGATGCGGGCTGGATCGTGGCGGCGCGGGGCAATGGCTATCCTGACCCCGAAAGCCTGTGGCTGCGGGCAGGGCTGGCGCCCAGCGTGTTGGAACGGCTGGCCGAGGCCGATGCCTTTGCCGATATGGGGCTGACGCGGCGCGATGCGCTTTGGGCGGTGCGCGCGATCCGCACGCCAGCGCCCTTGCCGCTGTTTGCCAATCCGCTGGACGGCGAGGGCATTGTGGAACCCGAGGTGATCTTGCCGCAGATGCATTTGGGCGAACAGGTGGTCGAGGACTATGTCTCGATGCGGCTTAGCCTGCGCGCGCATCCGATGGAGCTGCTGCGTGCCGGCATCCAAGGCCTGACCCCGCATTCAGAATTGGCCAATGGCCCGCCGCGCTTTGTTTCGGTTTGCGGGCTGGTGATCACGCGGCAAAGACCGGGCACGGCGTCGGGGGTGATCTTTTTGACGCTGGAAGATGAAACCGGCGTCAGCAATGTGGTGGTGTGGCCGCGGGTCTACGAGCGGTTTCGCCGCAGTGTGATGGGGGGGCGGTTGCTGCGCATCTCGGGGCGGCTCGAGCGCCAAGGCATCGTGGTGCATCTGATCGCCGATCAGATCGAGGATCTGTCGCAGCGTTTGTCCGAACTGGGGCATCCGATGCAAGAGGCCGTTGGCATCACCCAGCCACAGGCCGATGACGCGCCGCGCCCGCCGCGCTATCCATCCCGCGCCTATCATCCGCGCGATCAGGCCAAGCGCTTGTTTCCCAGCAGAGATTTCCACTGAAATGCAAAAAGCCCCCGTGAGGGGGCTTTTGCGTTCGCAAATGCAGTTGTGGTGAGCCGGACGGGATTCGAACCTGTGACCCGCTGATTAAAAGTCAGCTGCTCTACCAACTGAGCTACCGGCCCACAACTGAGGCGCTGATTATGAACTTCGGTCGGGGGGGTCAAGGGGCAAAACGCGAAGCTCTGGCAAAAACCTTTCATGGGGGCTATATGCGCGGCATGGAAAACGCAGCAAACCCAAGCCCTATTGGCTTCATGAAGATGCATGGAGCTGGAAATGATTTTATCATCATCGACTCGCGTGGACGAGATTCGGTGGTGACACAGGCGCTGGCCCGCGCTTTGGGCGACCGAAACCGCGGTGTGGGCTTTGATCAGCTTGCAGAGATTCGGGATTCGCAGCGTGGCGACTTTGCTTTGGACTTCTGGAACAGCGATGGCAGCCGGGCGGGGGCTTGCGGCAATGCCACCCGCTGCGTCTGCGATTTCGTGATGAAGGGCTTGGGGCGCGATCAAGTATCTTTGGTGACCGCGCGCGGCGATTTGCAGGCGCTGCGCCTGGCCGATGGTCGGGTTTCGGTGAATATGGGGCTGCCGCAGCGCGATTGGCACGAGGTGCCGCTGGCACGCGCGGTCGACACCCTGCATCTGCCGCTTGCAGGCGATCCGGTGGCGATTGGCATGGGCAACCCGCATGCGGTGTTCTTTGTGCCCGATGCCGAAGCCGTAGATCTGGCGCATCTGGGCCCCATGGTCGAACATGACCCGCTTTATCCCGAACGCACCAATGTTGAATTTGCCAGCCTGATCGGCCCTGACCATCTGCGCATGCGGGTTTGGGAGCGCGGCGCAGGCGTGACGCTTGCTTGCGGTTCTGGCACCTGTGCCACTGTGGTGGCAGCCCATCTGCGCGGCCTGACAGGGCGCCGAGTGACGGTCGATGTCGATGGCGGCGTGCTCGAGGTTGATTGGCGCGAGGATGGCGTCTGGCTGACCGGCCCTGTGGCCTATGTGTTTGACGGCGTGCTGACCTCTGCCTTTCTGGCCGCGCTATGACCGCGCCAATTTTTGCCACCCTTGGCTGCCGCCTGAACGCCTATGAAACCGAGGCGATGAAGGAACTTGCCGCCGCCGCTGGTGTGCAGGGGGCGGTGGTGGTCAACACCTGCGCCGTGACCGCCGAGGCCGTGCGCAAGGCCAAGCAGGAAATTCGCAAACTGGCCCGCGAAAACCCCGGCGCGCAGATCATCGTGACGGGCTGTGCCGCGCAAACCGAACCCGAAACCTTTGCCGCTATGGCCGAGGTGACCAAGGTGATCGGCAATACCGAAAAGATGCAGGCTGAAACCTGGAACGCCCTGCGCGTGCCCGATCTGATTGGGGCCACCGAAAAGGTGCAGGTCGATGACATCATGTCGGTGCGCGAAACCGCTGGCCATCTGATCGACGGCTTTGGCCGCCACCGCGCCTATGTGCAGGTGCAAAACGGCTGCGATCACCGCTGCACCTTTTGCATCATCCCCTTTGGTCGCGGCAATTCGCGCTCGGTTCCTGCGGGCGTGGTGGTCGAGCAGATCAAGCGGCTTGTCGACAAGGGCTTTCACGAGGTGGTGCTGACCGGCGTCGATCTCACCTCTTGGGGCGCGGATCTGCCCGCCTGCCCGCGGCTTGGCGATCTGGTGATGCGGATCCTGCGGCTGGTGCCCGATCTGGCGCGGCTGCGGATTTCGTCGATCGACAGCATCGAGGCAGACGAGGCGCTGATGGGCGCGATTGCCACCGAACCGCGTCTGATGCCGCATCTGCACCTGTCGTTGCAGGCGGGCGACGATATGATTCTGAAACGGATGAAGCGGCGGCATCTGCGCGACGACGCCATCCGCTTTTGCCAAGAGGCGCGGCGTCTGCGCCCTGATATGGTCTTTGGCGCCGATATCATCGCCGGATTCCCCACCGAAACCGAAGAGATGTTCGCCCAAAGCCTGAAGCTGGTCGAAGATTGCGATCTGACCTTTCTGCATGTCTTTCCCTTCAGCCCGCGCAAAGGCACCCCTGCCGCGCGGATGCCGCAGGTAAAAGGCCCGCTGATCAAAGACCGCGCCGCACGGCTGCGGGCGGCGGGCGATGCGGCCTTGCTGCGGCATTTGTCGGCGCAACAGGGCGTTTCGCACCGGATCTTGCTGGAAAGTGCGCGCATGGGCCGGACCGAGCAGTTCACCGAAGTGCGCTTTGGCACCGACCAAGCCGAAGGCCAGATTGTGACGGCGGTGATCCAAGGCGCCGAGGCTGGGCGGCTTTTGGTGTGAGCCGCCGCCAGCCCGCCTGATGTTGCGGCGGATTGCATTTCTTCGGCCCTCAGACTATCTCAGAGATGACAGCAGCTACCGCAGAGTAAGTGATGAACTGGATTACCAACTACGTGCGCCCAACGATCAACTCGCTCTTCTCGCGCCGAGAAGTGCCGGAAAATCTTTGGACCAAATGCACGGAATGCGGCACCATGCTGTTTCACCGGGAACTGGCGGGCAATCTGAACGTTTGCACCAATTGCGATCACCATATGGCGATCACGCCGCGTGACCGTTTCACGGGCCTGTTTGATGGCGGCATTTTTGTTGAAATCAAAGTGCCGGAACCTGTCGCAGACCCGCTGCATTTTCGCGATCAAAAGAAATACCCTGACCGTCTGAAGGCCGCGCAAAAAGTAACGGGCGAGCGGGATGCGATGTTGCTGGCCGAAGGCGAGATTGGCCGCACGCCGGTTGTCGTCGCGGCGCAAGACTTTGCCTTTATGGGCGGGTCGATGTCGATGTATGTCGGCAATGCGATCATCGCAGGGGCGCAGCGCGCGATCGAGCTGAAACGCCCCTTTGTGCTGTTCTCGGCTGCCGGTGGCGCTCGCATGCAAGAAGGCATTCTTGGCCTGATGCAGATGCCGCGCACCACGGTGGCGGTGCAAATGCTGAAAGAAGCGGGCCTGCCCTATATCGTGGTGCTGACCCATCCGACCACCGGCGGCGTGACGGCCTCTTATGCGATGCTGGGCGATGTGCAGATTGCTGAACCCAATGCGCTGATCGGCTTTGCAGGCGCGCGGGTGATCGAACAAACCATCCGCGAAAAGCTGCCCGAAGGCTTTCAGCGCGCCGAATATCTGTTGGATCACGGCATGTTGGACCGCGTCACCCACCGCAAAGAGCTGCGCGGCGAGCTGATCACCATTCTGCGTCTGCTGACCCGGATGCCGCCTGCTGTGGCCGGTGAATTGCCCGCACCCGGCGAGCTGACCTCAGGAGAGCCTGCGTGACAGCCCTTGGGTCGGATGCCGTTCTTGAACGCATGATGACCCTGCATCCGAAGATCATTGATCTGACGATGCAGCGGGTCGAACGCCTTTTGGCAGCCTTGGGCCACCCCGAACGGGCCTTGCCGCCGGTGATCCATATTGCTGGCACCAATGGCAAAGGCAGCACTCAGGCGATGATCCGCGCCGGGCTAGAGGCTGGCGGGTCGCTGGTGCATGCCTATACCTCGCCGCATCTGGCGCGGTTTCACGAACGCATTCGGCTTGCGGGCGAGCTGATTTCCGAAGAGGCGCTGACGGCGCTGCTGGATGAATGCGTCAAGGCCAATGGGCCAGATGAGATCACCTTTTTCGAGATTACCACCTGCGCCGCCTTTCTGGCCTTTGCGCGGGTAAAGGCGGATTACACCCTGCTTGAAGTTGGGCTTGGCGGGCGGCTGGATGCGACCAATGTTGTCGATCATCCGATTCTGACAGTGATTACGCCGGTCTCGATTGACCATCAGCAGTATCTGGGCGACACGCTACCAGAAATTGCGGGCGAAAAAGCCGGTATTATCAAACGTTTGGTTCCCGTGGTCGTCGGCCCACAAGAACCCGAAGGCATGGATGTGATCGAAGCCCGCGCCCTGCGCCTTGGTGCGCCTGTGCTGGCTTACGGGCAGCAATGGTCGGTATCGGAAGAACGCGGTCGGCTGATTTATCAAGACGAAAACGGGTTGCTGGATCTGCCACTGCCCAATCTGCCCGGCCCGTTTCAGATCTTTAACGCAGGTGCTGCGATTGCGGCACTGCGGGCGCTGGGCAAAGATCAGGCGGCTTGCGAGGCGGCAGTGACCAGCGCTTTTTGGCCAGCCCGGATGCAGCGGCTGCGCTTTGGCCCCTTGGTCGAGGCCGCCCCCGAGGTCGAGCTTTGGCTGGACGGCGGCCATAATCCGGCAGGTGGCGCGGCTGTGGCGGACACTTTGGCGCGGATGCCTGCGCGTGAAACCCATCTGATCTGCGGCATGCTGAACACCAAGGATGTGCGCGGCTATATGCGCCCGCTTGCGCCGCATGTGACGCGGTTGCACGCGGTCTCGATCCCCGGTGAGAAAAATACCCTCCCCGCTGAAGCGACCTGCGAGGCCGCGACGGCGGTTGGCATCATTGCGGTCACGGCGGCTTCGGTGGCCGCGGCCTTGACGCAGATTGTTGCCGATTGCCCGAATGCGCGGGTGTTGATCTGCGGCTCGCTTTATCTGGCCGGTGGGGTGCTGCGCGAAAACGGCTAGGGCAGCATAAGGTCAACCCAGACCGGCCAGTGCCGCGAAGCTTGCGTCAGAACCGCCGCCAAAGCATCCTCGGGCAGCGGGCGCATCACGCCTGCGGCGGTGACGGTCAGTTCGCGCGAGGGCAAAACCACCTCGACGCGCAGGCCTCCGGTATTTGGATAAAGTGCTGTGTCCAAAGCAGAATCGCCAAGATGCCCCATGTCTGGGCTTGCGTTCTGGCCGCGCGGCTCGGGGTCTTGCAGGAGCGGCAAGCGCAGCAGTGCTTGCATGGCATCGGGCAGGCCTTCACCATCGACAGGGTCCAGATTGCTTTGTCCAAGCAGCGCAAAGGGCGGTTCTGGCGGCGGAATTGGTAGCTGTCCGGTCAGCAGCCGCAGCCAAAAGGCGGTCTCGTCATGATTGCGCCGACCATTGCGGTCTTCGGGGCCATCAAACACCGGCGGCGTCGCATAATAGGCCAAAAGCCGCAATCGGTGGCCATCTGGCAGGATGATCGGTACCTCGTAATGCCCCGAAGTTGACAGCCGTTGCATAGCCGGCGTGCCGACAGGGGCCAGATTGTGCGGCAGATCCTGCCACAAAAAACCGCTGAAATCGCGTATCTGTGCGGTGTCAATCGGCAGGCGCGACAACACTGCCATGCCCGCCTGACCCGCAAAACGCCCATAAGCCATTGCATCGCGCGGCTCGCCAAAGCGGCCATTGCCGTCCAGATCCAGACCGGTCGCCACGCCTGTGTTTGGCCGCAACGCCAACAAATATGGATAGGGTGGTCCGGTGATTTTGGCCGCAAAACTGGCAAGTGTCTGACCACGCAGATCAAAATCAATACCTGTCAGCAAGATCACATCCGCGTTCAGCGTGGTCAAAACCTGTGCTGCGGCCAGTTGCGACGGATCGCTGCCGCGCATCAGCGCTTGCAGTGCCAAACCTGGCCCCTGAGCGGTTAGCTCGGCGTTATAGGTGGCCAGCCGCAAGGGCGCAGCCGGAGCAGCCCAAGCCCAGAGCCAGATCAGGCAGCTGCAAAGCGCTTGCCATCCTCGGCCAACCGATGAGCGGCGCGCGTTTCGCGGATCATATCGGCGACCCGTCCCATCGCGATACCGCGCATGAACAGGCTTGCAGGCAGAAAGGCCCATGCTGTCATCGTCCAGATCAAGGTTTGTGGTGAGGTTAGCACCAGCGGTTCCAACCCCGCCGAGCCAATCTTCACCACTGCTGGCGTCAAGAATGGCAGCAAAAACCCTAATGCGATGTTAATGCGGGCATCGCGTGTCAGCCGCGCCACCACATCGCCTCCCGCGCTTGGGTCGAATGTTGGCAGATTGATCCAGACATTGAAGGGCTGGTCGTGCCGCGGCCAGCGGCCAGCCTTGAGAAGAATCAGGAAAATAGAAAGTGAAATTAAAGAGATAAGATAGGACATCCCCGCCGCCGTGCGCAGTGCCGCAATCTGGTCTGCTGTTGCGTCATTGGCGATCATCAGCGTGGCAAGTCGCACAGGACTGTAAGGAAAATCCATCGCATTGCCGATCAGGCTGCCAATTGCATCGGCAAATTGGGTCAGCGATGAGGGAATCGCCGCACCGCGTGCGATCATCGACAGAAAGAAAATCGTCGCAAACAGCATCAGATAGCGCATTCGGTTGAATGGCGGTGCATCGCGAAATTCCACAAGGCTGGGATAGGTCGCATTGTATTCAACAAAGGTAAGGAGCCCCAAAAACAGCGCCACCAAGGAGACCATTTGTTTTGTGTCCGTTGTCACGCCGACCAACAAAACAGAGGGCATGACGACCAGCATCATTACCAAAATCATGCGAACAAGCGCACCTGTAAGTCGCGAAACCACCTGCCTGCTACCCTTTAACCGATCTTGCCTGGTACTTTGCCCGACAATGATCCTACCTAATTCCCGCACTTTGTGGCGGACTGCCTCATTCTTGCCCAAATTGTGCCTACTTTCAGCCGTTTCGACAACCTTCCTTGTTACTCTGGCGGCAAACTGGGGCAATTCTGGGGTGAAGGTGTTGCAGGATTGAAGCAGGCTTTGGTTAATAAAAAGGCCGCCCAAGCGGGCGGCCCTAGATATTGTGTGTTGTGAACAGCTTAGGCCCAAGGGCGCTGGGCTTGGGCGCGTTGCTCGAATGAATCGATAGAGGCGGCTTTTTCCAGCGTCAGGCCGATATCGTCCAGCCCGTTCAGCAGGCAATGCTTGCGGTGGGCGTCGACATCAAACGGGAAAACCTGACCGTCCGAGGTGGTCACTGTCTGTTCGACCAGATCAATGGTTTGACGCGCATTGGCACCTTTGCGCGCGTCGGCCATCAGCGTGTCGACAACCTCCTGCGGCATCACGATCGGCAAAATACCGTTCTTAAAGCAGTTATTATAGAAGATATCGGCAAAAGAGGTGCTGATCACGCAGCGAATGCCGAAATCCAGCAGGGCCCAAGGCGCGTGTTCGCGCGACGAGCCGCAGCCAAAGTTTTCGCCCGCGATCAGGATCTCGGCGCTGCGATAGGCAGGCTGGTTCAACACAAAATCGGCGATTTCGGCGCCGTCTTGGGTGTAGCGCATCTCGTCAAACAGGTTCACGCCAAGGCCCGTACGGGCGATGGTCTTCAGGAACTGCTTGGGGATGATCATGTCGGTGTCGATATTGACCAAGGGCATTGGCGCCGCGATTCCGGTCAGTTTGTTGAATTTTTCCATTTTGGTTTCCAATTCGTGTGCACAAGGCGCGGTTGAAAGAGCGATCTGGTGTATCCGTAGGGTTTCTGTAGTTTTTTCGAAGCTACAGAGGCTGGGCGGCAGCAGCACCACCGCCCAAAACCCGATGGATTAAACCGTCTCGGCCATCATCTCGCGCACGTCGGTCAGATGACCGGTGATTGCGGCAGCGGCTGCCATAGCGGGGGAAAGCAAATGCGTGCGCCCGCCCCGACCCTGACGGCCTTCAAAGTTGCGGTTCGAGGTGGCGGCACAGCGTTCACCCGGTGCAAGCTGATCGGGGTTCATCGCCAAGCACATCGAGCAGCCCGCCAGACGCCATTCGAAACCAGCGTCGATAAAGATCTGCGCCAGACCCTCTTCTTCGGCCTGCGCGCGCACGAGGCCCGAGCCAGGCACGACCATCGCGCGGATGCCGTCTTTTTTCTTCTTGCCCTTCAGAATGGCGGCGGCTGCGCGCAGATCCTCGATCCGGCCATTGGTGCAAGAGCCGATGAACACGGTGTCAATCGCGATTTCCGACAGCTTTTGACCGGGGATAAGACCCATATAGTCCAAGGCGCGCTGAACGGCTTCGACCTTGCCGCCGCTAAAGTCAGCAGGGTTTGGCACCACGGCCGTGATCGGCAGCACATCTTCGGGCGAGGTGCCCCAAGTGACCAAGGGCGCGATATCTTCGCCTTTTAGCGTGACGACCTTATCGAAATGCGCGCCCTCTTCGGTGAACAGAGTTTTCCAGTAGGAAACCGCAGCCTCCCAAGCAGCGCCCTTCGGCGCATGCGGGCGGCCCATGCAATAGGCAAAGGTTTTCTCGTCTGGCGCGATCAGGCCAGCGCGGGCGCCGCCTTCGATCGCCATGTTGCAGACGGTCATGCGGCCTTCCATCGACAGCTCGCGGATGGCTTGGCCGCAATATTCGATCACATAGCCGGTGCCGCCTGCGGTGCCGGTTTCGCCGATCACCGCCATGGTGATGTCTTTTGCCGTCACTCCGGGGCGCAACGAGCCGGTGATTTCGACCTTCATGTTCTTACCCTTGCGCTGGATCAGCGTTTGGGTGGCCAGCACATGTTCGACTTCCGAGGTGCCAATGCCATGCGCAAGGCTGCCAAAGGCGCCATGGGTGGCGGTGTGGCTGTCGCCGCAGACCACGGTCATGCCGGGCAGGGTCCAGCCCTGTTCTGGGCCGACGATATGCACGATGCCTTGGCGCACATCCGAGACGGGATAGTAGTGAATGCCGAAATCCTTGGCGTTGGTGTCCAAAGCGGCCACCTGCACCCGGCTGTCTTCGGTCATGGTCGCGGCATTGGCGCGGTCCAGCGTGGTGGGCACGTTGTGATCGGGGACGGCAATGGTTTTTTCTGGTGCGCGCACTTTGCGCCCCGTCATCCGCAGGCCTTCAAAGGCTTGTGGGCTGGTGACTTCATGCACCAGATGGCGGTCGATATACAAAAGGCAGGTGCCGTCTTCGGCCTCATGCACAACGTGATCGTCCCAGATTTTGTCGTAAAGCGTGCGAGCGGTCATGGCTCATCCTCGAGGTTTGGAAAGGGGGAATGCGAAATCGAAGCGCTTTGCGCGCATGCCGGCTTTAGCCCTGCGCTAGAATGGCGCGGGTTGCTCCGTAGAATCGCCAAGGCAGGCGATCATGGTCAGCAATGTTAAAGAAGCGGTTCATGCCAGCGATATACGCAGAATTCCCCTTGCAAGCAAGAGAAGAGCAGGGCGGCGGCCAGCTCTGGCCGCCTGCGCCATGCAGATTGTGCGCTTAAAGATGCGTGAACTTGCCGCGTGCGACGTCACGCTCGCGCTGTTCAAGGTCGTACATGCTGACAGAGGCGTTCAGATAGGCCAGCTCTAGATCCCGACGGCTTAGGCGGCGGGGAAACAGATTGCGGAAAATGGTCATGTTAGATACTCCATTATTCCTCCCTGCCGATAATATGCTGCATTGCAGCGTGAATTGCTACCGACGATGTCGAGAGGCTGGGTTGCGTCTGGCGCATGGCGGAGATTTTTGGATTGTTAAGTTTTCTGCGCCAGACTGGTCGCACGATGCGAAACAGGGGGGCGCAGTGATCGTCTTGCACGGAACAGAGCCGGCCTTCGGTCTGCCGCAGGCCAGCCCTTTTGCGATGAAGGTCGAGGTGTTGCTGAAATTGTCAGGCTTGCCTTACGCATTGGTTCAGGCCGATATGCGCGGCGCACCGCGGGGTAAAATTCCGTGGATCGTCGATGAGGGGCGGGTGATTTCTGACAGTCGGTTGATTCAGGCCTATCTTGAAACAAACTACACCATTGATTTTACGAATGATTATTCAGGGCGCGCCTTGGCTTATGGGCTGGCGATCGAGCGGATGTTGGAAGATCATCTCTATCCGATCTTGATCGAACAGCGCTGGGCAAGCGTCGAGGATCTGAGCCTCGACACCTCGCAGGGGTTCGACCGCGCACCTGCGATGCAACGGCTGTGGTTGCAGATCCGCGCAGGGTGGCGGGCGCGGCGGCTGATCGGCTTGCTGGGGCTGGATCGTTTGACGTCGGCGGAAAAATACGCACTGGTCTGCAAAGCGTTGGATGCGCTTGAAACCGCGATCACCGGTCAGCTTTATATGCTTGGCGGGCGGGTTTGCGGGGTTGATGCCACGGCTTATGCGTTTTTGGCAGCACTGGCAGCACCGCAGTTTCGGTCGAGCTATGGCGCCTATTTGCGCAAACAGGTCGAACTTTCGGCCTATCTGGCACGGATGCAGGCCGAGTTTTATCCTGATTTTGCGGGCTAGCGGCGCAAGTCTGCTTGCGGCTGCGGCGCTATTAGCCCTTGTCTTCGCCGCCGCAGCACCGTATGCGCGCGGCTTGGCTGGCGTTGAGATTATCGCTCGACAGTGCTAGGCTGAACCACGCCCGACGCCGGGGCTGTATCGGCGCGCTAATTGGAGGACTTTGTCCTGTCGCATTCTGATCCCACCACCGGCTTGCCGGTTGGCCCCCGCACCACCCGCACGGCTATGGCCGATGATTACTCCTCTGAAGAGATGTTGGCGGCTGTTCTGGCTTCGGTTGACGATGATAAGGCCGAAGAAATCGTGCAGATCGACCTGCGTGGCCGGTCTGACGTAGCTGACTATATGGTCATCTGCTCGGGCCGCTCGTCGCGTCAGGTTGCCTCGATTTCCGAGAAACTGGCCGACCGCATCAAAGAAACCTTCCGCTTTACCCCCAAGATGGAGGGCAAAGAGACCGGCGATTGGGTTCTGATCGACGCGGGCGATGTGGTTGTGCATGTGTTCCGCCCCGAAGTGCGCGAGTTCTATCAGCTTGAAAAGATGTGGCTTCCAGGAAGCGCGCATCGCGGAGCCTAAGGCTTGCGGCTGCATATCTGTGCTGTGGGGCGGCTGCGGGCTGGCCCCGAGCGCGATCTGACCGACGATTACTATACCCGATTCGATCGCACCGGCCGGCCCTTGGGCTTGGGGCCGGTGTCCGAGCTTGAGGTCGAGGATAAAAAGAACCTTGGCATGGGCGCAGAGGCCTTGTTGCTGGACCGCGCGATCCCTTCGGGCGCGCTGATTGCCACGCTGGATGAACGCGGGCGGGTGCTGAGCAGCCCCGAATTTGCCGAGCAGCTGGCGCGCTGGCGCGATGGCGGGCGGCAGGATGTGGCCTTTGTGATTGGCGGCGCGGATGGCATTGACCCAAGCTTGCGGGCGCGGGCGGATTTTTCGCTGAGTTTTGGCAAGATGGTCTGGCCGCATATGTTGGTGCGGGTGATGCTGGCCGAACAGATTTACCGCGCGGCGACGATTCTGGGCGGTGGGCCCTATCACCGTGCCTAAGTTGACCTGGGGCGAGGGCGTGAGGCTGCCGCAGGCGGTTGCCGATCTGGCCTTTCAGATCAAGGCGCTGTTGCCTGCCAGCCTTGGCGATATTGCTGCGGCCTCGGGCCAAAGTCTGGCGGAAACCGGTGCCAGTTTTCGCATTTTGCGCGACGATCAGTATCGGTTTCAGGCGGTGCAAACCCAGCCGCTTTACCAAGGTCTGGTGCAGATCGCCTTGGCGCAGGGGCCGGGGTTTCAGGTTTGTGCGGTGATTTTGCTGGCTGATCTGGTGCAGCGCGACAGTGCCGCCCCCGCACTGGCCGGGCTTTGGCCAATGCTGCAAGCGCGTCTGCAAGACCAGCCCGCCGTTTTGCGGGCGGCCTTGGCAAATGGGCTGCGCCAAGCCGTGGCGGCGGGGTTGATTGCCTTGCCAGAGCCGCTGCTGCCTGCGCTTTGCCTGACGCGGGAGGCCAAGGAGATTACGCCCGCTTTGCTGCGCGTCGCCCGCGCGATGCGGCATCACGAGATTTATGCGGTTTGCGCCGCTGGGCCGGATTTGCAGGCCAGCCATGCCGCGCTGATCGCCTCGATCACCGAACAGGACGGAATTTTGCGGCCCCAAGCCCGCGGCGTGGTTTGGCAGGCGGCACGCCAGCCAGATGCGCTGGGCTTTGCGGGCTGCACCGCGCTTTTGGCGCTGAACGCCTTGCAAGGGGCGGTGCCGCCCGCAGATTTTGCCGGACTTTGGGCCGATTTTGCAGCCGAAACGCTGGCACTGCCGCCGTCGAAACGCGACCCTATTTGTGCCGCCTTGCGCTTGCTTTACGAACAAGAGGCGGGATTTGCCCCTGCAAGTGGCAGCTTTGCGCTGCCTGTGGTCGAAGAACTGGACTAAGCCCTGCGCAATGCGTTGCCCTGACCCCGCCGCAGCGCTAGAAGGGCGGCAGACTTTGGAAAGGTGCCACAATGACCCGCAAGCCCGTTGTTTTGTGTATTCTGGATGGCTGGGGGATCAATGCAGACCCCGTCGCAAGCGCCCCCGCGCAGGCGCATGTGCCGAATTTCAACAAAATTTGGGCGGATTGCCCGCATGCGACGCTGACGACCTTTGGGCCGGAGGTGGGCTTGCCAACCGGGCAGATGGGCAATTCCGAGGTGGGCCATACCAATATCGGCGCGGGCCGTGTGGTGGCGATGGATCTGGGCGCGATTGATCTGGCGATTGAAGACGGCTCTTTTGCCAGCAATGAAAGCCTTTTGGCCTTTGTTGCCAAGATGCAGGCCAGCGGTGGCACGGCGCATCTGATGGGCGTGGTGTCAGACGGTGGGGTGCATGGCCATCTGAGCCATGTGATTGCGGCCTGTGCGGCGATCACAGCACTTGGGGTGCCGGTGGCGCTGCATGCGATCACCGATGGGCGCGACGTTGCCCCCAGTTCGGCGGCCGAGTTTATCGACACCCTGATGGTGCAACTGCCTGCGGGGGCCAAGGTCGCTACGGTGATCGGGCGCTATTGGGCGATGGACCGCGACAATCGCTGGGAACGGGTCAGCCGTGCTTACGCCGCGATTGTGCAGGCCAAGGGCGAAGCTGCGGCCACGCCTGCGGCAGCGGTGGCGGCATCTTATGCCAAGGGCGAGACGGATGAGTTTTTGGCGCCAAGCGTGATTGGCGATTATGCCGGCGCAGGGAATGGCGACGGGTTTTTCTGTCTGAACTTCCGCTCGGACCGCGCGCGCGAGATTCTGGCGGCACTGGCCGCGCCGGATTTCGATGGCTTTGTGACGGGGCCGCGCCCTGTTTGGGCGGCATTGCTGGGCATGGTGGAATATTCGGCCTCGCATAATGGCTATATGCAGACCGCCTATCCCAAGCGCAGCATTGCCAACACTTTGGGCGAATGGGTTGCAAAACAGGGCCTGTCGCAGTTCCGCCTTGCCGAGACCGAGAAATATCCGCATGTGACGTTTTTTCTGAACGGCGGCCGCGAGGTGCCTTTCGAGCGAGAAGAGCGCGCGATGCCGAAATCGCCCAAGGTGGCGACCTATGATTTGCAACCCGAGATGTCTTCGGTGGAAGTCGCCGATCATCTGGTGGCCGCAATCGAGACAGGCTTTGATCTGATCGTGGTGAATTTCGCCAATCCCGATATGGTGGGGCACACTGGCAGCCTAGCCGCGGCGATCAAGGCTTGCGAAGCGGTGGATGTGGGGCTTGGCCGCGCGCTGGTGGCTTTGCAGGCCAAGGGCGGCGCGATGATCGTCACCGCCGATCACGGCAATTGCGAGACCATGGTGGATCCGGTGTCGGGTGGGCCGCATACCTCGCATACCACCAATCCGGTGCCGGTGATCTTGGTTGGCGGGCCTGAAGGGGCCAGCCTGCGCGCTGGGGGTAAGCTGGCTGATCTGGCGCCGACGCTTTTGGCGCTGATGGGGCTGCCGCAGCCGGTTGAGATGACCGGACGGAACCTTTTGCTGCCATGATCCGCAAGGCCGCGCTTGCGCTGATGCTGATGGCCTCGCAGGCTTGGGCGGGGGTTGCCGAAGATGCGGTGACGGCCTCGCGTGATTTGCAAGCGGCGGTGGCCAATCTGCAAGCGGCGAATGCGGCCAAGGACCGTGTCGCTGCGCTGACCCGCACCATTCGCGCCTATGAGGCAGGCTTGGCCGCATTACGCCAAGCGCTGCGGCAGGTCGATCTGCGTCAAGAGCAATTGAGCTTGGAGTTTCAGACCAAGCGCGACCGCATTGCGCAGCTGCTGGGGGTGCTAAGCCGGATTGATGCCGATCCGGGCCCGCTGTTGCTGCTGCATCCGCAAGGGCCTTTGGGCACGGTGCGCTCGGGGATGATGCTGGCCGATGTCACGCCTGCCTTGCAATCAGAAGTGGCCGTGCTGAAGGGCAAGTTGGAAGAATTGACCCAGATGCGTGCCCTGCAACGTTCGGCCGGAGAGACGCTGGGCACAGGGCTGACGGCGGCACAGACCGCGCGCTCGGATCTGTCGCAGGCGATGTCCGAGCGCAGGCCTTTGCCGCAACGCTTTACCGAAGACCCCGCCGTGCTGCTGGGGCTTTTGCTGAGTGTGGATACGTTAGACTCCTTTGCCGCTGGGCTTGCTTTGGACGATTCTGGTGAAAGCCGCTTTTTCGACGCCAAGGGCAAGCTGGATCTGCCGGTCTTGGGCAAGCTGCTGCTGCACCCCGGCGAGACCGATGCGCGCGGGGTGACACGGGTGGGGATGACCCTTGCGACACGGGCGGCAGCTTTGGTGACCAGCCCTTGGCCCGCGACGATCCGCTATCGAGGGCCCTTGCTTGACTACGGAAATGTGATGATTCTTGAACCGGGCGATGGCTATCTTTTGATCATGGCTGGGTTAGGTCAGGTCTATGGCGAGGTCGGCGAGGTGGTTGCCAAGGGCGCGGCATTGGGGTTGATGGGCGGATCAGAGACGGGCAGCGCCGATCTTCTGGCCGTGCAGCAAGAAGGTGCTGGCGGTCGCGAGACGGAAACGCTTTACTTGGAATTGAGGCAAGGCTCGACGCCAGTGGACCCAATGGCTTGGTTCGCGGCGACAGCATCGGCAAAGGAATAGGACGATCAGATGAAAAAGATGGTTATTGCAGCGCTTTGTGGCACTTTGGCCGGCGCGGTTCTGACGACGCAAGTTGCAGGCCCGATGATTGCGCAAGATGCGACGAAAAATGCCAAGGTCTACGAACAGCTTGATCTGTTTGGCGATGTGTTCGAGCGTATTCGCGCGCAATATGTTGAGGATGTTGACAGCAAAAAGCTGGTCGAGGCCGCGATCAATGGCATGTTGACCTCGCTTGACCCGCATTCCAGCTATATGGATTCAAAGGCCTTTGCCGACATGACCACGCAAACGCGTGGCGAATTTGGCGGGCTTGGCATCGAGGTGACCCAGCAAGACGGCTATATCAAAGTGGTCTCGCCGATGGATGGCACCCCTGCTGATGCGGCGGGTATCAAATCGGGCGATTTTATCACCGCGGTGGATGGCGAAAACGTACAGGGTCTGACGCTTGATCAAGCTGTTGATAAAATGCGCGGGCCGATTGGGTCGGAAATCGTGATCACCGTGGTGCGTGAGGGCGTGACAGAACCGTTTGACGTCTCGATCATTCGTGACACCATCAAGCTGGTTGCGGTGAAAAGCCGTCTGGTGGGCAGCACTGGCATTTTGCGGATCACCACGTTTAACGACCAGACCTATCCTGGCGTGCAAGACGGCATCAAAAAGCTGATCAAAGAAGCCGGTGGCATGGAGAAAATCAACGGCTTTGTGATTGATCTGCGCAACAATCCGGGTGGTTTGCTGAAGCAAGCGATCCTGACCTCGGATGCCTTCTTGAACGAGGGCGAGATCGTCTCGACCCGTGGCCGCAATGCTCAAGACAGCGCCCGCGAGAATGCAACGCCGGGCGATTTGGCCGAGGGCAAGCCGATTGTCGTGCTGATCAACGGTGGTTCGGCTTCGGCCTCGGAAATCGTTTCGGGCGCGCTGCAAGATCACCGTCGTGCGATTGTGGTGGGCACCAAAAGCTTTGGCAAAGGCTCGGTGCAAACGCTGATCCCGCTGAAGGGGGATGGCGCGATGCGTTTGACCACCGCGCGCTATTACACCCCGTCGGGCCGCTCGATCCAGTCTTTGGGTGTGATGCCCGATATCGTGGTGAACCAGCCTGTGGTGGACCCGAATGCACAAGGCACCGAGGCCGCAGCGGCGGATAAGGAAAGCAAGCAGCGTACCGAGGCGTCTTTGCGCGGCGCGATCAGCAATGATTCGATGAGCGAAGACGAGAAGAAGCAGTTGGAAGAAGACCGCGCGCGCACCGAAGAGGCCGCAAAACTGCGCGACGAGGATTATCAGCTTGCCTATGCCATCGACATCCTGCGGGGTCTGTCGGCGGTTGCTCCGAAACAATAACGAAAGGGGGCTGCGCCTTGGTGGCGTGGCCCATCCATTATGGTTGATCACACAGAGCTGCCCTATCGTCCTTGTGTCGGCATTATGCTGATCAATGCCGAGGGGCGTATCTTTGCCGGACAGCGGTTGGACAGCACGGTCGAGGCCTGGCAGATGCCGCAGGGCGGCATTGACGAGGGCGAAAAGCCGCGTGCGGCAGCGCTGCGCGAGCTGTGGGAAGAAACCGGTGTCACCGAAGATCTGGTCGAGGCTTTGGACAAGACCAAGGATTGGGTCACCTATGATCTGCCGCCCGATCTGTTGGGCAAGGTTTGGGGCGGTAAATATCGCGGGCAAAAGCAAAAGTGGTTTCTATACCGCTTTATCGGCCGCGATGCGCAGGTCAATATCGCCACCATTCACCCCGAGTTTGGCGCTTGGCGCTGGATCGAGGCAGAGGAGATGATCGGCTCGATCGTGCCGTTTAAACGCGCGGTCTACGAGGCGGTGGTGGCGCAGTTTCGCGCGCATTTGGCCTGATCACTGAAACAGCCGCAGCAGCATCGGCGCGATGATCGCGGTGAGCACCGCGTTCAGTCCCATGCCAAGGCCTGCAAAAGCGCCTGCGGTGGGGTGGACCTGAAAGGCGCGCGCGGTGCCGATGCCATGTGCTGCGACGCCGGTGGCAAAGCCGCGGGCGCGCCAATCTTTGATCCGCAGCAGGTTCAGCAGCGGGGTTGCGACCACGGCGCCGGTGATGCCTGTCAGGATCACCATGACGGCCGTCAGCGTCGGCGAGCCGCCAATCGCCTGCGAGATGCCGATGGCCACAGGGGCGGTGGTGGATTTTGGCGCCAGCGAGGCAAGGATTTCGCCCGAGATGCCAAAGCTGCGGGCGATGGCAAGGGCGCTGGCAATCGCGGTGACAGATCCTGCCAGCAGGGCCGCCAGCAGCGGCAGCGCGGCTTTGCGCACCCTTGGCAGGTTGTCCCAAAGCGGCAGCGCAAGGCAGACCGTGGCGGGGCCAAGCAGAAAATGCACGAACTGCGCGCCTTCAAAATAGGTGGCATAGGGGGTGGCGGTGGCTTTCAGCATCACCGCCAAGATCGCCACCGCGACCAGCACCGGATTGACGATGGGGCGGCGGTTGGCCGCACGAAAGCAGGCATCGCCAATCGCATAGGCGGCAAGGGTGGCGGTGAGCCACAGCAGCGGGCCGCGCGACAGATAGCTCCAGATATCGGTGAAATCAGTCATCTTTGTTGCCCGTGACACGCGCGACGGCGGCGAAGGTCAGTGCCCCCACCGCGATGGCCGCGATGGTGGAGCCTGCAATCGCCAGCGCAATCGCCAGCCCTTGATCGCCAAAAGCGCCAAAGTGGCCGACCACCCCCACCCCCGCAGGCACGAACAAAAGCGACATATGGCCCAGAATGCCTTGTGCCACAGGCCGCAGGATTGCGGCGGCGGCGGGCAGAAATTGCAGCAGCATAACCATGGCGATCATGCCGACCACGGGGCCGGGGATTGGCAGCGCCAGCCAATGCGAGGCAGCCTCGCCGAACAATTGGCAGGCCAGAATGACAAGGAGGGCGTGGATCATTGGGGGGCCTTAGGTGGGGGTGCTGGCGGGGTGACTGTGCGGGGTGCTGTGCCTGCGGTCAATGGCTTTGCCTGCGAGGCTGCGGCGTGGATATTTGGACCAAGATGAAAGGCTGGGCGCGCGAAACCTCAATATCTTGGGGATAAGCGGGGGATTTTCGCCAGATTATGCGGTGGTGCGTTGACAGAGGGGGGAATGCTGCGAAAATTGGCAGCGATATGTCAGCAAAGGCCCGCCCCATTGCGTTTTAACAAACTGCGGTTGAATGGATTTAAAAGCTTTGTGGATCCCACTGATCTGGTGATCCATGACGGGCTGACCGGTGTGGTTGGGCCGAATGGCTGTGGCAAATCCAATCTGCTGGAGGCCTTGCGTTGGGTGATGGGGGAAAACCGCCCCTCGGCGATGCGGGGCGGCGGGATGGAGGATGTGATCTTTAACGGCTCGGGGGCGCGGGGGGCGCGCAACTTTGCCGAAGTGGCCTTGGTGATGGACAATTCCGAGCGGCTGGCGCCTTCGGGGTTTAACGATGCCGATGTGATCGAGATCGTGCGGCGGATCACGCGGGATGCGGGCTCGGCCTACAAGTTGAACACCAAGGATGTGCGGGCGCGCGATGTGCAGATGCTGTTTGCCGATGCCTCGACCGGATCGCATTCGCCGGCTTTGGTGCGGCAGGGGCAGATTTCGGAGTTGATCAACGCCAAGCCAAAAGCCCGGCGGCGGATTTTGGAAGAGGCGGCGGGGATCTCGGGGCTTTATGCGCGCCGGCATGAGGCAGAGTTGAAGCTGAACGGTGCCGAGCAGAATCTGTTGCGGGTGGATGATGTGCTGGAAAGTCTGGCGCAGCAATTGTCGGTGCTGACGCGGCAGGCCAAGCAGGCGGCGCGCTATCGCGAGATTGGCGAGGAGTTGCGCCGTGCTGAGGGGCAGCTGTTGTATCGCCGCTGGCGCGAGGCCGAGATTGCGCGTGCCGAGGCCGATGCGGTGTTGCGCCAGCGGCTGAGTTTTGCCGCTCAGGCTGAAGCCGCCGCGCGCTTGGCAGCCCAGCAGCGCGAAACCGCCGAGGAGGCGATGCCGCCTTTGCGCGAGCAAGAGGCGATTGCGGCGGCGATTTTGCAGCGCCTGAGCGTGCAGCGCGATCAGCTTGCCGATGAAGAGGCGCGGGCGCGGGCGGCGATTGAGACGCTGCGGGCGCGGTTGCAGCAGTTGGAGCGGGACGGCGAGCGCGAGGCGGGGCTGAACCGCGACGCAGGTGAGGTGATCGCGCGGCTGGAGTGGGAGATCGAGCAGCTGTTGCGTGCGCATGAGGGCCATGAGGACAAGCTTGCCGAGGCCTCTGATCTGGCGCGCGAGGCCTCGGCGGCGTTGAGCGAGCGGGAAAATCTGCTGTCTCAGGCCACCGAAGACGCGGCGCGTTTGGCGGCTCGGCATCAATCGGTGCAGCGGTTGTTGGCCGACAGCCGTGCCGTGGTGCAAAAGGCCGAGACCGAAGCCGCACGGGCAGAGCAGGCGGTTTTGGCGGCCACGCAGGCCTTGGCCGAGGCAAGCGAGGGCTTTGCGGCGGCTGGCGAGGCGCAGGATGTGGCGGCAGCCGAGGCCGAGGCCGCAGAAGCGGCGCTTTTGGCCACCGAGGCTGCGCGGGCCGAAGCGCAGGGGCGCGAGGCCAGTGCGCGGGCGGCGAAATCTGAGGCGGAGGGCGAAGCCGCAGCGCTGCGCGCCGAGGTGGCGGCACTGACAAAGCTGGTGCAGCGCGAGGCGCAATCGGGGCATCAATTGCTGGATCTGTTGCAGGTTGAGGCGGGCTTTGAGGCGGCGATTGGGGCGGCCTTGGCCGATGATCTGCGGGCGCCGGAAGTTGCGGGCGATCGGCCTTCGGGTTGGGTGGTGCTGGCGGGCTATGACGAAGCGCAAGAGTTGCCAGCGGGGGTGCAGCCCTTGTCGGCGCATGTCAAAGCGCCTGCGGTTTTGGCGCGACGGATGGCGCAAATTGGGTTGGTCGAGCGCGCGGCGGGGGCGGCTTTGCAGGTGGCGTTGCGGCCGGGGCAGCGGCTTGTCAGTCTGCAGGGCGATTTGTGGCGCTGGGATGGTTTTCGGGCGGGGGCCGAGGATGCGCCTTCGGCTGCGGCGGCGCGGTTGCAACAGCTGAACCGGCTGACCGCCTTGAAGCGCGATTTGGAAGAGGTGGCGGCGCGGGCCGAAGGGGCTGCGCAGGCGCATGCGGCCTTGCAGTCGCGCTTGGCCGAACTGGCCCAAGCCGATCAGCGGGCGCGCGATCAGCGGCGCGGTGCAGATGCGCGGGTGGCTGAGGCGGCGCGGATGGCGGCACGGGCCGAGGCCGACAGCTCTATCGCGGCGGGCCGGTTAGAGGCCGCGAAGCATGCCGTGGCGCGCTATCTCTCTGAGACCGAAGAGGCGCGCGAAAGGCTGGAAGAGGCGGTTGCATCGGCCGAAGATTTGCCCGACCTTGACGCGGCCCGCGCGGCATTAGAGCAATCAAAGCAAAGCGTTGAGGTAGCCCGCATCGCGATGATGTCGCGCCGGTCAAGCTATGACGAGCTGCGCCGCGAGGGCGAGGCGCGGGTGCGGCGGCGGCAGGATGCCAGCAAAGAACTGCTGAGTTGGAAAGAGCGCTTGGACTCGGCTGGCCGGCGGATGGCAGAGCTGGGCACGCGGCGGAGCGAGACCGAGGAAGATCTGGTCGAGGCCCTGGCTGCCCCCGAAGAGATCGCCATCAAGCGCGAGGATCTGAACGAGGCGATCAGCGCGGCCGAAGCGCGGCGTGCGGTGGCGGCGGATGCTTTGTCGGTGGCAGAGACCGGCCTGCGCGCCGCGCGCGACACCGAGCGCGAGGGCGAGCGTTTGGCCGGCGAGGCGCGCGAGGCGCGTGCAGCGGCGCAAGCCCGCACCGAGGCCGCGCGCGAGGTGGTTGCTTTGGCCGCAGCCCGGATCAGCGACGAGGCGGGCGGCACGCCGGATCAGTTGCTGGACACGCTGAAGCTTGACCCCGACCGCATGCCCGATGCCGAGGCTTTGGACATTGATGTGCAGCGGTTGAAGCGCCAGCGCGAGTCTTTGGGGGCGGTGAACCTGCGTGCCGAAGAAGACGCCACGGCGGTTTCAGAGGAATATGACGCGCTGGCGCAGGAAAAGATTGATCTGGAAGAGGCGATCAAAAAGCTGCGCTCGGGCATCGCCGGGCTGAACCGCGAGGGGCGCGAGCGCTTGCTGACGGCCTTTGAGCAAGTGAACGCGAATTTCGCAACGCTGTTCACCCATCTGTTCAACGGCGGTGAGGCGCGGCTGGTTTTGGTGGAATCGGACGACCCGCTGGAGGCGGGGCTAGAGATTATGTGCCAACCGCCGGGCAAAAAGCTGGCGACGCTCAGCCTGTTGTCGGGGGGCGAGCAGACTTTGACCGCACTTGCGCTGATTTTCGGGGTGTTTTTGGCCAATCCGGCGCCGATCTGTGTGCTGGACGAGGTGGACGCGCCCTTGGATGACGCTAACGTCACGCGGTTCTGTGATCTGCTGGACGAGATGACCCGCCGCACCGACACACGGTTTTTGATCATCACCCACCACGCGGTGACGATGGCGCGGATGGATCGGCTGTTTGGCGTGACCATGGCCGAACAGGGGGTCAGCCAGCTTGTCTCGGTCGATCTGAAGCGGGCCGAGGCTTTGGTGGCGTGATGCAGGCGGCATTGGTTTTGGCAGGTTTTGCGGGCGTCGAAGCGATTGGCGGCACGATCTATGCCCGCTCGCGGCCCGAGTTGCCGGAGTTCACGGCGGTGGAAGCGCCTGAGGGCTGGGTTTTGGCCTTTGCTTGGCCGCTGCGGGCGACGTCGGTGCAGATCGCGGCGTGGAATGCGCTTTATCCGCAGGTGGTGATGGATCTTTATCTGGGCGAGACGCGGATCAGAACCCATGCAAGCGCGGAAAATCTGGCAGCTTGGGCGGGGTGGATCGACCTGATGGTGGCCAAATGCACCGACTGGCGGCGCGCAACGCGGCAACAAGACGAAGGCATGTGATCAGCGCAGCACCTGTAATCGCTCGCCCAGCCTGATTTCGCCACCTTCCTCCACCGCGCAAAGCACGCCGCGCAGGCGCAGCTTTGGCTGGCTTTCGACCCAGCGCAGCGCTGCCTCGCCGTAGCGTGCTTTCCATTTGACGCAGCCAAGATTTGGCACCTCGGACACCCGCAACAGACCTGTGCCTGCGCGAATAAGCGTGCCAATCGGCAGGTTTGCGATGCTGGTATCAAGATCGGCAATGATCGGATCGCCCGGATGCGGCGTGGTCTTGCGGTCGCGCCAGACCAGATCGAACACCCGCAGCGGCAGGATCGAGACCTGAATGCCGCGATGCGGCAGCCCCGCCGCGTCGCGCAGCCAAGGCAGGCTTTGCCAGCGATCGCCCGCAATGCCGTCGCTGACGCTAAAGCGCAGGCTTTGCATGGTTTGGCGCTGGTTCAGCGCAGGGCGCAGGCAAAGATCGGCGACAGTGGCATCGGTTTTGGGGGCTGCCAGAACATGTGGCAAAGCCGCGTCCAATTCGGCGCGGCTGATAGGTGATTGGTCCAAATCTTGCCTCCTGCTGCGAATCATCTTGCAACTGTGCGGGCAAACTGTGGCCCGGCATAGGGTTGTCATCGCCAATCTTGCCGCAAGAAGGTGCGAAAATCACAAGAATGCGCGATATATAGGCAACAGATGAATGGCATTTTTGCCGCGACAGTCGGTATAGCAGAAAATTAACGAATCTGGATGCAGACTAACCCTCAGGAGTGGAGGGGCTAAGATGTTGGAGTTTCTGCCAAAAGAGGTGCGCGAGGGTTTGGACGCCGCGCGCAAGAAGAATTTCGCCCGCAAATCGCGGCTGCGGGTGCAGCTGGGCGAGGCTGTCTTTCCGATCACAGGCATGTGGCATGACGGCTTTTCGCTGGATGCCAGCCTGACGCCCAATCTGCGCGGCTTGGTCGATATCTACGACGGCGCGCGGCATATTTTCCAATGCCTGATCGTGGCCTCCAAGGCCGAAAATGGCGATCTGATTTGCGAATTCAAACGCTCGACGGCGGTGCAATCCAGCCCTGCGCTGGATTACTACCGCGAAGAAAACACGCCTGTGGCCTATCTGCCCAAGGCCTAAGCCTATTGCAGGTCGGCGAAAGCCGCCTGCAAGCGTGCAACCGCCTCGATCACCAAAGACCGCGGCGTTGCCAAGTTAAAGCGCAGGAAACTTTCGCCCCCCGCGCCGAAAGACACGCCGTGGTTGGCGGCAATCTTGGCCACCTTTTGCACCCGGTCAATAAATTCGGCCTGCGTCATGCCTGTGCCCGAAAAATCGACCCAAGCCAGATAGGTCGCTTCCAGCGGCATCGAGCGGATGCCGGGAATGCGGGCGATGCCCTCATCAAAAATCCGTGCGTTTTCAGACAGATAGCCGGTCAGCGCATCGACCCAAGCCGCGCCTTCGGCGGAATAGGCGGCGGTGGCCATAAACAGGCCAAAGGAATTCGGCGAGATCCCCATCGCATTCATCCGCGCCGCAAATTTGGCGCGCAAGGCGGGGTCTGCGATGATGACATTGCCCGAATGCGCGCCTGCAATGTTAAAGGTCTTGGTCGTCGCCGTCATCATCACCAGACGATCGGCAATGCCCTCGATCAGCGCCATAGCGGTGTGCTTGACCTCGCCCAAAACCAGATCGTGGTGAATTTCATCCGAGACCAGCACCAGATCGTGGCGCTTGGCGAAATCGGCGACGCCTTGCAATTCTGCACGGGTCCAGACGCGGCCACCGGGATTGTGCGGCGAGCACAGGATCAGCAGCTTTTCCGCCCCGGTCATCTGCGCGTCCCAAGCGTCAAAGTCCATCTCGTAGCGGCCGGCGTTGTCGCGCAGCTTGCATTCCACCACCTCGCGGCCAGCGGCCTTAATCACGCGGGCGAAGGCGTGATAGACCGGCGTCATCAGCACAACGCCGTCGCCAACAGCGGTAAAGGCATCGACACACATCGCGGTGCCATGCACCAAACCATGGGTGGTGAAAATCTGATCGCGCTCGACCGTCCAGTTGTGGCGGGTCTGCATCCACCAGCGGATGGCGTCCAGATAGCTCGCGTCATCGCCGTAATAGCCGTAGATGCCATGCGCAAGCATGCCCTCTAGCGCGCGCTGCACACAGGCTGGCGGGCGAAAATCCATATCGGCCACCCACATCGAAATGCCTTCTGCCGCGGGCACGCCGAACATCGGCTCCATCGCGTCCCATTTCACCGAATGAGTGCCAAGACGATTGATGCGGGTGTCAAAATCCATCGGGGTGCTGCCTGTGCTAAGGGTTTGGCGGTATCATTGCAGCAAACTCTTGCACGTTGAAGCCCCAAGACGTAAATCGATCAGATGATCCGCGATATTCTGATCCACCCCGATCCGCGCCTGAAAAAGCCTTGCGAGCCCATCGCAGAGGTTTCGGCAGAGCTTACCCAACTGGCAGCCGATATGCTGGAAACCATGTATGACGCGCCGGGCATTGGTCTTGCGGCGCCTCAGATTGGTGTGATGCGGCGGATGATCGTGATGGATTGCATGAAAGATGCGCCGCCCGAGCCGATGGTTTTGCTGAACCCCGAGGTGATTTGGTCGTGCGAAGACCTGTCGACCTATGAAGAAGGCTGCCTGTCGATCCCCGATCAATACGCCGATGTCAAACGTCCGGCCTCGGTCAAGGTGCGCTGGATGGATCTGAGCGGCGAAATCCAAGAGCGGCAGTTCGACGGGCTTTGGGCGACCTGCGTGCAGCACGAGATTGACCATCTGAACGGCAAGCTGTTCATTGATTATCTGGGCCCGCTGAAGCGGCAGATGATCACGCGCAAGATGGAAAAGCTAAAGCGTGAAAAGGCGCGGGGCTGATGGCCGCGCGGCTTTGCCTGCCCTATCCGAACGTTTGTTTGAAAACCCCTGCCGCGACGGTCGAGGCGATCAGTGATGCGCATCGCGCGATCTGGGCCGATATGGTCGATACCATGGACGCGATGCCCGGCTATGGACTGGCGGCGGTGCAAATCGGCGTGCCGCTGCGGCTTGCGGTTGTCGATTGCTCTGACGAACGCGGGCAGGCGGTTTTGATGGCCAACCCCGAAGTGCTGCATGCCTCGGGGCAGTTTCGCGAACACGAAGAGGCCTCGCCCAATTTGGTTGGCGTCTCGGCGGTGATCCGGCGGCCGCGCGCGGTGACGGTGCGGTTTATGAATGCCGAGGGTCAGATCGAGGAGCGGGATTTCGTCAACCTTTGGGCGACCTCGGTTCAGCATCAGATCGACCATTTGGCGGGCAAGATGTATTTTGATCACCTCTCGCCGCTTAAGCGTAAGATGTTGCTGGCCCGTGCGGATAAGCTACGGAAAAAGCGATGAAAATCATATTTATGGGCACGCCCGATTTTTCGGTTCCGGTGCTGGAGGCCTTGGCGAAACAGCATGAAATCGTCGCGGTCTATTGCCAGCCGCCGCGCCCAGCCGGGCGTGGCAAGGCCGATCGCGCAAGCCCGGTGCAAGCACGGGCCGAGGCTTTGGGCCTGCCTGTGCGCCACCCGATTTCGCTGCGCGATCCGGCGGCGCAGGCCGAATTTGCCGGCTTTGGCGCCGATATTGCCGTGGTTGTCGCCTATGGTTTGATCCTGCCGCAAGCGGTTTTGGACGCGCCGCGCTTGGGCTGTTTGAACATCCACGCCTCGCTTTTGCCGCGCTGGCGTGGGGCTGCGCCGATCCATCGCGCGATTATGGCCGGGGATGCCGAGACCGGCATTTGCATCATGCAGATGGAGGCGGGGCTGGACACGGGGCCGGTTTTACTGCGCCAAAGCACGCCGATTGCACAGGCCGAGACCACGGCAGAGCTGCATGATCGGCTGTCTGCACTGGGGGCCGCGCTGATTTGCACGGCGCTGGCGGCTTTGCCGCTGCCGGCTGTCGCGCAAAGTGAACAGGGCGTCACATATGCCGCCAAGATTGATAAATCCGAAGCGCGGATTGATTGGTCGCGCCCTGCCATCGAGGTTGATCGTCAAATTCGCGGCCTGTCGCCCTTTCCGGGGGCCTGGTGCGAGGTGGCGGGCGAGCGGGTGAAACTGCTGCGCTCTGTCCTAAGCGATGGGCAAGCCGAGGCGGGGCAGGTTTTGTCTGGCTTTACAATTGCTTGTGGTGAAGGTGCGGTTCAGATCACCTTGGCGCAGCGCGAAGGCAAGCGGCCGATGGCTGCTGCCGAGGTGTTAAAGGGCCTGCGTCTGCCGCCGCGGCTGATCTGACCTTACATTCGCGGTTTCGCACCCCATATTAAGGGCAATCTTCAGGAGATTTCCCATGATTATGCTGATTATTATTGGAATTGCAGCTGGATTTTTGGCTACGCGGGTGATGAAGGTTCAGGCTGACCTGCCAACCACCATTGTTATTGGCATCGGTGGCGCGCTTGCGGGCGGGTTTTTGCTGCGACTGCTTTTGGCTATGACCACTTTTGCCGCGGGGTTTATTGGCGCAGTTTTGGGGGCGGTTGCTTTGATTTGGCTTTATCAGAAATATATTGAACGTTAGTTAGGTTAGCTTCTTCACAGCCTCGCCCAGCCGGAAGCCTTTACCGCCCGCCCCATCCCAAAGCAAACGTCCCTGCCAGGCTGCAAAGGTGACAGAGGCTGCTTCCTTGGCCTTTGCGCCTGATCCCAGCTTCAGGGTTAGCCCTGCCTCGACCTGATTGCGCCAAGCTTTGGCGCGTGTGGCAAGTGCGGGATATCGCAGGCTTGCTGCGACCAAAGCAGGCGAGTCAATCGGCGCCGACAGGGCTTTTAGCATCGCTTGGACGCCGCGCCCCTTTGCGGTGGTGTCGGCAAAAGCTGTTGTGGTCTGCGCTTCCAGCTGGTCCCATGCCAAAGAGAGGGCCGCGTCAATCATGGCGGCGCAGCTGCCAAAGCGCTGCACCAAAGTTGGCGGTGCGAGCCGAGTTTTCTGAGCCACGGCAGAAAATGTGACAGATTTCTCGCCTTGGATCAGCAAGAGTTTGAGCGCAATCGCCAGAACTTCGGAATCGGGGATCAATTTCGTGCGTGCCATGCCCCAAGTCTGAATGAAGAGTCACAAAAAAGAAAGTATTTTTGCATAGCCGGTCATGAATGATCTGCGCGCAACAAGCCGCAACAGTTTTCGACGGCCCCCTTGCCGATGAAAATGACTACACGATAGGATAGGGGAAAGGGCGAAAACCAGGGGTAGGGTCCAAGGTGCAGGCGGAAAAACCACAAAACAGGGACAGTTCCGTGGCCTCAGACGAGCGGCCAAAGGGTGCCTCGGCGCTTTGGGGGAGCATTGGCTTTCCGCTGAAGCGACATCGCAGCCCGCATGGTCAGGTGACGGCCGTTTCTATGATGAAAGACGAAGGCCCCTATGTGATCGAATGGATCGCGCATCATCTTGCGATCGGTTTTACCGATCTGGTGGTCTATACGAACGATTGTTCGGATGGGACTGACAGCATGCTGATCCGGCTTGAGGAATTGGGCCTGTGCCACCACCGCCGCAACGATATTCCCGAGGGTATTCGGCCGCAGCCTTCGGCCCTGAATTATGCCCAGGCCGAGCCTGTTGTGCAGCAGTCTGACTGGGTGATGGTGTTTGACGCGGATGAGTTTGTCTCGATCCGCTATGGCGACGGTACGCTGGACGATATGCTGACTGCGACCAAGGCGCAGGGCGCGAATGGCGTTGTGATTACATGGCGGATCTTTGGGTCTGGCGGGGTGGTAGACTGGAGCCGCGCACCGGTCACGGAACAATATCTATGGGCCGCGCCGACCACTTGGAACAAGGGGTGGGGGGTAAAGACGCTTTTTGCCTTTGACGCGGCAAAGTGGAAATTGGGCATCCACCGGCCAAAGATTAAGGCGAAATGGGTTGAAACCGAATTTCCAGATCAGATCAAATGGCTGAATGGCTCGGGCCGCGAGATGGAGGATTATTTTAAATTCCGCGGCTGGCGTTCGATCACCCGCACGGTTGGATATGATTGGGTGCAGCTGAATCACTATGCGGTGAAATCGGTCGACAGCTATGCCATTCGCAAGATGCGCGGCAATGTGAACAATAAGAAGGATAAGTATAATTCTGACTATTGGTCATTGCAGGATCGCAACGAAGTGCGCGATGACACCATGCTGCGCTATACCGAGCGGCGCAATCAGATCATCGCACAGCTGCTGCAAGACCCCGAGTTGAAACGACTGCACTTTGCCGCTTTGGAGCGTGCCGAAAGTCGCTTGGCCGAGCTGCGCCAGACCGAAGCCTATCACGCGCTGGTTGCCGATCTGGCCCAGGCTTCGAATGTGCCGATTACGCAGATTGTTGCAAAGCCACCGCAGGCGCGCGACAAGGAAAAGATCGCGGCTCTGATGTCTGATGTGGAAAAGCGCCGGGGTGCCAAGGCAAAAACCGAACGTGCGGCGCAGCCGAAAGATCCGGTCGAGATGGTGCCGATGGGGTCGTATAACCACGGCGATCTGGTGCCAATGCCGGCGATTGGCGAGGTTTTTCAGAATCATAGTATGAAGTTGCCCGATGATCCGCAGATTTTTGCGGCGCATGTTTTGCCGCTGATTCAGGCGGGAAAGTTCGAGCGCGGGCTTGCGCGCAGGCTGCCGGTGGCCTTGCAGCCAAACGCGCGCGTGCTGGAATTGGGTGCCGCAGTTGGCTTTTTGGCAGGGCATTGCGTGAACATGCGAGCCGATCTGACCTGGGTGTTGCAAGAAGATAATGCGGGTTTATGCGCGATGATGCTGCGGGTTTGCGCCCTTAACAATCTTGCGTTTTCAGAGCGGTTTGTTTTTTCAGATCAGCGCCTTGGCGATAATGCCCTGACCGTTGCGCAGGCCTTGATCGCCCTGCATCGGCCGCAAGTGCTGTTGGTCGGCGATGCTCGGATCACGCCAGAGGTGCTAGATCACCTGCCGACTGCCGGCATAGACCAGCTGTTTATGTATGGCCGCTGGCTGGAAAGCCATCACGCGGCAGCCCACACGCCACCGGCATTTACCGCGCTGGAGGGCTTTGACACGAATATCCTGCGCGGATATCGCCGGCATGCGGCAATTTCGCCTGAATGATGCCGTAATTGGTGGCTAGCCTGCGAGAACAGTCGCGAAATTGTCGCGAAAATAGAAACAAATCAGAGGCAGCCGATGTCCACTCCCCTTCGCAGACCCGTCGCATCGCTTTGGATTGGTGAGAAACTTCAGTATTTGAACCAGCTTTGCCTGCTTAGCCATGTGCATCAAGGCCATCCGACAACGCTTTATTGCACCGATACTGTCACCAATGTGCCCGAAGGTGTGATCGTGCGGCCTGCGACCGATATCATGCCGATTGATATGAATATCGTGCGGCAAACCTCGGAGAGCTTTCTGTCAAACGTGTTCCGCTATCACATGATTCAGCAAACCAACGCGATCTGGATTGATTGCGATGCGTTTTGCCACCGCCCCTTTCCCGACGAGATGGAGAATATCTACGCAGGCCACGGCTTTCGTGGCGCGCTGAATTGCGGTGTGGTCTATATTCCGCAGCAGGGGGAATTGATCCATCAACTTATTGATTACTATACAAATCTTCCAGATGCGCCGGCTTGGTTTAACAAACAGCAGCGCAAAAAACTGGAAAAACAGGACAGTTCCTTGCCGCAAGCGGTGCGGATTTATAATGCCGAACGTACCGCCTTTGGCCCGCAGGCCTTTACCTATTTCGCGCAGCAGACCGGCGATTTCGACAAGGCGCTGACCTCGGATTACCTGTATCCGGTGCCGTTTCAGTTGAATGATGTGTTCTATGACCCCCACGGTCGGGTTGAGGGGCATTTTACTGAAAACACCCTTTCGGTGCATCTATACACCAATGGCACCAAGCCCTGGTGGCGGCGCAATGTGCCATTGGCAAACTCCTATGCCGCGCGGATGTGTGAACAAATAGGCGTTAATCCTGCGGATGCTTTGGAAGAATGACCGAAGCCGTCTCGGGGGCAGTTCTGCTTTCCGCGATGCGGAACGAAGGGCCGGATGTGTTGGAATGGGTGGCCTTTCACCGTTTGATCGGCTTTGGCAAAATTGTGGTTTACACAAATGCGTGCAGCGACGGGTCGGATGATCTTTTCGATGCGCTCGCGGCTTTGGGCTGGGTCGAACATCACCGGCATCAGCCGCCCGCGACGCTGGCGCCTCAGGATGCGGTTGCTGCTTTGGCGCTGGAAAACCCGACTGTCCGCGGTGCAGAGTGGTTGCTGTGGATCGATGCGGATGAGTTTTTAAACCCCGTTGCGGGGCATCTGTCGGGGCTGATTGCGGCAATTGGGGCGGCGGATGGCGTTGCGTTGAACTGGCGTAACTTTGGCGACGGCGGCCATGATACCGCGCCAGATGATCTGGTTTTGGCCGCTTTTACCCAAGCCGCCCCCATGCAGCACCGCCAATCGCGGACGGTGAAGACGCTGCACCGGATGGATGACCGCGTGCAAAGTCTGTTCATTCATCGCCCAATCTGGCGGCAAGGTGCGGCGGTCAGGCTTTTGGCTGGCTCGGGCCAAGTGCTTGATCCACAATTTGTTTTCGGTCAGAAGAAAAATGCGCGTCCGGCCGAAATGCTCGAGCGCGGCGATCAATCCTATGCTTTGGGCCAGATCAATCACTATGTGATCAAGGCGCTAGAGCGGGTGGCCTTCAAGCAAAAGCTGCGCGGCAATGGGCTGATGGCCGGAGGGCGCTCGGGGCGGTTTGGCTTTGGCTATCTGCGCCGGTTTAATCACAATGACGAGGCCGATTTGGGAATTCAGCGGCATCTGCCGGCCTTGCGCGGGACTATCGCCGAGGCTTTGAAAGATCGCGCCGTAGCGCAGGCCTATCAGTCTTGTCAGCGGCGTTTTGCAGAGATGCTGGCCGATCTGACCGAGATCACCGCAGAGCTTGCCGCCGACAGAAGCGGTGCCGCCCATGCGAAAGATGAGACCGAGCTTTAGACGCAGGGCCAGTCGGCGCTATTTCGCAGTTTTGAACGGCGCCATGCCGGCACGGGCCAATTCATCGGCGCGTTCGTTTTCGGCGTGGCCGGCATGGCCCTTGATCCAGCGCCATGTCACGCTGTGACGGGCTTGGGCAGCGTCAAGCCTTTGCCAAAGATCAACATTTTTCACCGGGGCGCGGGCGGCGGTTTTCCAGCCGTTGCGCTTCCAGCCGTGAATCCATTCGGTAACGCCGTTTTTGACATAGGCGCTGTCGGTGATGATGGTCAGTTGGGTGTCGCGCGTCAGGGCCTCGAGCGCCGAGATCGCCGCCAGCAATTCCATGCGGTTGTTGGTGGTGTCAGGCTCGCCGCCGTTCAGGGTGCGTTCTTTGACCACCGTCGCGCCTTCGCGGGCGATCATCAGGACGCCCCAGCCGCCGGGGCCGGGGTTTCCCGAACAGGCACCGTCGGTATAGGCGAAAAGATCCGGCATAGAGGCTCCTTTTGGGGTTAAGATTTCAGGCCAAAGCCGCAACGGCAAGGCAGGCCAGCACGATTGCGGTCAGCAGCAGGCGCAGCCGCATCCACCACTCGGGCGCAAACCCGCGTGTTGCGAACAGCCAATCCAGCGCCAGTAGCCCGATATAGCCCAAGCCTAAAGCGGCAAAGCTGGCCGTCAGATCACCGCCAACCAGAAACAGCACCCAAAGCGCCGGCAGCACCGACAAAATATAGTAAATTGCGGCGACTTTCGGCTGTTTTGCGGCAAAGCCCCAGAGCACGCCCGACATGAACGACAAGATGATCACGCCGTAGCCCAGCACCAAGGGCACGCCCGTCAGCCTTGGGCCGGCGATGGCAAGACCCCAAGCCGCAAGCGCATCACTTTGCGCGCAGGCCGCACCCCAGACAAAGGGCAGAAGACCGGCAAGGCCGAGCCAAAGCGCAGCAGGGGGGATAGGCTGTCGCGTCATCGCCTAAACCGGATCGCGCAGAATGCGGGGCACTTTGAACTCGACATGTTCTTGTGCGGTTTCAACGATTTCGACCCGCGTGTCATAGCGGGCGCGAAAGGCGTCGATCACCTCGTTGACCAGCACTTCGGGGGCAGAGGCGCCTGCGGTGACGCCGACCGCCGCAATGCCGTCGAGCGCGCGCCAGTCGATATCGACGGCGCGCTGCACCAGTTGCGCGTAACCGCAACCGGCCGAGCGGCCCACCTCGACCAAGCGTTTGGAATTGGAGGAATTCGGCGCGCCAATCACCAAAAGCGCGTCGATCTTGCCCGCAATCGCCTTGACCGCCGCCTGACGGTTGGTGGTGGCATAGCAGATGTCTTCTTTATGCGGCCCGACAATCGCCGGAAAGCGGGCTTGCAACGCCAGCACAATATCGGCGGTGTCATCGACCGAAAGCGTGGTCTGGGTGATATAGGCAAGCTTGGCCGGATCGCGCACCATCAGCCCTGCGACATCGGCGGCGGTTTCAACCAGCAAAACCTCGCCCTCGGGCAGTTGGCCCATGGTGCCGATGGTTTCGGGGTGGCCTTCGTGGCCGATCATCACCATTTGCAGGCCTGCCTCGGAGTGGCGCTGCGCCTCATTATGCACTTTGGTCACAAGCGGGCAGGTGGCATCGACCGCGATCATCGCGCGGGCCTCGGCGGCGGCGGGCACGGATTTCGGCACGCCATGCGCGGAAAAGATCACCGGGCGGTCAACGGGGCAGTCTTCCAGCTCTTCGACGAAGATCGCGCCTTGGGCGCGCAGATTGTCGACGACATATTTATTGTGCACGATCTCGTGGCGGACATAGACCGGAGCGCCCCATTTCTGAAGGGCAAGCTCGACGATCTTAATGGCGCGATCAACGCCTGCGCAGAATCCGCGTGGGGCTGCTAAGTAAAGCGTCAGGGCGGGTTTTGTCATGGCAAGATCCTTTCACCCTGAACAGGTATCGGATCATTTCAGCTGTGGCAATTGCCGCAGCGCAGGGAAAAGGCCGCCACATCTGCATGTGGCGGCCTTTTTCAGCAGATTACTTTGCCTCTGCCATCAGGTCTTGGTCTTCTATCCGTGGCTCGCGCGGAGGCCGACCGATCACATCGCGCAATTCGTCCAACTCGATGAAGTTATCGGCTTGGCGGCGCAGTTCGTCGGCAATCATCGGCGGTTGGCTGCGGATGGTCGAGACCACCGAGACCCGCACGCCTTGACGCTGCAAGCTTTCGATCAGCGGGCGGAAGTCGCCGTCGCCCGAGAAGATCACGATATGATCGACATGCGGCGCAAGTTCCATCGCGTGAACCGCAAGCTCGATGTCCATATTGCCTTTGACTTTGCGACGGCCTTGGCTGTCGGTATATTCCTTGGCGGGTTTGGTCACCATGGTAAAGCCGTTGTAGTTCAGCCAATCGACCAGAGGGCGGATCGGCGAATACTCGTCGTTTTCCAACAAAGCGGTGTAGTAAAACGCCCGCAGCATCTTGCCACGACGCATAAACTCGTGACGCAAAAGCTTATAGTCGATGTCAAACCCAAGCGCTTTTGCGGCGGCGTAAAGGTTCGATCCATCTATGAACAGCGCAAGCCGTTCGTCTTTGTAAAACATCTTCGGTCCTCTCGAAATAACTTGTGCGCGAACCCGTCTTCAGTGAGGTAAAGTGAGAAAAGCAATGAAGGTCTCGGCCAAGAGACTCGTTAACATTTAGGCAAAATGCCGATCAATAACTCCTATACGAAAGCCTACACATGACTACGCTAGAAGATCGAATTGCCGTTGTTGCTCTGGGGTCAAATCAGGATTTCGGTCAGTTTTCGCCGAAGGAAATTCTGTTTCAGGCGATAGATTGCCTCGCGACTCTGGGGCTGCAACTTATGGGGGTAAGCAGGCTTTATCACACGCCTTGCTTTCCGGCGGGGGCGGGGCCGGATTATGTAAACGCCGCGGCGGCGCTGGTTGTGCCTGCCGCGATGACGGCGCCGCAGCTGCTGGCGGCTTTGCATCAGGTCGAGGCACAATTTGGCCGCGCGCGCACGACGCGATGGGCGGGGCGGACGCTTGATCTGGATCTGATTGCTTTTGGAGAAGAGGTTGCCCCCGATCTGGCGGGGTTTCGCCATTGGCAGCAGTTGCCGCCCGAGGCGCAAAGCAAGCTTGCGCCCGCAGAATTGATTTTGCCACATCCGCGTTTGCAAGATCGCGCTTTTGTCTTGGTGCCGATGGCCGATGTGGCGCCCGATTGGCGGCATCCGGTCTTGGGGCTGACGGTTGTTCAGATGCTGGCCGCGCTGCCTGATGCGGCGCGCGTCGAGGTTGTGGCATTGGCTTCTGACGCATCTGTTTGATTATGCTCTTGTCAATCCGCGACATCGGTCCTAAATAGGCGCTTCCAAAGCCCCCATCCTTACTGGAGTCTTTCATGGCCCGCGTGACGGTTGAAGATTGCGTTGACAAAGTCCCGAACCGGTTCGAACTGGTTATGCTGGCCGCGCACCGCGCCCGCGAAATTCAGGCTGGCGAATTGCCAACCGTGGATCGCGATAATGACAAAAATCCGGTTGTCGCCCTGCGCGAGATCGCGGACGAAACTCAGCTTGCTGATTCTCTGCGCGAGCGGATGATCGAAAGCTATCAGACCCAAATCGAGGTCGATGAGCCCGAAGAAGACCAAATGGCGCTTCTGATGTCGGGTGAAGTTGATCGTCCGATGCAGGATGATATGTCGGAAGAGAAATTGCTGCGTGCGCTTATGGAAGCACAAGGCGAGCTGTAATAGCAGGAAATTGCTGAATTTCCGGCCACAGGGGCGGTGATGATGATCGACGTAGAAGACCTCATCGCCCTTGTCCACAACTACAACCCCCGTGCCAATGCAGATTTGATTCGCCGCGCCTATGATTACGGCATGGCGATGCATGAGGGCCAGTTTCGCAAATCTGGCGAACCCTATTTCACCCATCCGGTCGCGGTTGCGGCGATCTTGACCGAGCAGCAACTGGATGATGCCACCATCATCACGGCGCTTTTGCATGACACCATCGAAGACACCAAATCGACATATACCGAGGTGTCAAAGCTGTTTGGCGAAGAAGTGGCAGAGCTGGTCGACGGCGTCACCAAGCTGACCAATTTGCAGCTGTCCAATACCGAATCGCAACAGGCCGAGAACTTTCGCAAGCTGTTCATGGCGATGTCGAAAGACCTGCGGGTGATCTTGGTCAAACTGGCCGACCGTTTGCACAATATGCGCACGATCAAATCGATGCGCCCTGAAAAGCAGATCCAAAAAGCCCGCGAAACCATGGAAATCTATGCGCCTTTGGCGGGCCGCATGGGGATGCAATGGATGCGCGAAGAGCTGGAAGATCTGTCGTTCCGCGTCATCAACCCCGAGGCGCGCAATTCGATCATCCGCCGCTTTTTGACGCTTCAGCGCGAATCAGGCGATGTGGTGCATCAGATCACTGCCGATATTCGCTCGGAACTGGATAAGGTTAGTCTGGAGGCCGATGTTTATGGCCGCGCCAAAAAGCCCTATTCGATCTGGCGTAAGATGCAGGAAAAAGACCTCGCGTTTTCGCGGCTGTCTGACATCTATGGCTTTCGCGTGATTTGCGGCTCGGTTGCCGATTGCTACCGGATTTTGGGCGTGATCCACCAACGTTGGCGCGCGGTTCCGGGGCGGTTCAAAGACTATATCAGCCAGCCGAAATCGAACGGGTACCGCTCGATCCACACCACGGTTTCGGGGCGCGATGGCAAACGGGTCGAAGTGCAGATCCGCACCCGCGAGATGCATGAGGTCGCCGAAGCCGGTGTCGCCGCGCATTGGGCTTACCGCGAAGGTGTGCGCGCCAAGAACCCCTTTGCGGTTGATCCGGCCAAGTGGATTTCCTCGATGACCGAAAGGTTGGACGAGGGCGATCACGCCGAGTTTTTGGAAAACGTCAAATTGGAAATGTATTCCGATCAGGTGTTTTGTTTTACCCCCAAGGGCGATGTCATTCAGCTGCCGCGCGGGGCGACGCCGTTGGATTACGCCTATTCGATCCACACCCGGATCGGCAATTCTTGTGTTTCGGCCAAGGTCGATGGCATCCGTGTGCCGCTGTGGACGCGGTTAAAGAATGGCCAATCGGTGGAAATCATCACCGCTGAGGGCCAAAAGCCGCAGTCGTCTTGGATCGACATCGTCTCGACCGGCCGCGCCAAAGCGGCGATCCGGCGGTCTTTGCGCGAAGAAGACCGCAGCCGTTTCGTGCGTTTGGGCCAAGAGCTGGCGCGCGCCGCCTTTGAACATGTTGGCAAAAAAGCCACCGATAAGGCGATGCGGACGGCGGCGAAAATCCTTGGCTTTAGCGATGAAAACGATCTGCTGGCGGGGCTTGGCTCGGCCGAGTTGACCGCGCGCAAGGTGGTGGCGACGCTTTACCCCGAACTTGCGATGACCCAGGAATCCGAGATCAGCGCCAGCCGCGCCGTGCTGGGTCTGTCGGATGATCAGACCTTTCGGCGGGCCAATTGCTGCCAGCCGCTGCCGGGCGAACGCATTGTCGGCATCAGCTATCGCGGGCAGGGCGTGCTGTTGCACGCGATTGATTGCCCGGCTTTGGAAGAATTTGAGGAACAGCCCAACCGTTGGGTTGATCTGCATTGGGATCAGGGTCGCCACGCTGCGGTGAACACGGTTAGCCTTGATGTCGCCATCTCGAATGATGCAGGGGTCTTGGGCCGGATCTGCACCCTTGTCGGCGAGCAGAAGGCGAATATATCTGATTTGCGTTTCACAGAACGTAAACCAGATTTTTATAGACTTATCATTGACGTTGACTTGCGCGACGTCGAACACTTGCACATGGTGATGACAGCCCTTGAGGCTGAAACAGATGTGGCTCAAGTGTCGCGGCACCGCGATTTGACACGCAAGCCCTGACGTCGCGTTTCGCGGCTGTCGGGCAAAGGAAGGACTGACCACAGTGGTCTTTAAACGCCGTGAACCGCTTGGATGGCTCGCTTGGATGCGCGAGATGGTCTACCCCTCGGGGGGGTTTAGGCGCGCGACGCGTTACGTTATCCACCGAATGAGCCGCCTGCCAGACGAGCCGCACCGCATTGCGCGCGGGGTGTTTGCTGGCTTTCTGATCGGCTTTCTGCCCTTGCCGGGCTTGCAATTTGTCGCCGCTTGGGCGGCTGCACGGCTGATGCGGGGCAATCTTTTGGCAGCGCTGCTGGGCACGTTTAACACCAATCCGGTGACGACTCCGTTCTTTGCGGTTTTTGCCATGACGCTTGGCCATTGGCTGCTTGGGGTCGAAGCGCCGCTGACCGCCGAGGCGATTGCGCGCGCCTTTGGCCATGCGGGTGTTGATCTTTGGCATAACTTTGTGGCGATTTTCACCACCGACACCATGCATTGGCAGGGGTTGATCCGGTTTTGGCATGATATCTATGTGCCGTATTTTATTGGCGCTTTGCTGCCCGGATTGGTGATTTCGGCGGCGGCCTATTATGTGACGATTCCAGTGGTGCAGGCCTATCAAAAGGCCCGCGCCGCCAAGCATGAAGACCGCAAAGACCGCCGGCACAAGCTGCGCACCACCGTGGCCGAGGCGGCGGCACGGTTAAAGCATCGTGGTGATAAGGCAGAGAAATCTGGCAAAGGCGACGGCAGGCTTTAGGCCTGTCATAAGGGAGATTGGGCGATGACTTTGGGTGATAAGCAAAGACTGGGCGTCAATATTGACCATGTTGCAACGCTGCGCAACGCACGGGGCGTGGCTTGGCCTGATCCGCTGCGCGCCGCACTTTTGGCTGAAGCTGCCGGTGCCGATGGCATTACGGCGCATCTGCGCGAAGACCGCCGCCACATTCGCGACGCCGATATGGAGGCGCTGCGCGCGGCCCTAAGCATTCCGTTGAATTTCGAATGTGCGGCCACCGACGAGATGGCGGCGATTGTGCTGCGCCTGAAGCCGCATGCGGTTTGCCTTGTGCCCGAAAAGCGCGAAGAGCGCACCACCGAAGGCGGGCTGGATGTGGCGGGTGATGCGAACCGTCTGACACGCTTTATCGCGCCGATGTGCGAGGCGGGCTGCCGGGTGTCGATGTTCATCGGCCATGATCCGCGCCAGATCGAGGCTTCGGCCCGCATTGGCGCGGCGGTGGTCGAATTGCACACCGGCCATTATTCCGATCTGCACGCCGAGGGCCGTCTGGCCGAGGCCGAGGCCGAGTTGGACGCGCTGCGCCGTGGCGCGGCTTTGGCGCAGTCTTTGGGGCTAGAGGTGCATGCAGGCCACGGGCTGACCTATGACAACGTCGCCCCCATCGCCGCGATTGCCGAGGTGCGCGAGCTGAACATCGGGCATTTCCTGATCGGCGAGGCGGTGTTCTTGGGTCTTGGCCCCGCGATCGAAGAAATGCGCCGCCGGATGGACCGCGCTCGCGGCGTCTAAGTTTTAGGTGCAAGGGCCAATCCCAGCCGCAGGCCGACCAGCCTGTGCTGGACAGCGCCGCGCCAGCCCGCTAGTTTCCGCATCTAGTGGTACAAAGGACGATGGATGATCCTTGGCATTGGAAGCGATCTGGCCAATATCGACCGCATTGCGGCTGTGCTAGAGCGCCATGGCGCGCGCTTTAAGACGCGGGTTTTCACCGCAGCCGAACAGCGTAAGGCCGAAGGCCGCCCCCGCGCGATTGCCGCCACCTATGCCAAGCGCTGGGCCGCGAAAGAGGCCTGCTCCAAGGCGCTGGGCACCGGGCTTGCGATGGGGATTTCGTGGAAAGACATGGCGGTCAGCAATTTGGCCAGTGGTCAGCCGGTGATGCAGCTGACCGGCTGGGCCGCAGAGCGGCTGGCCGCGATGACCCCGCCCGATCACGAGGCCATTCTTCACGTGACTTTGACCGATGACCACCCTTGGGCGCAGGCTTTCGTGGTGATCGAAGCGCGTCCCAAGCCTGCCCGAACTTGACTCCAAACGCCCGCGCGCGCATGTAGCGCGCAAACCTTGAAGGATAAGACCAGATGGCTCAGAACGACGGCGGTATTGTCGACACGATCAAGACGGTGGTCTATGCCCTGCTGATCGCGGGCGTGTTCCGCACGCTGTTTTTCCAACCGTTCTGGATCCCTTCGGAATCGATGAAAGACACGCTGCTGATCGGCGATTTCGTCTTTGTGAATAAGATGGCCTATGGCTATTCGAAATATTCCTGCCCCTTCTCGATCTGCCCGATTTCTGGCCGCATTTTGGGCTCTGAACCTGCGCGCGGCGATGTTGTGGTGTTCCGCCATCCGGTCAATGGCTCGGATTTCGTCAAGCGTTTGATCGGCATGCCCGGCGATAAGGTTCAGATCAAAGGCGGCATCGTCTTTATCAATGGCGCCGAAGCGCCGCAGGTGCCGGACGGCCAGTTTGAAGAAATCATGGGTCCGCAAGGCCCGATGGGCAACCGCCCGCGCTGCGAAAATGGCGCGGTGGGCGATGGGTCGATCTGCACCCGCTCGCGCTATCGTGAAACCCTGCCGAATGGCGTGGTGCATGATGTGCTGAACATCGAAGACAATGGCTACGCCGATAACACCGATGTCTTTACCGTGCCCGAAGGCGAGTATTTCTTCATGGGCGACAACCGCGACAACAGCCAAGACAGCCGCTTTAGCCAAGCCATTGGCGGCGTGGGCTTTGTGCCGGCGGCAAACCTGATTGGCCGCGCGGATCGCATTATCTTTTCCTCGGCTGGAACCTCGATGCTGTATTTCTGGACCTGGCGCGCCGACCGTTTCTTTAAAGCGGTTGAATAAGCCGGCATGCGCGCATTTTCCAAAGCCGACCTACCTAACAGCCGAGCCCCGTTCACGCGGGGCTGGCTTATTTTTGCGGCAGGCCTGCTATGAGGTTGTCGGCAGATCTGAAAAACTTTGAAGCCCGCATCGGCTATCCATTCCGCAACCCCGAGATGTTGCTGCGTGCGGTCACGCATGCCTCGATCTCGTCGCCGACACGGCCCGACAATCAGCGGCTGGAGTTTTTGGGCGACCGGGTGTTGGGGCTGGTGATGTCCGAAGCGCTGCTGGGGGCGGACACCTCTGCCTCGGAGGGCCAGCTTGCGCCGCGGTTTAACGCTTTGGTGCGCAAGGAAACCTGTGCCGAAGTGGCGCGCGATGTCGGTCTTGGCGATGTGCTAAAGCTGGGGCGGTCGGAAATGCTGTCGGGCGGGCGGCGCAAAGAGGCTTTGCTGGGCGATGCGATGGAGGCGGTGATTGCTGCCGTTTATATCGACGGCGGCTTTGACGCGGCGCGCGCGCTGGTGCTGCGGCTTTGGGGGCCGCGTATCGGCAAGGTGGAACAAGACGCGCGCGATCCGAAAACCTCGTTGCAAGAATGGGCGCAGGCGCGGGGAATGCCGCCGCCAGCCTATACCGAAGAGGGCCGCGAAGGCCCTGACCACCAGCCGATTTTCACCGTGAAGGTGCAGCTGACCAATGGCGAGGCAGAATCCTCCCGCGCCGGATCGAAACGTGTGGCCGAACAAGCCGCAGCCCGCGCCCTTTTGGCCCGGATGGAGAAGACAGATGACTGACGACGCCCAAACCCCGACGCCCGAGCAGATTGCAGCGGCCCAAGCCACCCGCGCGGGCTTTGTCGCGCTGATTGGCGAGCCCAATGCTGGCAAATCGACCCTGCTGAACCGCATGGTGGGGGCCAAGGTCTCGATTGTGACGCATAAGGTGCAGACCACCCGCACCCGTATTCGGGGCGTGGCGATGGAGGGGGCAGCGCAGATCGTTTTTGTCGATACCCCCGGCATTTTCCGCACCAAGCGCCGCTTGGATCGTGCGATGGTCAAGGCGGCTTGGGGTGGGGCCACCGATGCCGATGTGATCGTGTTCTTGATCGAAGCGCACCGTGGCCTGACTTCACTTTGCACCATTTGCATCCACTCTGCTGTTGCCGAAATATGACGAAATCCG
>CAJXWJ010000019.1 GCA_913062925.1 uncultured Pseudorhodobacter sp. | reverse complement strand
GTCCGCTCCCTATTTTAGCATAGTGAGACGGCCCTTGACACTGAACTATTTTTCTAGAAGTCGTGCATGATTGCTGAAGATCAAATTAGCAAAATGAGTCCTAAACTACTTTTGGACTCATTCAAAATGTTTAAAAGCACCGAAATGCGGATGAGGCGCGGTTCATCGCCGCCGCCGCCGCCGCCACACGGGTCAGCGTGGCCTGATCCAGCACAGCGCCTTGGAAGCCTTCGGGATATTCCTCGGCGATAAAGGCGGTGGTGATATTGCCCGAGACAAAGCGCGGATGCTCCATCACAGCGCCCACAAACGGCAGGTTGTGGCCGATGCCTTCGACTTCAAAGGTATCAAGCGCTGTCCGCATCTCTTCGATGGCGGCTTGGCGGGTGGGGCCCCAGGTGCAAAGCTTGGCAATCATCGGGTCGTAGAACATCGAAATCTCGCCGCCCTCGAACACGCCGGTGTCATTGCGCACGATGCCGCCTGTGGGCGTTGGGCCTTCGACCGGCGGGCGATAGCGGGTCAGACGGCCAATCGAGGGCAGAAAGTTGCGGTAGGGGTCTTCGGCATAAAGCCGGCTTTCCATCGCCCAGCCGTTGATTTTCAGATCTTCCTGACGGAAGGGCAAAGCCTCGCCGTAGGCCACGCGGATCATCTGTTCGACCAGATCGACACCGGTGATCAGTTCGGTCACCGGATGTTCAACCTGCAAGCGGGTGTTCATTTCAAGGAAATAGAAGTTGCGGCTGCCATCAACGATGAATTCCACCGTGCCCGCCGAGGTATAGCCCACCGCGCGGGCCAGCGCGCAGGCCTGTTCGCCCATCGCGCGGCGGGTGGCCTCGTCAAGGAAGGGCGAGGGCGCCTCTTCGATCACCTTTTGATTGCGGCGCTGGATCGAGCATTCGCGCTCGTGCAGATAGACGATATTGCCGTGTTTATCGCCCAGTACCTGAATTTCGATGTGGCGCGGCTGGGTGACGAATTTCTCGATAAAGATGCGGTCGTCGCCAAAACTTGCCGCGGCCTCGTTTTTGGACGATTGAAAGCCTTCGCGGGCCTCGGCGTCATTCCACGCAATCCGCATGCCCTTGCCGCCGCCGCCTGCGCTGGCCTTGATCATCACCGGATAGCCGATTTGCCCCGCGATTGTGACCGCATGTTCGGCGTCGTCAATCAAGCCCATATGGCCGGGCACGGTGGAAACGCCGGCCTCTTGCGCCAGTTTTTTCGAGGTGATCTTATCGCCCATCGCTTCAATCGCGGGCGAAGGCGGGCCGATAAAGACCACGCCTGCGGCTTCAAGCGCCGCGGCAAAGTTCATGTTTTCCGACAAGAACCCATAACCCGGATGCACGGCTTCGGCGCCAGAGGCCTTGATCGCCGCCATGATCTTGTCGATCACGATATAGGATTGTGCGGCGGGCGATGCGCCGATGTAGATCGCCTCATCCGCCATTTTGACATGCAGCGCGTTGCGGTCGGCGTCGGAATAAACGGCCACCGTTTTGATGCCCATCTTTTGCGCCGATTTGATCACACGGCAGGCGATTTCGCCGCGATTTGCGATCAGGATCTTCTTAAACATAGCTCTCTCCCCTGAATGCCCGCGACGGACCAGTGGCGCGGGCATGAAAATGCAAAAGGCCAGCCGCGGAGAACCCGCAGCTGGCCTTTAAAGATGGTGTATCGGTGGCGGCTGCTAAATCAGCCGCAAACGCCCGCGTTGCCCGCAAACAGACCCGCGGCACCGCCAGCCAAAGCCGATTGGGCCAAGTTGTTATCGGTAAGCGCGCCCAGCGCCACGCCCGAGATTGCGCCAACGCCAGCACAGGACGCAGTGCCATTTGGCTGCACGCAGCCCGAAAGCGCCAGAGCGGAAAGGCTAAGAATTGCAAAGGTTTTAAACATGTCGAAAGGCCTCGTGTGTTTGTTGTTATTGCCCGTAATTCTACAGCAATTTCGACGAATTTAAACTGAAATTTGCGCGCCCCCGCGCGACCGGCAAAGCTTTGCCACAGGCTTTGCGAAAAAAATGGCCTGACCCCAAAAGGGCCAGACCGAAGGGAAGGGTTAGGGTAACAGTCAAACATGCCGGCAACGGGATTTGAGGCGTCAGACAGCACGCTTTTATCATCGCGCAGCGGCTCGGCCTTGGCAAAGCCAAACACGCCCACCGCAAAGCGGCCTGCGAATTCCTGCCTAAATGCCAAAGCCTTGCGCGGATTCATGCCTAGTCTTGATCCTCGTCTTCAAAGGCATCGTCCCAATCGTCAAAATCTTCCATCTCGGCGCCAGCGGCAAAGATTTTCGGGAAGGTGACTTGGGCGACTTTGACATTGACCCGCAACAGCGCGTCATATGAGGCCGGATCAAAGGGGTCTTCGGCCGCCACCACTTCGCGGCCAAACAGCCAAGACAGACGGCCTGCATCCAGATTGCCGCGCTCGAAGGGCTCTTCGCCAAAATGCGCCCAAAGCGCTGCCAAAAACGCGGTATCGGCGGCGCGATCGACGTTCTTGCGGTCTTTGAACCGTTCGCGCGCGATGATTTTGGTGGCGCCGCCCTTTTTCAGGTTGGCGCGACGGATGACAAATTGAAAATCGGTGCCGGTAAGACGGCCGGGAAATCCGCGATGCTTCAGCATGCTGATCCCTCCTTTGCAAATGGGATCAGGGGTGCGGATAGAAAAAGGGCGGGCGTGGCCGCAAGGGCCAAAAGCGCCCGCCCGATCAGATTACTTGTATTTGCCGGTATAGACGGGTTCGGCGCTAACCGAAGGCTCGTCAACATAGACAACTTCTTCTGCCTTTTTAGCGCATGCAGCAACGAAGCCGACCATGCAAAGGGCAAGAACTGCGATTTTCGTGCTCGACATCCTCTACTCCATTTATTTTGCGGAGGCGTGCTTTGTGCCGCCCCCTTCTGCGAGGTAAAGGCCGCTTGGGTTCGGCCAAGATAAAGTTTAGCCGACAAATGTCCAAAATGATAGGATATTTCACCAAAGGGATAGGTCTGTGGCAAGGCTACATCAGCCAAGGCGGAGGCGGGGCGGGTTTGCGCTAGATTTAGGGGCTGCATCAAAATGCCTCCCATATGCAGCGGCCATCTTCAAGCCGATAGGCCTCAAAAAACTGCGTCGCATCGGGGGCGGCCTCGCCAAAGGGCACCGGCCGATCCGAAAGCGAGATCACGATCTGGCTGGGCGGCAGGCTTTGGTCCAGCAGCGGCAGCACATAGCTTTGGCACAGATGCAGCATATCGGCCGCGGCGGTGTCGAAATCGACGCTGCCGCCCAACCGCGCAATGGCAGGCGCCAAAAACCGATAGCGCACCGTCGGCCCATCAGGTCCGGGGGCGTCGGTTACGACATCCAAAAAGCGGATCACCTGGCCCGAGGGCACAGCAATCTCGAAGGTCTCGGGCGTGGTCATGCGCCCCCCTTGCACTGCACAGCAGCACAGCAGCGGGGGGCACGGATTAGGGTTGGGCAGGCCAGATCAACGTCAGCCATGATGGGATCTCCGCAAGACAAAGGGCTATAGCGGGATGTTATCGTGTTTTTTCCACGGGTTCGCCAGCTTCTTCCCACGCAGCGAGGCAAAAGCGCGGGCGACGCGGCGGCGGGTCGAGTGCGGACGGATGACTTCGTCAATAAAGCCCTTTTCGGCGGCCACAAAAGGATTGGCGAAACGGCTTTCATATTCTTTGGTCAGCCGTGCAATTTCCTCAGCTGATTTGCCGCGATGGATGATCTCGGTGGCGCCCTTGGCGCCCATCACTGCAATCTCAGCGGTGGGCCAAGCATAGTTGAAATCGCCGCGCAGATGTTTGGAAGACATAACGTCATAAGCGCCGCCGTAAGCCTTGCGGGTGATGACGGTCACCTTGGGCACCGTCGCCTCGCCATAAGCAAACAGCAGCTTTGCGCCATGCTTGATCACGCCGCCCAATTCTTGCGCCACGCCGGGCAAAAAGCCGGGCACATCGACCAAAGTCAGGATCGGAATTTCAAAGGCATCGCAAAAGCGGACAAACCGCGCCGCCTTGCGCGAACTGTCGATGTCAAGGCAGCCAGCCAGAACCATCGGCTGATTGGCAACCACGCCGACCGATTGGCCTTCGATGCGGATAAAGCCTGTGATGATATTGGCGGCAAAATCGCGTTGAATTTCAAAGAAATCGGCCTCATCGGCGATCTTGTGGATCAGCTCTTTCATATCATAGGGCTGGTTTGGATTGTCGGGGATCAGCGTATCAAGACTGGCCTCAAGCCGCTGCGGATCGTCAAAGAACGGGCGCACCGGAGCCTTTTCGCGGTTGTTCAGCGGCAAAAAGTCAATCAGGCGGCGGGCTTCGGCCAAGGCTTCGACATCGTTTTCAAAGGCGCCATCGGCGACCGAGGATTTGCGGGTATGGGTCGAGGCACCACCCAGCTCTTCGGCGGTGACCACCTCGTTTGTCACGGTTTTCACCACATCGGGGCCGGTGACGAACATGTAAGAGCTGTCTTTGACCATGAAGATAAAGTCGGTCATCGCGGGCGAATAGACCGCCCCCCCTGCGCAAGGCCCCATGATCAGGCTGATCTGCGGCACCACGCCCGAGGCCAGCACATTGCGCTGAAACACCTCGGCATAGCCTGCAAGCGAGGCAACGCCCTCTTGGATGCGCGCGCCGCCGGAATCGTTCATCCCGATCACAGGCGCGCCATTTTGCATCGCCATATCCATGATTTTGCAGATCTTTTGCGCATGGGTTTCGGAAAGCGAGCCGCCAAAGACGGTGAAATCCTGGCTAAACACATAGACCATGCGGCCGTTCACCGTGCCCCAGCCGGTGACCACGCCGTCGCCTGCGGGGCGCTCGGCCTCCATGCCGAAATCGGTGCAGCGGTGGGCCACGAACATGTCGAATTCTTCAAACGAGCCTTCGTCGAGCAAAAGATCAATCCGCTCGCGCGCGGTCAGCTTGCCCTTGGCGTGTTGCGCGTCAATCCGGCGCTGGCCGCCGCCCATGCGAGCGGTCTCGCGACGCGATTCAAGCTGCTGCAAAATGTCGGTCATGGCTGTGTCCCCCCGTGATCTGCGCTAGAATAGCCTCAGATTGCCTGCGCGGGAAGCGGAAGATCGAAAATATGCAAATATGCCTGCCGATTAAATTTGCTAATTGCAAAGCTGCAAACTTCACCGCTGCCCTGCGGTTTTTCTGGCTGCACAGCGCGCGGGTGATGGACAAGACCATGCCATAGCCCTAGCTGAGAGCGATGCAAAAACCGATATTCCTGAACCGCCGCAGCCCGCCACATATTGTCACGCTGATCCTGCTTGCAGGGATTTCGGCACTGACGATGAATATTTTCTTGCCATCGCTGCCCGGAATGGCTGCCTATTTTGACGCGCCCTATGCGCTGATGCAGCTGTCGGTCGCTCTGTATCTGGCGCTTTCGGCGGTTTTGCAGATCATGATCGGGCCAATATCGGACCGCTACGGTCGCCGCATTGTGGTGCTGGTGTCGCTGGCGCTATTTTTGGTGGCCACTGTCGGCACGCTTTTGGCGACCTCGGCGCAAGTATTTTTGGTGTTTCGCATGGCCCAAGCAGTGGTGGCTGCGGGCATGGTGCTAAGCCGGGCCGTGGTGCGCGATATGGTGTCGGATGACGAGGCGGCCTCGATGATCGGCTATGTCACCATGGGGATGAGCCTAGTGCCAATGATCGGGCCGGTGATTGGCGGTTATCTGGATGCGGCCTTTGGCTGGCATGCCAACTTTGCCCTGCTTTTGGCGCTTGGCGTGGTGGTGTTTGCGCTGTGCTGGGCCGATCTGGGCGAGACGGCCGTGATCAAAAAGATCAGCTTTGCCGCCCAGATGCGCAGCTATCCCGAGCTGCTGCGCTCGCAGCGCTTTTTGGGCTATAGCGGCGCTGCGGCGTTTTCTTCGGGCTGTTTTTACGCCTTTTTGGGCGGCGCGCCCTATGTCGGCAATGTGGTCTTTGGCTTGGGCTCGGCGCAGGTCGGGCTGCTGTTTGCAATTACGGCCTTGGGTTACACAATCGGCAATTTTCTGGCGGGGCGGTTTTCACGGCGCGTCGGGCTGAACCGGATGGTGTTGATCGGCACCATGGTGACGACGGCGGGCATGCTGATGCTGTTTGCCGTGACGGCGCTGGGGCTTTCGGGGGCCATGGTGTTTTTCGGGCTGCAAGTGACGATGGGTCTTGGCAATGGCATCGCCCTGCCCTCGGCCAATGCCGGGATCTTGTCGGTGCGGCCAGAGTTTGCGGGCACCGCCTCGGGTCTGGGCGGCGCGCTGATGATCGGCGGAGGCGCGGGGCTTGCAGCCCTTGCCGGAGCTTTGCTGCCACCGGGTGCGACAGAGATGCCGCTGGTGGTCTTGATGCTGGCCTGCTCGATAGCATCGGTCTTGTGCATTCTGGCGGTCATCCGGCGCGCGCGGGCCTTGGGTCTGGCGGCTTGACGGCGGCTTTGCAAAGCCTGATGCTGGCTTTGCAAAAGGGGGCGTCATGGCAGTGCAAAAGCTATATGCAGGGGCAAAGCTGCGCGAGTTGCGCGGCAGGCTGGCGCTGACCCAGCGCATTTTTGCCGATAAGCTGGGCGTCTCGCTGCCCTATCTGAACCAAATGGAGAACAACCACCGCCCGGTTTCGGCGACGGTGGTTCTGGCCTTGGCGCAAGAATTCGGGCTGGATGTCACCGAGCTGAACGCCGGCGAAGGCGAGCGGCTGGTGTCAGACATGCGCGAGGCGCTGGCCGATCCGGTCTTTGCCAAGGCCGCCCCGCCCTTGGCCGATCTGCGGCTTGCGGCCTCGAATGCGCCAGCCTTGGCGCGGGCGTTTTTGGATCTGCATCGGGCCTACCGGCAAAACCACGAACGCTTGGCCTCTTTGGACGAGGCATTGGGGCGCGATGACGCGGCCCTGCGCGCCAGCCCTTGGGAGGAAGTGCGCGACTTCTTTCACTATTGCGACAATTACGTCGATGCGGTCGATCGGGCAGCAGAACATGTGCTTTCTGGTGCAGCTGACGGAAAAGACGCCATAACTGGTGCAATCGAGGCCCTTGAACGCCGTGGCATCTCTGTGCATTTTTCCAACATTGGGCCGCTGCGGCGCTTTGATCCGGTGGCGCGGCGGCTTGAGATTTCGTCGACCGCGGCGGCCGCCACCAAGGCGTTTCAGCTGCTCTATCAGGTTGCCCTGCTGACCCAAAACGAGCTGATCGAGGCGACGCTGGATCTGGCGCGCTTTCAAACCCCCGAGGCCCGCGACATCGCCAAGATCGGCATGGCGAATTATTTTGCAGGCGCGGCGCTGATGCCCTACCGCGCCTTTCTTGAGGCCGCGCAAGCGACGCGGCACGATCTGGAACGGCTGGCCGATCTGTTTGGCGCCAGCATCGAGCAGGTGGCGCAGCGGCTTTCAACCCTGCAACGGCCCGGCGCCAAGGGGGTGCCGTTTTTCTTTGTGCGCGTCGATCAGGCCGGCACGATCACCAAGCGGCATTCGGCCACGCGGCTGCAATTTGCGCGCTTTGGCGGCGCTTGCCCGCTGTGGAATGTGCATCGCGCCTTCGAGACGCCGGGGCATTTCCTGCGACAATTGGCCGAAACGCCGGATGGGGTGCGGTATTTGTGCCTCGCGCGCGATGTCTCGAAACCGGGGGGGGCGTTTTTGGCCCCGGTGCGGCGCTATGCCATCGGGCTGGGCTGCGAGGTGACGCATGCCGCGAGCCTTGTCTATTCCGACGGGCTGGATCTGAAGGGGCGGTTCGAGCCCATTGGGATTTCGTGCCGGATTTGCGAGCGGCGCGATTGCCATCAGCGCGCGGTACCGCCGCTGGAACGCGGGCTGCGGGTGGACCCCGACAGCCGCGGCGTGCTGCCCTATCAAATCGCCGATTAGCCCAGCGCCGAGAAAAACCGCGCTTGTGCCCGCCCTGCATGTTTTGAGGCGTAAAGTGCTGCATCGGCATCGGCTATCATACGATCGGCCTCGGTCGCGCCATAGCCAGTCGAGAGCGTCAGCCCAATCGAGGCCGAGACGCGGCACAGCTTGCCCTCAAATTCCACCGGCTGCGACACCCGATCAATGATGCGCTGCGCAATTTGACCCAACCGCTCTTTGCCACTCAGCCCGGGCAGCACCACGACAAATTCATCGCCCCCCACCCGCGCCACCAGATCCGAGCTGCGAGTCTCGATCGTCAGCGATTGCGCGACATGGCGTAGCACATGATCGCCCGCCGCATGGCCAAGCGTGTCATTGACCTGCTTGAAGAAATCCAGATCAATATGCATCAGACCAAAATCGACACCCTGTGCCAAAAGCGAGGGCAGCCGCGCCTCAAGCGCGCGGCGGTTGCGCAGGCCTGTCAGCGTATCGGTCAGCGCCTGCTCTTCGGCGGCAACCTTTGCGCCCTGAAGGCTTAGGTTCAGCCGTCGCAATTCCTGCATGACAGCATTTTTCACCTCGACCAGATACAGCATTTCAATCGCCAGATCGGTGGGGGCAAAATCGGCATCAGTCAGCGCATGTTGGCGCACAGCCTCTATCAGGCGAATACCAAAGGACAGGTTGATCAGCAGCCCGCCTTGGGCAGTGGGCACCGCAAGACCCCGCAGCGGTTCGGTCTTTTCCCTGTCACGCAGGCAGATTTGCAGCCGCTGACCGGGCAGATTTTGCAGATCTTTGGCACTGTGCAAGCCTGCCGGACGGCGCAGGCTAAAGACATCAAGAAAGGCTTTGCCAATCGGATCTTGGCCTTGCAGCAAATGCGCCAAGGTGCGGCCAAGGCTGAGGATGCGCCCCTGAGGGCACAGGCCAATATGCATAGGCATCAACTGCGACAGGCTTGCGGGGCTTAGGCCAAGGCCATCTAGAATCTGCATCGTCTAACGCTCTGCCGCAGCAAGATCAAAGCGGCGGCCATCGGCGTGGTTTTTGTCCAGCAGATGCACCGAGATCACCTCGCGCCCCTGATCCTGACCGCCATGCTCTAGCAGCACCAAAGCGCCGTAATCATCCGCCATCGCCCGCAACAGCCCCACCATCACATGCCCCGTGCCGGCAATCATCGGCGTGACATAAAGCCGAAACGCGCCCTGCCCCTGCTCGATTAAGGTGAAATCGGGTAAATCCAGATCGGGCAGGCCCAGCCGACCATGCTCGGGAAGATCCTCCATCGAGTGCAGAAAATCGACGAAGCTGACGCCGCCAAAGCGCAGCAGGCGGCGCAGCGATTGCAGATTGTCATGCGAGACAAGATAGGTGCCCAGATCCTCTAGCACAGTGTCGCGCGGGCGGTTCAAATGCAGGGCGGCCGTGGCAACCAAGGTTTCGGTGATGCTATCATCATAGGTCAGCAGCGGCTCAAATCCCTCGACCCCGACCCCCGCCGCAGAAGCGATCTGCGCCCAGACCGTCACCCCATAAGTATCGCGCAAAAAACATTGCAGCGAGCGATTGATAAGACCGTGCATTCGTTAACTCAATTGGTGATTCCGCGCCAGATTAGCGCGGGATCCGTTAACAAATCGACAATATCCGTTAACCTTCGGTTAAAAATCTGTCGGCGCGCCGCCTTCTTGTTTCCGTTTTGCAACGAATTGCTGCAAAGCCTCTTGCGCAGCCCCGTCCATCGCGGGGGCTTCAAACTCGGCAAGGATCTGTTTGTAGATCTGATGCGCGCGTTCAGGTGTCCAGGTCGAGCCGCCCTGCTGCCAAGCCTCGTAATTGCGCCAATCCGAGACGATGGGCGCATAAAAGGCGGTGGAATAGCGGTCTTGGGTGTGCTGGCAGCCAAAATAATGCCCGCCTGGGCCGACAGCTTTGATCGCGTCAAAGGCAAGATCGTCTTCGGTGGTGGCGGTGATGCTGGATTCGAAATAGCGCTGGATCATCTGCAAAACTTCGCAATCCATCACGAATTTCTCGGGCGAGGCGATCAGCCCCCCCTCGAGCCAACCTGCGGCGTGATAGACCATATTGGTCTGGCTTTGCACCGCCGCCCAAAGGCTGTTCGAGGTTTCCCACATCGCCTGACCATCCGGCACATTGGCCGCACAGGTGCCCGACGAGCGCAGCGGCAGGCCGTAAAACCGCACCAATTGCCCGGTCATTTGCGTGGCGCGCATATATTCAGGCGTGCCGAAAGCTGGCGCGCCCGACTTCATATCGACGTTCGAGGTAAAGGTGCCCAGCGCCACCGGACAGCCCGGTGCGATATATTGCAACAGCGCAAGCCCCGCCAAACCTTCGGCCAAAGACAGCGCCACCGCCCCCGACATCGTCACAGGCGCCATTGCGCCGGCAAGGGTAAAGGGCGTGATCACCACCGGCTGGCCGCGCTTGGCCATCCGCATCGCGCCGTCCAGCATCGGGTAGTCGTGCTGCAAGGGCGAGACCGAGTTGATATTGGTATACATCCGCGGCTTGGCTTGGAATTCGGCTTCCGAAAGCCCGCCCGCGATGCGCACCATCTCCATCACATCTTCAACCCGCTCGGCCCCCAGCGAATAGGCGTGCACGACCTTATCGGTCAGGGTCAGTTTTTCATAAAGACAATCCAGATGCCGGATCGAGGCATGGATATCGACCGGTTCCACCGGATAGCCGCCCGCGATGTGGATGCAGTTGAAATACTGCGTCAACTTCATGAATTCTTTGAAGGTTTCAAAGTCGCCCGTGCGCTTGCCGCGTTCCAGATCCCAAGCGTTTGGCGGGCTAGAGACATTGACGAACAGCATGTGATTGCCGCCCATGATCACTTCACGCTCTGGGTTGCGCGGGGTGATGGTAAAGGTCGATGGCGCGCGGGCCACCATTTCCATCACGAAATCTTCGTCCATTTTGACGTTGGTGCCGGTGACTTTGCAGCCTGCCTGCTTCAGGTAGGCCACCGCCTCGGGGTTCAGAAACTCGATACCAATGTCACGCAAAATTCGCATGGTGGTGCGGTGGATCGCCTGCACGCCCTCGGCATCCAAAGGCTCAACGGGGCGGTCAGGATTGACCGGAATCCGCCAAGGCATCTGGTCGATAACAGCAGAGCCTGCGCGGCTTTTGTTGCCAGCGCGGCCACCGGCACGGCTGCGTTTGCGGCTTGCGTCATCGCTCATGGCGGGCTCCTTGCAAAGGATCAACAAGGGGTTGATCACTGTTGCGGCCAAGATGGCGGAAAGCATGGCCAGACGCGCACCATATTACCGACTAAAATGCGTCGTTTTTGCGCCTCGGCTGGTTTAAGCTTGGCTTTGCGCCGCAATCCAAGCCGCCAGCCCACCGATATCGGCCAGCACGACATCGGCATGGGGGGCAAGGTCGCCGTGGGTGGCAATGCCGGTCAGCACCGCAACCCGCGCCATGCCAGCGCGGCGGCCCGATTCCAGATCATGCAGGCTGTCGCCGACCATGGCGATTTGCGCAGGCTCAAGCCCAAGCTGGGTGGCAAAAGCCAAAAGCTGCCCCGGCGCAGGCTTGCCGCCCCAGCCAGAATCGCTGCCCGAGACAAAGGCGAAAAGATCGATCACGCCCGCATCGGTCAAATGCCTGCGCGCGGGGGCTTCGGTGTCATTGGTGGCAAGACCCAAGGTCAGGCCCTGCGCCGCAAGCCCGCCCAGCACCGCAGGCAGATCCACCGCCGGGATCATCGGCGCTTGGGTTGCCTGATGGTCCATCCGCGCGATCAACTCGGCCAGGGTCAGACCCGTCAGATGCGGATGCAAAATCGCGGCGATCTCGGCGGTGGTCAGCGCGATCACCGGGCTGTCGGGCGCGAAATCGCAAGCTTTGGGGTCAAAGCCCAGCACGGCGGCCAGATGCGCGCTGTCACCGCCCAGCTCGGCCAAAAGCGCGCGGGTCCAAGCCCCCCAGCTTTGGCGAAAATCAAACAGCGTGCCGTCTTTGTCGAAAATCACGGCTTTGATCGGGGGGCGGGTCATAAAGGCCTCTTGCAAGTGAGAGTGTTGGGACGGAAGATTTAAGTCCAATGCGGCAACTGCCCGCCCGGCAAAGCTGCCCGCGCCTCCATCACCGAGAGATAGGGGCGCTGGACGGAATCGCAAAAGCCAATGACACGCGCATCGTCTTCCATCAGAAAATCCAGCACCGCACCCAAAAACACCGGCTGCTGCGCCAATTTGGCAAGCTGATCCTGCGAAGCTCCGGTGGCGTTAAGAAAGGCATCGGCAAGCTCGCCGCCGATCACCCAGATAAAGGCCTGCAAAGCGAAGGTTTCGGCCTGTTCTTGCGCGATCATCGCTTTTTCCCCAAGGTTATGCACAGTTTTGGTAAGAAAACCGAAGGATTGATGACAATCCGCGAAAGGATTTCTTAACTAGTTCTGGTGCAAAGTAAACCAAAGCACGTTTGTATTACAGGTTTGTATCGCCATGGTCGGCAAAATTCTTATCGTAGATGACGTCGCGACGAATAGGATCGTCATGAAGGTCAAGATGGCGGCGGCAGGCTATCAGCCGCTCTTGGTCGCCGATGGCGCCAGCTGTCTGGAATTGGTACGCTATGATAAGCCCGACCTTATTTTGCTGGATATGAGCCTGCCCGATATGTCGGGGCTAGAGGTGCTGCGTCGCCTGCGTGCCATGCCTGGGTTGCAGACAGTGGCGGTGCTGATGTTCTCGACATGCTTTGACCAAAAGGCGCGGGTCGCGGCGTTTCAGGCGGGGGCAGATGATGTGCTGGCCAAACCGATTGATGACCAAACCCTGATGGCGCGCATCCGCAGCTTTATGCGCGCACGCGATCTTCTGGCGGGACTTGAGGCGCATCAGAATGATTTCGCGGTTTTGGGCCTGTCGGAACCGGCGCAGGGCTTTCACCATCCGGGGGTGATTGGCCTGCTGTGCGTCCAGCCCGAGCTTGGCGCAGCCTTGCAAGCCAAGCTTGCGCCACATCTGACCGATCAGTTGCGGGTGATGACGCCGGCAGAGGCATTGGGCGATGGGCCAGCGCCCGATGTCTTTGTGCTGGACGCCGACCTAGAGGGCAAGGGCAGCGGCTTGCGGCTGATGTCGGAACTGCGCAGCCGCAGCCCGACCCGCCATGCCAGCATTTGCATTTTAACGCCACCTGAAAGCGCCTTTGTGCCGGCGGTGGCCTTTGATTTGGGGGCCAATGATCTGGTCAGCGCCTCGGTCTGCGCGCAAGAGCTGGCGCTGCGGCTGTTGCGGCTGATCACGCGCAAGCGCGAGGCTGATCGGCTGCGGGCCACCTTGGAAGATGGGCTGCGGCTGGCGATGATCGACCCGCTGACAGGGCTACACAACCGCCGCTTTGGCTTGGCACAGCTGACCGCGATTTCGGCCAATGCCACCAGCACGGGCCAAGACTTTGCGGTGATGGTGGCGGATCTGGATCGCTTCAAATCCGTCAACGACCGCTTTGGCCATGCGGCCGGCGATGCGGTTTTGGTCGAGGTGGCTAACCGGCTTACGGTAAACCTGCGGCTGGGCGATGTGGTGGCGCGCATTGGCGGCGAAGAGTTTCTGATCGTGCTGCCCGCCACCACGCTGATAGAGGCCGAGGCGATTGGGCGCAGATTGTGCGAAAGCGTCGAGCAGTCGCCGATTGGCTTGGGCGGTGCCGAAGCTTTGCATGTCACGATCTCGATCGGCTTGGCCGTAAGCCTTGCCGGTCAGGCCCGCCCAACGGTGGCGCAGATCATTGACCACGCGGACCGTGCGCTGTTGCAGGCAAAATCCGATGGCCGCAATCAGGTGACGATCGGGCGGAACGCCGCTTAGGGGCGGGGCGCGTCGCGGCCGCGCTCCAACCCCTTTTGCAACCGCTCGGCAAAGCCTTGGCGCTGCGAGGGGGTCATCTGAAGCAAAAGCGCGCGCATCAGGTCTTGCCCTGCCGCCATCTGCTGACTGACGCGCTGCGATTGCTTATCAAGCAGCGCTTGCAGCTGCGCCGGATCAAAGGGCTCGGCGCGCAGAGCTGTGAGCAGATTTTGCAGATCCTGCCGCATGTCGCGGCGGGCTTGGCGAAAATCGGGCCGTTTGGCAAGAAAAGCTTTGCGCAGCTGGTCGCGTTCTTCGCGGGTCAGTGCCTCGGTAAAGGGACCAAAGCCCAGCTCGCGCACATCCCCCCCCCGCCCCGCGGGACCGCCGTGGTTCAGATAGGCGCCCGCCATCACGCCCGCCACAGCAAGGTTCAGCGCCACCGAGATCGCAAGTGCGATGCGCAGGGCTTTTGAGGCCGGTTTCACAGCAAGGCTTTGTGCGTCGGTCATGTTATTCCTCGGTCAAAAAGGCGCTAAGATCGGGCAAAAGCTCGACCTGTTCCAAGCTGGCAGAGGCGGCCCCCGCGCCTGTCACCAGATCCAAGCTGCTGGGCTGCACATAGCCGATGAACAGACCCGCCATCGCCGCAGAAGCCATCCCCGCCAAGGCCCCTGCCCCGCCGAAAAACCCCGCGAACTGCGCAAAAAGCCCCAGTTTCGGGCGCGCATCAGCCGCGGGCCAAGCCTGCCCCTGCGGCTGATGCGCTGCGGCATCGGCCAAAACCCGCGCCATCACCGCAGCCGAAGGGGCCATTGGCTTTGCTTTGGCCTGTGCAAACAGGGCGTCAAGATCATCCATCATTCGGCCTCCTCATAGCCCAACTCGGCGCGCTGCCCCGCAAGAGCAAGCGTCAGAGCGCGCTTGCCCCGAGCCGTTAAACTTTCCACTGCTTCAACCCCAATTTGCAAGATCTCTGCGATCTCGGGATTGGTTAATCCCTCAATATGACGCAAGACAACAGCGCTGCGCTGGCGCTCGGGCAGGCTTGCCAAAGCCGCATCCAGCGCCGCCATGCGGTCCGCTTCGATCATACCCGCGACGACGGTGGCCGCGTCAGAAGCCGGTTCGGCCACCGCGTCCAAAGCCTCCGCCCCCCGCCTTTGCCGCAGGCGCAGACGGTCGGTACACAGGTTTTGCGCCACCCGGTAAGCCCAGGTCGAGACCTTTGCTTCGCCGCTGCGCCAATCGGGGGCAAGTTTCCACAGCCGCAGCATGGTCTCTTGCGCGATATCCTCTGCCTCGGCGCGATCCGCCAGCAAACGGCCAGCATAGCCCACCAGTCGCGGCATCAGCCGATGCGCCAGCAATCGGGCGGCATCGGGGTCTTTGTTGGCATAAAGCACCAACAAAGCCTCGTCATCCAATTCTGCAAGGGTGTCGCGCGGCATTATCATCCTGCATTTGGCTTAACCGCGCTTGGGCGATCTCGCAATATTTATCGAAAGCGCTCCCCCCGCGCGGGGACAAAACGCGGGGGGGGCGCAGGCGGCTGGGCTTAGTTGCCAGCGCCGCCGTGGTCGCGACCATGCCCATCTTTACCATGCCCGTCTTTACCATGCCCGCCTTGGTGATGGCCGCGCTTGTCCATCCGCTCTTGCATCTTTTGCTTGGCGGCATCGAATTCGGCTTGGCTGATTGCGCCGTCTTTGTCGGCATCCATACGGTCAAACATCTTGTCAGCCCGCGGCGGTGCCGGCATTTCCTCTTGCGAGATCAGGCCGTTGCCGTCTTTGTCCATCCGTTTGAACATCTCGGCTGCACGGTCGGCTTTGCGCTTGGCCATCATCGTGTCATGGGCGACGGACATTTCCTCGGGCGAGAGGCCGCCGTCTTTGTTGGTGTCAGCCTCGGCAAAGCGCGCGGCCTTAAAAGCCTCGATCTCGACCTTGGTGACCTTACCATCCTTGTCGGCATCCATCGCGGCAAAGTCGAACATCGGGCCGGCACCACGCGCCATGCCCTCGGGGCCCATGCCGCTGTCTTGGGCATAGGCCGCAGCCCCCATCAGCATGGCAGCCACGATCAAAGCCGAACCGGTAAGTTTATTCTGTGACATTGTCATCTCCTGCTCTGCGCCAAGGCCGTGCTGCCGTGGCGTTCATGTCAGACAAACGCGCCAGCGCCGGCTTTCCGTCGCGCTCCGTTGCAAAAACTTGCGACAAAGCAGCACCCCCCCTCAACAAGGCGGGCGCGATACGCTATAAGCAAGGGCCAAACCAGAGGTAGAGCTATGACCCATCCCATCCATGACGCCTATGCCGAACGCCCCTTGGGCCCTGCTTTGCGCCGTGGCTGGGCGCTGCGCTGCCCAAATTGCGGCAATGGCCCCTTGCTGAAGGGCTATTTGAAGGCGCGCAGTGGCTGTGCGGTTTGCGGTCAGGATCTGACGCCGCAGCGCACCGATGATGGACCTGCCTATCTGACAATTCTGATTGTCGGCCATGTGATGGCGCCGCTGTTGATGTTTGTCTTTATACATTACCGTCCCGAGCCGATCACCATGATCACCGGATTCTCGATCTTTACCGTGGCGCTGTCGCTGTATCTATTGCCAAGGATCAAGGGCGCGATGATCGGGCTGCAATGGGCCAAGCGCATGCATGGTTTTGGCGCGCCCGATCAAGACCCTGCGCTTGCCGGTGAGTGAGCCTATTCGCCCCGCCGCCACGGTGATTTTGTGGCGCAAATACGGCGAGGGCTTTCAAATTCTGATGGGGATGCGCGGCCATGCGGCGGCGTTTATGCCGTCGAAATATGTGTTTCCGGGGGGGGCGGTCGATCCGGAAGACCACAGCGCGGCGCCGATTGGGCTGACGCCAGACTGCGCTGCGCGTTTGGCGCTGCACTGCCCCGAAGGCGCGCCCCATGCGGGCACGCTGGCGCGCGCGGCCTTGCGTGAATTGCACGAGGAAACCGGATTGCAGATCACCTCCCCCCTGCCGGGCGATCTGCGCTTTGTGTTTCGCGCCATCACCCCGCCCGGGCGCAGCCGCCGCTTTGATGCGCGGTTTTTTCTGACCCCAGCAACCCGGATCACCGGCGATGCCGAAGGCTTTTCGGCCGCAGGCACCGAGCTGTCGCATCTGCATTGGATCGGCCTGAGCGAGGCGCGCGCGCTGGATCTGCCCTTTATCACCGAGGTGGTGCTGTCCGAGGTGACCGCCCTGCTGGGGGGCCATAAGCAAGACGGCGTGCCGTTCTTTGACAATTCGGGCGATGTGCCCTGTTTTCGCAGGCTTTAATCGGCGTCAGACCGGCGCACCGGCCAAATCGGATGCGGCACCTGCTCTTTGGCGCGCCACAGGTATTGGCGGAAAATCTCGGCATAGCTGCGGTAAACATAGGCGCCATTGCGGCGGCGAAATTGCTCTTTGCGGTCTTGATAAAGCCGCGGCAGATCATACCAAGGCGCATGGGGCATGCAGTGATGCACCACATGGAAGTTATTGTTCAAAAACAGATAAGACAGCGGGCCACGGTCTTCGACAATCGCGGTGCGGCCGCGCGGCAGATCATGGGCGCGGTGTTCAAGATAGGTGCGGATCTTCAACAGCGCCGTGCCCAGATAGACCGCCAGCAGATAGGCCCAAAACGGCATCGCGGCCCAAGCCAGCGCCAATAGCACCAGCGCCACACCGCCAAGATGCAGCGCATAAGACAGCCACAAACGCCGGTCCCCGTGCCACATTTTACGCGCGTCTTGCGCCAAAAAGCTGATGGTGCCCAGCACGGGGCCAATCACCATCCGGCCCGCAAGCGTGTTGTTCACCCGACACAGCCCCTGCATCACAGGCGACAGCCGCACCCAGACGGTGGGGTCCATATAGTTGGATTCGGGGTCGTCATAGGGGTCGGTCAGCGCGGGGTCAAAGTGGTGCTGCAAGTGGGTGTCTTTGAACCGCAGATAGCTGATGAAAATCGACAGCGCCGGAAACACCAGCGCTTCGTTCAGCCATTGGGTTTTGAACGGGTGGCCGTGGATGACCTCGTGCTGCAAGGATCCGTGCAAGGCCACGCCAAGGCCCGCCAAGATCAGCGACAGCAAAGGCGCGCTGGACCACAGCCCCAGGCCCAAGCCCCAAATCGCATAGCATCCTGCCAACATCGCCAGCGTTGGCCACTCTACTTTGCGAATTTGGTTCAATTTGGTCCCCATCAGACATGTTCAGACAGGCTTACCACTTGCCTTGTGGTGCCGGAACTCGGAAGATACGCAAGGTAAAGTCAATTTTGGCTTAGAAAGTCACCATATGCCGGATTTAATCGACAAACGCGACCGCGCCACCCTGTTCCGCAGCCGGCTTGCGCAGGCGATGGCGCAGCGCGGCATCAGCCAAGCCGCGCTTGCGCGGGCGACGCGGGCGGATCGCTCGACCGTTTCGGCGCTTTTGGCGGCGGGGGTGCGGCTGCCCAATGCCCAGCTTGCCGCCGATTGCGCCGCAAGCTTGGGGGTGTCTTGCGATTGGCTGCTGGGCTTGACCGACCACCCCGAACCCGTGGCCGAACTGCTTGCGGCCTCGGTCCGGCTGACCGAAGCGCCGCGCGCGCTGTTTGACGCAGAAATGATCCGCTGGCACCGCGAGGCTGCGGGCTATAAAATCCGCCATGTGCCCGCGACCCTGCCCGATATGCTGAAGACGCCCGAGGTGGTGGCTTGGGAATATGCCGATCATCTGGGGCGCAGTGCCGATCAGGCGGTGGCGGCCTTTGAGGCGCAGCTGGATTGGATGCGCTCGGCGCGGTCAGATTACGAGATCGCGATGCCGCTGCATGAGATCACCGCCTTTGCCCAAGGCAGCGGCTATTGGAGCGGTCTGCCGATCGAGGCGCGGCGGGCGCAGATGGACCGCTTGATCGCGCTGACGGATGCGCTTTACCCGGCGCTGCGGATCTATCTGTTTGATGCCCATAGCGTTTTTTCCAGCCCCGTGACGATCTTTGGGCCGCATTTGGCAGCGCTGTATCTGGGGCGGCATTACATCGCCTTTCGCGACCCCGAGCGGGTGCAATCCATCGTGCATCACTTTGATTGGCTGGTGCGCGCCGCGCCTTTTGGCGTGCGCGGGGTGATTGACCATCTGACCGCGCTGCGCGCCAAGATGGATCAGTAGACCACCAGCTGGGTCAGATCATAGCCGTTCCACGCCAAAATCTCGCGCGCGGCTTTCAGACGGTCGGCAGGAAAGCCGCCTCGGTTCAGAATAAAGCCAAAGCTGCCGTCCGGCGTGCCGATCACCAGCGTGCGATAATCGGCATCGGCCCAAAGCACCCACCAGGCGGCGGTTTGGCCTGCGGCGGCAAAGCGGCCGGGGCCTGTGGGCTGCAAGGGGCCTGCGCCGCGCCGCTCTTGTCCCGATTGGCACAGACGATAGGCCGCCTGCAAACCGCGCGCGGTCTGGCGGATCTCGGCCCCGCCGGGCTTGCACCGCCCCGCAGCCCCAAAGCTTGCGACCTGCGTCCAAGTGCCCGCAAGCTTGGGCAGATCCAACACCGCGTTGGAATAGATCGGCGCGTTGAGCGTGCGATAAGGGGCAAGCGCTGCGGGCTCTGGGGCGCCGCCACAGGCCGACAACAGCAACAATAGGGCAATCAGTCGATACATAGGGTTACCTTTGCGCCATCGGCTTGCAAAATCTCTGTGCAGCCCAGCATCGGGGTGATTGGGGCGCAAGTGCTTGATCGCGCGAGGCAATATCCCTCGCAATCGCTGGCCTTGCGGCAGGACTTTCCGGCGTCGGCGGTGAAATGGGTGCAGACCATTGCGCCGCCACGGCCCGCAGGCAGCCAGCTGCCGCGGGATTTCTGACAGGCCAAAGCCTCGGGCGGCAGCGGTGCCTCAGCTGGCGTGGGCGCTGCGACCGGCGCAAGCGTCGTGGTGGTGATCGCGGCCCCCGTGATCTGGTTTTCGGCCACGGGAGCTTTGGCAACCAGCCCCGCGCCAAGCGTGCAGCCGGTCAGCACAAAGGCCAAAACCAAGGCGCAAAGCCCGTGCTTCACGGTCAAAACGGCATCGGATGCGCGCGGTGGGCGGCGTCAATCTCGGCCAAGACCTCGGCCGAAAGCGTCAGATCAGCGGCGCCAAGCGCTGTATCAAGCTGCGCAAGCGAGGTCGCGCCGATGATCGGAATGCAGGGGAACGGCCGTGTGCGGCAAAAGGCGATGGCCATTTGTGCCGCATCTAACCCGTGGCGCGCGGCGATGCCCATATAGGCGGCCACGGCGGGGAAAACCTGCGGCGTCACCCGCCCCGAAAGATCGGCGTTCAGCGCGCGGCGCGAGCCTTCGGGGGTCACATCGCCCGCATATTTGCCGGTCAGCAGCCCCGTGGCCAGCGGCGAGAACGCCAGCAGCGGCATCTCTTCCAGCGCCGAAAGCTCGGCCCAATCGGTGTCGAAATGCCGGCACAGCAGCGAATATTCGTTCTGCACCGTGGCCATGCGCGGCAGGCCATGCGTCTGGGCCAGTGCCAGCCACTTTGCCGCCCCCCATGCGGTTTCATTCGACAGCGCGATGTGGCGGATCTTGCCCTCCGCTATCAGCGCGGCGGCCACCTCCAGCACCTCGATCATATTGGCCTCGATCTCGGCCCGGTTTTGCCCCGAGGGGTTATAGCCCCAGTTGCGGCGAAAGTGATAGACCGCGCGGTTGGGCCAATGCAGCTGATAAAGGTCGATGTAATCGGTTTGCAGACGCGCCAGCGACGCCTCGACCGCCGCGCGCAGCACCGCCCCAGTGATCGGCCCACCCTCGCGCGCCACGCCCTTGCCACCCGGCACCTTCGAGGCCAGCACCAAGCGCTCGCGCCCGCCGCGCGCGGCCAGCCAATTGCCGATGATGGTTTCGGTCAGCCCCAAGGTTTCCAGCCGCACCGGATTGACCGGATACATCTCGGCGGTGTCCCAAAAGTTGCAGCCGCGCTCGAGCGCGCGATCCATCTGGGCGTGGCCCTCGGCTTGGGTGTTCTGGCTGCCCCAAGTCATGGTGCCAAGGCAGAGGGTCGAGACCTGAAGTCCGGTGGTTCCCAAAGCGATCTGCTGCATCGTGCTCTCCTGTTTTGGGGGAACTTAGGACGGGCGGGCGGCCAAGGAAAGCCCTGCAATGGCAGCTTTGCAAATGCGGTTTGGCAAAGGGCGCGCGCGCACATCCTCTGGCAAGTGGCGCGCGCTTGGGGTAAAGAGCGGCCAAGACATCGAAAGGCTGCGCGCATGGCACGAATTCTGATCACCTCGGCTATCCCTTATATCAACGGGATCAAGCATCTGGGCAATCTTGTGGGCAGCCAATTGCCCGCAGATTTGTTCGCGCGCTACATGCGCGGGCGGGGTCACGAGGTGATGTTCATTTGTGCCACCGACGAACACGGCACCCCCGCCGAGCTGGCCGCTGCCAAAGCCGGCAAGCCCGTCGAGGCCTATTGCGCCGAGATGCACGAGGTTCAGGCCGAGATTGCGCGCGGCTTTCGGCTGTCGTTTGACCATTTTGGCCGCTCGTCCAGCCAGCGCAATCACAAGCTGACCCAAGGCTTTGCAGCCGCACTTGATGCCGCAGGGCTGATCGAGGAAGTGGTCGAAAAGCAGGTGTTCTCGATTGATGACAACCGGTTTTTGCCCGACCGCTATATCACCGGCACCTGCCCCAACTGCGGCAATACCTCGGCGCGCGGCGATCAATGCGAGGAATGCACCAAGCAGCTGGATCCGACCGATCTGATCAACCCGCGCTCGTCGATTTCGGGTTCGACCAATCTGGAGGTGCGCGAGACCAAGCATCTGTATCTGCGCCAGCGCAGCCTGCGCGACAAGCTAGAGGCTTGGATTGACAGCAAAAAAGACTGGCCGATCCTGACCACCTCGATCGCCAAGAAATGGCTGAATGACGGCGAAGGCCTGCAAGATCGCGGCATCACCCGCGATTTGCATTGGGGCATTCCGGTGCAAAAGGGCGATCAGCCTTGGCCGGGGATGGAAGGCAAGGTGTTTTACGTTTGGTTCGATGCGCCGATTGAATATATCGCGGGCACTGCCGAATGGGCCGATGCGCATGGGCTGGACGACGCCGCTTGGCAGCGCTGGTGGCGCACCGATATGGGGGCCGAAGATGTCACCTATTACCAATTCATGGGCAAGGATAACGTGCCCTTCCACACCCTGTCTTTCCCCGCCACCATCATCGGGTCGGGTCAGCCGTGGAAGCTGGTCGATTATCTGAAGTCCTTTAACTATCTGAATTATGACGGCGGCCAGTTTTCCACCAGCCAAGGCCGCGGCGTGTTCATGGATCAGGCGCTGTCGATCCTGCCGTCGGATTACTGGCGTTGGTGGCTGTTGAGCCATGCGCCGGAATCGGCGGACAGCGAATTCACTTGGGAGAATTTCCAAGTTTCGGTGAACAAGGATCTGGCCGATGTCTTGGGCAATCTGGTCAGCCGCGTCACCAAATTCTGCGTCTCGAAATTCGGTGCCGAGGTGCCAGCGGGCGGGGCTTTTGGCCCGCAAGAGGCCGCTCTGATCGCCGATCTGGGCGCGCGCATTGCCACCTATGCCGGCCTGATGGAGGCGATGGAGGTGCGCAAAGCTGCCGCCGAGCTGCGCGCGATCTGGGTGATTGGCAACGAATATCTGCAATCCTCGGCGCCTTGGACCGTGGTCAAGACCGACCCCGAACAGGCGCAAGCGATGATCCGTTTGGCGCTGAACCTGATCCGGGTTTACGCGATCCTGTCGCGCCCTTTCATCCCGGATGCGGCGGCGGCGATGATGGCGGCGATGGGGTCGGACGATTGGACTTGGCCGGATGATATCTCGGCTGCGATGCGGGCGCTGCCTGCGGGTCAGGGCTTTAGCGTGCCTGAAAACCTGTTCCGCAAGATCACCGATGAAGAGCGCGCCGATTGGCAAAGCCGCTTTGCCGGAACCCGCGACTGACGCCAGACTTTGGGCGCAAGCGGGGCAGACACTCGGCGGCAACAGGGGGGCGGCGGCGTGATGGACGAGCAGAGCAGGTTTGTTGCCAAAGGGTCGGCGCATGTCAAACTTGCGGGGCCAATCGAGCCGCTGGACGTCAGCTTTGTTCTGCTGCCAAAGTTTACGATGCTGGCGTTTTCCTCGGCGATTGAACCGCTGCGGATGGCCAATCAGCTGACGCAAAAGGTGCTGTTTCGCTGGCAGGTGCTATCGGACGATGGCGGGCCGGTTGCCTGTTCAAACGGCGTGCCGGTGATGGCAGAGGGGGCTTGGGCCAAATCCAAGCCCGAAGGTCTGGTTCTGGTCTGTTCTGGCGTCGAACCCGAAGGCAAGGCCTCGGTCGCATTGGGCGATTGGCTGCGCGCGCTGTGGCGGCGGGGGCGCGTGGTGGGCGGGCTTTGCACCGGAGCCTATGCGCTGGCGCAGGCGGGCATCCTGAAGGGGCACCGCTTTACCATGCATTGGGACAATATCGCGGCCTTTGTCGAAAACCACCCCGAGCTGACCCCGGCGCGGCAGGTGTTTTGCATTGATGACCGTGTGGTCAGCTGTGCCGGCGGGATTGCAGCAGCCGATCTGATGCTCAAGCTGATCAGCGACCGCTGCGGCGCCAAGCTGGGCCAAGAGGTGATGAACATGTGCCTGCTGACGCGGCGGCGCGACGAGGCGGATCATCAGATCACCTCGCTGGCCGCGCGCTTGGGCACCCGCCATAACAAGCTGTTGCAGGCCGCCGCCTATCTGGAAGCGCGGATCGAGGAAGACTTTGATCTGGACGCTTGCGCCGCCCACTTGGGCCTGTCGCGGCGCCAGATCGAGCGGCTGTTTTCCAGCCATCTGAACACCACGCCGGTGCGCTATATGAACGATCTGCGCTTGGCGCATGGCCGGTCTTTGCTGGCCGAAACCGATATGAAGGTCAGCGAAGTGGCGCTGGCCTGCGGCTATGCCTCGACCTCGCATTTCTCGAAATCCTTTCGCAAGAAATACGGCACCTCGCCCTATCGGTTTTCGCATTTCGGCGGCTGATTGCCGCGCCCCGCTCTCTTGCACCGCCCCGCCCCAAGGTCTAAGCACGGCCCCAAGAAAAGGAGACGCCGATGCCGAGTTTTCTGTCCACCACCGACGCCGATTTCGAGGCCCGCTTTACAGCCCAACTGGGGATGAAGCGCGAAGAGGCCGAGGATGTCGACCAAGCCGTCAGCGCCATCATCGCCGATGTGCGCGCGCGGGGCGATGCGGCGGTGATCGAGCTGACCGCCAAATTTGACCGCCTGACGCTGACGCCCGAAACGCTGGCGTTTTCGCCTGCCGAAATCGAGGCCGAATGCGCCAAAGTCGGCGAGGAAGATCGCGCGGCCTTGATGCTGGCGGCAGAGCGCATTCGCGCCTATCACGCGCGCCAGATGCCCGAAGATGCGATGTGGCAAGACGAGGCGGGCGCAAGCCTTGGCTGGCGCTGGACGCCGGTTTCGGCGGCGGGGCTTTATGTGCCGGGGGGGATTGCCTCTTATCCTTCCTCGGTTTTGATGAATGCGATCCCTGCCAAAGTCGCAGGGGTTGCGCGGCTTGCGATCACCTGCCCCACCCCGGACGGCGTGGTCAACCCTTTGGTTTTGCTGGCCGCCCGCATTGCTGGCGTTGATGAGGTTTACCGCATTGGCGGCGCGCAGGCGGTGGCGGCCTTGGCCTATGGCACAAAAACGATTGCTGCGGTCGATAAGATCACCGGCCCCGGCAATGCCTATGTGGCCGCGGCCAAGCGGCGGGTGTTTGGCCGTGTCGGCATTGATATGATCGCAGGCCCCTCCGAGATTTTGGTGATTGCCGATGGCGATAACGATCCCGATTGGATAGCACTTGATCTGTTAAGCCAAGCCGAACACGATGCCTCGGCGCAGTCGATTTTGATCACGCCGGACGCAGGCTTTGCCCGCGCCGTGGTGGCGGCGGTGGAAAAGCGGCTGGAAACGCTGGAGCGCCGCGCGGTGGCGGGCGCGTCTTGGCGCGACAATGGCATGGTGATCGTGGTGCGCGATCTGGATGAGGCCGCTGCCCTGTCAAACCGCATCGCCCCCGAGCATTTGGAACTTTGCACCGCCGACCCCGAGGCTTTGTCGCAGGCGATCACCCATGCCGGTGCGATTTTCCTGGGCGCTTGGACGCCCGAGGCGATTGGCGATTATGTTGGCGGGCCGAACCATGTGCTGCCGACGGCGCGGTCGGCGCGGTTCTCTTCGGGGCTGAATGTGCTGGATTTTCTGAAACGCACCACGCTTGCCAAGATGACGCCCGAGGCTTTGCGCAAGATCGGCCCTGCGGCCGAGCGGCTGGCGATTTCGGAAAGCCTGCAAGCGCATGGGCTTTCGGTGCGCGCGCGGCTGGATAAATTAAACGCAGCCGATTGAGAAAAAGCACCGCCTGCGCGGGCAAAGTGGAATGGCGGTTGAATTTGGCCGCCGAACCGCTCAGGCTTGCAAGGCATGACTGTTCAGGACCCGCCCGATGACCAACCGAATCTGCGCCATTGAGATCGACGAAAAGGGGCTGGTGCGCCCCACGCCCGAGATCGAGCAAGAGCGCAAAGTCGCGATCTTTGATCTTTTGGAGGAGAATTCCTTCACCCTGCCCGCGCGCGAGGATCGTGCTGCGCCGGCGGGCCCCTACCGCTTGGGCCTGTCGATCCGCGAAGGCCGTTTGGTGTTTGAGTTGAGCACCGAAGCCGGCGATAAGGTTGGCGAATTTCATCTGTCGCTTGGGCCGTTCAAGCAGGTGGTGAAGGATTACTTTCAGATCTGCGAAAGCTATTTCGATGCGGTCAAACGCCTGCCCCCCAGCCAGATCGAGGCGATTGATATGGCGCGGCGCGGCATTCACAACGAGGGCGCCTCGGTGCTGCAAGACCGGCTGAACGGCAAGGCCGTGGTGGATATCAACACGGCGCGGCGATTGTTTACCTTGATTTGTGTGATGCATTGGGGCTGATGATGGATTTTCCGCAAGCGGTTCTGTTTTGCTGTGATCACAACGCCGTGCGCTCGCCGATGGCCGAAGCGATGATGAAAAAGTTCTACGGCCAGCGCGCCTATGTGCAATCCGCGGGCTGCAAGAATGATATGGAGATTGACGGGTTCTCTATCGCGGTTTGTGAAGAAATTGGCGTGGAATTGTCACGCCACCGCGCGCGCTCTTTTGCCGAAATGGAGACGCATGGCGAAGATCTGGGCCAGTTTGATCTGATCATCGCGCTGTCGCCCGCCAGCCAGCACGCCGCACTGGATCTGACCAAGACCTATCATCTTGCGGTGGAATATTGGCCGATCATCGACCCCACCGCCTTGGGCGAGACCCGCGAGGCCAAGCTTTCGGCCTACCGCCAAGCCCGCGATCAGATCAAAGAGCGGGTGATCGCCCGCTTTGGTCCGCCAAGCCTGCCTTAGGCAAAGATCACCTCGACGCGCAAACCGGGGTTTTCGTCTGACAACACAATCTGCGCGCCAAGGCGGGTGGCGATGGCCTTGACCAGCGCCATGCCCAGCCCATTGCCGCCGCCGGTGCGGTTGGGGTCCAGCCGGTAGAACAGCTCGAACACCTTGTCCCGTTCGGCGGCCGGAATGCCGGGGCCGCTATCTGCGACCCAAAGTGCGACGCCCTTGGCGCGCGGCGCGGCGCCCAAGACAATCGCGGTGCCTGCGGGGCAATGGTTGATGGCGTTTTGGATCAGATTTGCCAGCAATTGCGCCAACATCGCCGCATCGCCCTGCACGCTGAGGGCCTGAGGTGTGGCCAGCAAGGTCAGGCTCTGGCCGCGTTCTTCGGCCAAAGGCGCAAAGGTTTCCGCCAGATCCGCCAGCAAAGGCGCCACAGCCACCGCCGTCAGCCGTAGATCCGCCTGCGCGGTTTCCAGCCGCGAGATCCGCATGATGGCGTCAAAGATGCTGTTCAGCCGGCGCAACTCGGCCTCGATGCCGTCGATCAGATCACGCGCATCGCCGCCCGCGTCCAGCGAGGCTTGCGCGCTGTCGATCAGCAAAAACGCCCGCGACAAGGGTGTGCGCAGATCATGGGCGATGGCGGCAGCACTGGCGCGGGTGGTCTGCATCAGCACCGAAAGCCGGTCCAGATGCAGGTTGATCGCTTGGCTGACGCGGTCGATCTGGTCTTGCGCGGCAGAGATCGGCAGCCGCGCGCCGACCTCGCCTTGGCTGACGCGGTCCAGCGTGGTGGCCATGCTGTCAAGCTTGCGCAGGGTTTGCAGGCTGGCGGCAAAGCCCAGCAGCAAGAAGGCCGCCGACATCACGCCGCCCAAGCCGACAAAGGCCGCGATCATCCGGGCCTCTTGGGTTTCGACCGCTTCCAAACTGCGCCCCACCACCAAGGTCAGGCTGCCAATCCGGTCTTTGTGGATGTAGAAATTCGAGGTCTCGGAGATATCTGCGGCCGAGGTAAAGACCTTGACCGTCATGTGGTTGGTGGACCAGCCCGCCAGATTGGGCGGAATGCTGATATTGCCGGCAAGATTGTTGCCTTGGCTGTCAAACAGCCCGATCACCCGCTGTTTTTCGCCCAAAGGTTGGCGCAGATCGTTGATCACCTCGACCAAAGCCTGCGGTCCGCCCTCGCGGTAGATCTGCGCCAAGGCCAAACGGTCGCCGCCGATCTGGGTTTCAAGGGCCGCCAACATCTCGCGTTGCAGATAGAAATAGGCGCCAACCGAGGCCAGCGTCAAAATCAGCAGCAAAATCGCCGTGGCGCGCACCGCGGTCTTGAACGCCGCGCCCGAGGTAACGCTAGCGTGGTCCATGCATCGAATACCCTGTCGAGCGCACCGTGTGGATCAGCGGCAGATCAAAGGGCTTGTCGATCTTGGCGCGCAGGCGGCTGACATGGGTTTCAACCACGGTGGTATTGGGTTCAAAGTTGAAATTCCACACCTGCTCCAGCAGCATCGTGCGGGTGACCACGCGGCCTGCATTGCGCATCAAAACTTCAAGCAGCGCGAATTCTTTTGATTGCAGTTCAATCACTTGCCCCTGCCTGCGCGCGGTGCGGGCCAAAAGATCTAGGCTTAGATCGTGAACCGTCAGCACAGGAGTTTCAGTGCTGTCTTTGTGGCGCCGCGACAATGCCACCACCCGCGCCAGCAGTTCGGAAAAGTGAAACGGTTTGACAAGATAGTCATCCGCCCCCGCAGCCAAACCTTCGACCCTGTCGCTGACATCGGCCAGCGCGGTTAAAAACAGCACCGGGGTTTGGTTGCGCGCCGCCCGCAGCGCGCGCACCACCGAAAGCCCATCCATCCCCGGCATCATCCGGTCCAAAATCGCCAGATCGCAGCTGTTATAAAGACAATAGGTCAGCGCCTCGCGGCCATCGGTGACATGATCCACCGAATGGCCGTTTTCACTCAGGCCATTGGTGATAAAGCTTGCGACCTTGGGATCGTCTTCTGCCAGCAGGATTTTCATCTTTGGTCCTATTTGGCCAGGTCTTGGCCGTTTTTTGATTTTGACGCAAAAGCCCGTGCAAATCCAGCTTTGCAGCCCTGCTTTACGCCGAAGTAAACTTCGGGCAAAGCTTGCGCGGCGGTAGGCTTGCACAAGCAGGCGATCGTGCGGCGGCCGGTGGGGCCCAAGAAGACCGGAGTATATGTGAAGAACCCGACCCTTCAGAGCATGGGCCTTTGCGCGCGGGTGGGCCAAGGACTTTGGCAAAGGCTGAGGGTATTGCAGCAGATCAAGCTTGATCTGCTTAAGGAACACAATGGAAAACGATGAACCAAAGCCCTGGCAGGCTTGGCTGGCGCGGATGCAGGCGCATCGCGGGCTGCGGCTGCTGGGATCGCTGGCGGTGGCGGCGGTTGGGATCTATGCGCTTTATGTGATGGCCGGGCATGTGACCTGGTCCGAGGTCAAGGCCGATCTGCAAGCGGTGCCGGGCTCGGTGCTGGCTTGGGCGATTTTGGCGGCAACCTTAAGCTTTGCCTCGCTGGGGGCTTATGATGTGTTGTCGGTCAACAGCATGGCGCCCAAACGCGTGCCAAGCTGGGTGTCTTTGCTGACGGGGGCAAGCGGCTATGCGATTTCCAATCTGCTGGGGGCGTCTTGGCTGACGGGCACCGCCGTGCGCTACCGCATTTACGGGCGGCGCGGCTTGGATTTTGCGCAGGTTTTGGCGGTTCTGGCGGTGTCTTGGTCGGCGTTTTGGATGGCCTCGCTGCTGATCTTGGGCGCTTTGATGGTGCTGCATCCGGCAGGGCTTGCGGCGGTTCTGCCGCTGTCGGGCGGGGCAGAGCTGGGCTTGGGTCTGGCGATTTTGCTGGTTTTGGGCGGGTTTTTGCTGTGGATCGGTCGCGGCGCGCGCGGGTTTCGGCTGGCGGGCAAGACCTATAACCTGCCAAGTTTGCAGCTTGCCTTGGCGCTGATGGCGGTGGCGGTGGCGGATCTGATCTTTGCCTCGGCCACGCTTTATATCTTGATGCCTGCCACGGTGACGACAAGCTATGCGGTGCTGTTTGTGGTGTTTATCGCAGCCCTGACCTTGGGCATCATCAGCCACACCCCGGCAGGTGTGGGGGTGTTCGAGGCAACAATCATCCTTGGCTTGGGCGCGGTCGGTCGGTCGGATGTGCTGGCGGGCTTGGTGCTGTTTCGGCTGGTCTATACCGTGCTGCCCTTTGTGGTGGCAGGGCTGGGGCTGGCCGTGGTTTGGCTGGTGCAGCATTTTCGCCCAGCACCTAAGGGCTGAAATGCAAAGGGCAGGCAAGGCGTGATGCCCCCCCTGCCCTGAACCGCCCCATATCAGGCCGCTGCTCTGCCACAGCGGCCCAAAGCGTTACATCGTGGCGATAACGGCCCCGATGAACAGCGGTTTTCCGTCCCGCAGCACCCGCAACAGCACTGCCGATTTCTGCGGCGCGCCCGCGATGGCACGGCGCAAGGCCGCAGCGCTGTCGACCGGCTGACCCGCCGCCTCGACAATCACATCGCCCGATTGCAGCCGGTCGGCATTGTCGGAACTGGCCGCGACCTTATCCACCACCAGCCCGGTGACATCGCCGGGCAGGCCAAGGCTTTGTGCGACATCTGGCGTCAGCGGCTGCACGCTCAGCCCCAAGGGCGCAATCGCATTGCCGGTGCCATCGGTTGCCGAGGCGCTGGCCAGTTGCAGCTTGTCAGCCGAAAGCGTGCCGATGGTCACGGCGACGCTTTGCGGCTTGCCATCGCGCAGGATCGACAGCTGGGCAGTTTTGCCGCTGGCAATCCCCGCCACCAGAACCGGCAGCGCGTGGGTCTTATCGACCGCGGTGCCGTCAACGGCGATGATCACATCGCCGCTTTGCAGATCGGCCTTGGCGGCAGGCCCATCAGGCTGCACCGAGGCCACAATCGCGCCGCCTTGCGACGCCAGCCCAAGCGCTTGGGCAAGATCAGGCGTGACGGTCTGGATCATCACCCCCAGCCAGCCGCGATTGACCTGACCGTGATCGCGCAGCTGCGCCACCACATCGGCGATGGTCTGGGCGGGCACCGAAAAGCCAATGCCAACCGACCCGCCGCTGGGGCTGTAGATCGCCGTGTTCATCCCCACCACATCGCCTGCGGTGTTAAACAAGGGCCCGCCCGAGTTGCCTTTGTTGATCGCGGCATCGGTCTGGATAAAGTTGTCATAGGGGCCTGCATGAATATCGCGCCCCAGCGCCGAGACGATGCCCGAAGTCACCGTGCTGCCCAAGCCAAAGGGGTTGCCGATCGCCACCACGGCATCGCCCACCCGCAAGGGATCGGCATTGCCAAGCTTGGCTGCGGGCAGATTTGCAGCCCCTTCCAGTTTGATCAGCGCGACATCGGTCATCGGATCGGTGCCGATGACATGGGCGGTATAGCTCTTGCCGTCTTGCAGCGTGACTTTGATCGCGGTTGCACCTTTGACCACATGGTTGTTGGTGATCACCTCGCCATCAGCCGAGATGATAAAGCCCGAGCCCAAGCCATGCATCACCCCGCGATTGGGCTGCTGGTCTGGCGATTGGTTTTGATCGGGGCTTTGGCCAAAGTTCTGATCGGGCATGCCAAAGCGCTTCATAAACTCTTGAAACGGATCGGGGGTGTTCTGGGCGCTGGCGATCTCGGCGGCATCAGATTTGGCGGTCACTTCGATATAGACCACCGAAGGCGTTACTTTTTGCACCAAATCGGCATAGCCCGACAGCGGCACTTCGGCGTGCAGCGCGGTCACAGCAGAGGGCAAGGCCAAAGTTGCAGCCAGCGTGCTGGCCATCAAGGCAGCCCGCAACGAGGCATGCAGGCGAAAGGACAAAGGCTTGGACATGGAAGTGCTCCTGAAACAAGGGCCCGCAGCGGCGGGTCGGTGCAAATACCCTCGCGCCCAGCGCTGTCGCGCGGTTTGCGGAAAACTTACCGTTTTGTAACCTCGCGGCTTCGTGATAGACCTGCGACACTTCACCAAATCGCGGTGACACCCCCGATAGCCTATCTCGCAGATACAGCGCGCGCTTTGCGCGACAGGAGACTGCTATGGATTTCGGCTTTTCTGCCCTTGATCTGGCCCGAGCACAATTTGCCTTCACAATTTCGGCCCATATCATTTTTCCAGCCTTCAGCATCGGGCTGGCCAGCTTTTTGATGGTGCTGAACGGGTTGTGGCTGTGGCGCGGCGATCCGGTCTATCTGCGGCTTTTCAACTATTGGAAGACCATCTTTGCGGTGGTCTTTGGCATGGGTGTGGTGTCGGGCATTGTGATGTCTTATCAGTTTGGCACCAATTGGGCGGTGTTTTCCGACAAGGCCGGCCCGGTGATTGGGCCTTTGATGGGCTATGAGGTGCTGTCGGCGTTTTTCCTAGAGGCGGGCTTTTTGGGCATCATGCTGTTTGGCCGCGAACGGGTTGGGCCGCGCCTGCATATGGCGGCGACCACGATTGTGGCGGCGGGCACGCTGTTTTCGGCGTTTTGGATTCTGAGCGTCAACAGTTGGATGCAGACCCCTGCGGGCTATGCGATCAACGAGGTGGGCCAGTTTATCCCCGACGATTGGCTGGCGATTATCTTTAACCCGTCTTTCCCCTACCGCTTGGTGCATATGGTGCTGGCGGCTTATCTGACCACGGCTTTTGTGGTTGGCGCTGTGGGGGCTTGGCATTTGATGCGCAGCCCTGAAAGTGCGTCAGCACGGGTGATGTTTTCCATGGCGATGTGGATGGCGCTGATTGTCACCCCGCTTCAGATCGTGGCAGGCGATGCGCATGGCTTGAACACGCTGGAACATCAGCCCGCGAAAATCGCCGCGATGGAGGGGCACTTTGAAAGCTATCCCGAAGGCCGCGTGCCGCTGATCCTGTTTGGCATCCCCGATGACAAGAACGAGACCGTGCATTACGCGCTCGAGATTCCCTTGCTGGGCAGTCTGATCCTGACGCATGATCTTGATACGCCGATGCAGGGGCTTGATGCCTTCCCGCCCGAGGATCGCCCGAAATCGGCGCTGATCTTCTGGACCTTCCGTATCATGGTGGCGGCTGGCTTTGCCATGCTGGGCATTGGGCTTTGGTCGGCAGTTGCGCGCTGGAAGGGGCGGCTTTATCAGGCAAAATGGCTGCACCGCGCCGCCTTTGTGATGGGACCATCGGGGTTTTTGGCGGTGCTTTGCGGTTGGATCACCACCGAAGTTGGCCGCCAACCCTTTACCGTCTACGGGCTGCTGCGCACCGCGGACAGCGCCTCGACGCTAAGTGCGCAAAGCGTTGGCACCTCGCTTGTGGCCTTTATTCTGGTCTATTTCTTTGTCTTTGGGTCGGGCACTTTCTATGTTCTGCGATTGATGTCAAAACGGCCCAAGGATCAGATTTCGCTGGAAAAGATCGGCCCAACCCGCAGCGCAGGCATCACCCAGCTTGCAGGCATGCCCCCTAAGGGAGACGCGAAATGATCTTTGATCTTGCCTCAATCTGGGCGGCGCTGATTGCCTTTGCGGTGCTGGCCTATGTCTGTCTGGATGGCTTTGATCTGGGCATCGGGATCTTGTCGCCTTTCTTGAAGGATCGCGGCGAAAAGCATCTGGCGATGAACACGATTGCCCCGGTGTGGGATGGCAATGAGACTTGGCTGGTTTTGGGCGGTGGCGGGCTGTTTGCGGTGTTTCCGCTGGCCTATGCCATTGTGATGCCAGCGCTTTATCCGCTGATTATCGTCATGCTGCTGGGGTTGATCTTTCGCGGCGTCGCCTTTGAATTCGTGCATCGCACCAAGCGGATGCAGGGGTTTTGGGAATGGGGCTTTGCGCTGGGGTCTATCCTTGCAGCTATAGCGCAGGGCTTGGCGCTGGGGGGATTGGTGCAGGGCATCACCGTGCAGGGCCGCAGCTTTGGCGGTGGCACATGGGATTGGCTGACGCCGTTTTCGGTGCTGACGGCGGTGGCGCTGGTGGCAGGCTATGCGCTGCTGGGTGCGACATGGCTGAACATGAAGACCGAAGGCGCGTTGCAAGCCCGCGCCCAAGCCATCGCCAAGCCGCTGGCCTTGGGCTTTGTGGCGCTGATCGGCGCGGTCAGCCTTGCCACTGTCTTTGTGCGGCCCGAGTATATGGCGCGCTGGTTTGGCTATCCGACCATCGTGTTTTCGCTGACCGTGCCGCTTTTGGTGCTGGCGGTGGCTTGGGTGCTGTGGCGCGGTTTGCGCGATGGCCATGACGGGCGGCCTTTTGTTGCCACCTTGGGGCTGTTTGCGCTGTCTTATATCGGGCTTGGTATCAGCTTTTACCCCCATATCGTGCCGCCAAGCCTGACCATTGCCGAAGCCGCAGCGCCAGAGTCTTCGCTGGCCTTTCTGCTGGTGGGGGCCTTGGTGCTGATCCCGATGATTCTGGCCTATACCGCCTATTCCTATTGGGTGTTTCGCGGCAAGGTTCGGCCTGAAGATGGCTATCACTGATGCGGCGCTGGCTGTGGTTTGTGGGGATTTATCTGGCGGGCATCGTGGTGATTGGCACCGTCGCGATGCTGATCCGCACGGTCTTGATCCCTTAGGCACCCGCAGGGGGGCGTGCCTAACAGGTCGTGCCAAACAGTTCGTGATTGGCGCGCGGCGCTCTCCTCTGCTATTGGCGTAAAACCGCAAAGCTGGGGATCTGGGGCCGCCTTGAATGATTGACGCAAAACTTTTGCCGCTGCAACGCAGGCTTTTGGCGGCTCCGGCGCGGCTGATGGTGGCGCGCGGGATTGGCGCGGATGAGATCAGCATTGCAGGATTTTGCCTTGGGCTGTTGATCTTGCCTGCGCTTTGGCTGGGCCAGTATCACACCGCGCTGGTGATCTTGGCGCTGAACCGGCTGGCCGATGGCTTGGACGGCGCCGTGGCGCGGCAGGTTGGGCCGACCGATCGCGGCGCCTTTCTGGACATCTGCCTTGATTTTCTGTTCTACGCGCTGCTGCCCTTGGGCTTTGCGCTGGCCGATCCTGCGCAAAACGCGCTTTATGCAGCGCTGTTGATCGCAAGCTTTGTCGGCACCGGATCATCGTTTCTGGCCTTTGCAGCCATTGCCGCCAAGCGCGGCGAAACCACAAAGGCCTATCCCAACAAGGGCATCGCCTATCTGGGCGGGCTGACCGAAGGCGCTGAAACCATTGCGATTTTTGCGCTGATGTGCCTGTTCCCCGCAGGGTTTCCGCTGCTGGCGCTGCTGTTTGCGCTGGCCTGCGCGCTGACCACCTTGTTGCGCTGGCGCATGGGCTGGCAGGCCTTTACCACGATGACAACTGAAAAGGATATTTGATGCGTTTTGCCTCGTTAACCGCCCTTTGCCTGAGCCTTGCCACCCCCGCCCTTGCCGATTGGCCGCAAACCCTAGAGGCCGCGCGCGGGCAGACGGTTTATTGGAACGCCTGGGGCGGCGATGCGCGCACCAATGCCTTTATCGCTTGGGCCAGCACCCAGACCGAGGCGCGCTTCGGCGTCAAGATCGAGCAGGTCAAGCTGACCGACACCGCCGAGGCGGTCTCGCGCGTGTTGGCCGAACAGGCGGCGGGGCAAAGCAGTGGCGGCTCGGTCGATATGATCTGGATCAACGGGCCGAATTTTCTGGCGATGAAGCAACAGGGCCTGCTGCATGGCCCCTTTGTCGCCGATCTGCCGAACGCTAAATATCTGGATCTGGGGCCAAACGCGCCTGCGTCGGTCGATTTCACCGTGCCGGTCGAGGGCATGGAATCGCCTTGGCGTTTGGCAAAGTTTGTCTTCAGCTATGACAGCAAACGGGTGCAGGATATGCCCGACGATATGGCGGGTTTTGTCGCTTGGGCCGCCGCCCACAAGGGACGCTTGACGCATCCTGCGGTGTCGAACTTCATGGGGGCGACGTTTTTGAAACAAGCGCTGATCGAGCTTGCCCCTGATCCCGCAGCGCTGCAACAGCCGGTGACCGAGGCCGCCTTTGCCGCGCAAACCGCGCCGCTTTGGGCTTGGTATGACGCGCTGCGCCCGAACCTGTGGCGGCAAGGCGAAACCTTTCCCGAAAACGAATCGGTGCAAGCCCAGATGCTGAACGACGGCGAGATCGACATCGCGATGTCTTTTGATCCGGCCAGCACTGCGGCGGCGATTGCCGATGGCACTTTGCCCGAAACCGCGCGGGTCTGGGTGCCAAAGGCGGGCTCGATCGGCAATATCAGCTTTGTCGCCATTCCCTTTAACGCAGCCCATGCCGCAGGGGCCGAGGTGGTGGCGAACTTTCTGCTAGAGCCTGCAACCCAAGCGCATATGCAAGATATCTCGGTTCTGGGAAGCTTTTCGGTGCTGGACAGCGCCAAGCTGGATGCGGCAGGGCTTGCGGCCTTTGCAGCCCTGCCCAGCGCGCCCGCCCTGCCCGCTTTGGCCGATCTGGGCCCGACCCTGCTGGAGCCGCACGCAAGCTGGATGAGCCGGCTGACCGAAGACTGGGCAAAGCGTTACACCAAATGAGGCCAGAGGGCCAAGCGCTGCGCCGCTCGGTGCTGATCGTGGTGGTTTTGGCCGTGGTCTTGCCGATTGTGGCGGGCGCGGGCCAGACCCTGCGCACGGCCTTTGGCCTGCATGAGGGTTTGGGCGGCGGGCTGTCGCTTGCGCCCTGGAGCCAGCTCTTTGCCCTGCCCGGCATGGCAACCAGCCTGCGGTTAAGCCTGATCACCGGGGTCGGATCGACCCTGCTGGCGTTGATCTTGGCGCTGGGGCTTTGTGTCGCTTTGCAAACCAGCGGGCGCGCGGGCTGGGGCGCGCGGGCGCTGGCGCCCGTGCTGGCGGTGCCGCATGCGGCGGTGGCGATTGGCTTTGGGTTTTTGATTGCGCCTGCGGGCTGGATCGCGCGGCTGCTGGCGGCAGCGCTTGGCTGGCAGGACCCGCCGCTTGTGGCCACGGTGCAGGATGCGGCGGGGCTGGCGCTGTTGCTGGGGCTGGTGGTGAAAGAGCTGCCGTTTTTGCTGCTGGTGATGCTGGCGGCGGCGCGGCAGGTGCCGGTTGCCACAAGCTTGGCGCTGGGGCGGTCTTTGGGGTATAGTGCGGCTGCGGTTTGGCTGCGGCTGATCTTGCCGCAGCTTTGGCCGCTGATCCGCCTGCCGGTCTTGGTGGTGCAGGCCTATGCGCTGTCTTGCGTCGATATGGCGATGATCCTTGGCCCCTCGAACCCGCCGACGCTGGCGGTGGCGGTGACGCGCTGGTTTGGCGACCCGGATCTGGCGATGGTCTATCCGGCCTCGGCCGGGGCGGTGCTAAGTGCGGCACTGGTGGCGGCGGTCTTGCTGGGCTGGGGACTGGCCGAGCGCGGGCTGGCGCGGGCGGGGCTGATCTGGCTGCGCCGGGGCGCGCGCGGGCGCGCAGAGGCGGGCGCGCTGCGGCTGGCCTCTGGCCTTGGCGTGGCCGTGCTGGGCTTGGGGTTTGCCGCCCTTATGGTGCTGCTGCTGTGGTCTTTCGCCTTTCGCTGGAGCTTTCCTGACCCGCTGCCCGAAAGCTGGAGCCTGCGGCTTTGGGCCAATCCGCAAGGCGGTTGGGGCCGCGCGGCGGGGTATACGCTTGGGCTGGGGCTGGCGGTGACAGCGCTTTGCCTGACGCTGGCGGTGGCTTGGCTGGAGGCCGAAGACCGCAGCCGCGCGCCAAGGGCTGCTTGGGCGACCGCGCTGATCTATCTGCCGCTGTTGCTGCCGCAGATCGGGTTTCTCTATGGGCTGAACCTTTTGTTTTTGCGCATGGGGCTGACGGGCGGTGTGGCGGCGGTGATCTGGGCGCAGGCTTTGTTCGTGTTTCCCTATGTGATGATTGCGCTGTCAGAGCCTTGGCGCGGGCTGGATCCAGCGCTGATCCGCACGGCGGCAAGCTTGGGGGCGGGGGCCAATCGGCGGCTGTTTTCGGTCAAGCTGCCCACGCTTTTGGGGCCGATTTTGGTGGCCGCAGCGATTGGCTTTGCGGTTTCGGTGGCGCAATATCTGCCGACGCTGTTCATGGGGGCGGGGCGGATTGCAACGCTTGCGACCGAGGCGGTGACGCTGGCTTCGGGTTCTGACAGGCGGGTGGTTGGCACCTATGCGGTGCTGCAAGCGGCGCTGCCCTTTGCGGCTTATGGGCTGGCGCTGGCGGTGCCGCGCGTGCTTTATCGCAACCGCCGGGCTTTGCGGGGGGGGATGTGATGGCCTTGCAGATCGAGGCGCTGACGATCAGCCCGCGCGGCGGGCCAGCGCTGTTTGCGCCGCTGACGCTGACGGTGGCACCTGCCGCGGTGGTCACGGTGATGGGGCCTTCGGGGGTGGGGAAATCGACGCTGCTGGATGCGATTGCCGGGCATTTGGCGCAGGGTTTTGTGCAAAGCGGGCGCATTTGGCTGGGCGGGCGCGATCTGACCACCCTGCCCGCCGAGGCGCGCGGCATCGGCATGATGTTTCAAGACGCGGTGATGTTTGGCCATTTGTCGGTGGGCGACAATCTGGCCTTTGGCTTGACCGCCGCACTGCGCGGGCGCGCAGCGCGGCGCGCCGCTGTCGAGGCGGCCTTGCAGACGGCGGGGCTTGCGGGGTTTTACAACCGCGATCCCGCCACGCTTTCGGGCGGGCAGCGCGCGCGTGCGGCCCTAATGCGCACCCTGCTGGCCGAACCGCAAGCCCTGCTGCTGGACGAGCCCTTCTCTCGGCTTGATGCAGGTCTGCGCGCCGAGATCCGCAGCTTTGTCTTTGACCATGCCCGCGCCCGCGGATTACCTGTACTGCTGGTCACCCATGACGGCGAAGATGCCGCCGCCGCAGCTGGGCCGGTGGTGCAGCTTTAGGGCTTTAGGGCTTTAGGGCTTTGGCGTCAGATGCCAGACCTGCTCGGAGGCAGCGCGGGCTTGCAGCCCACCCTTCGCAGGTTGATCCGCCAAGGCGCGGATGTCATAGCGCGCGCCATAAAGGCTTGCGACCTCTTGACCCGAAACCGAAAACGGCGGGCCGGAAAAGCGGCTTTGGTCATAGGCAAAACAGATCAGCAACTGCGGCGCGCTTTGCGTCAGCGCGGTCAGATGTGCTGCGTAGCGCTGCCGCATCGCGGCGGGCAGCGCCACCAAGGCCGCACGGTCATAGACCGTATCAACCGGCCCCAGCACATCCGGCGTCAGCGCAAAGATATCGCCCACAAAGACCGTCAGCCCATCGGCCTGATAGCGGCGCAACTCGCCCTGCTGGGTGATCGCAGGCACCACGCCCAAATCGGCAAAGAGCTGATCCACGGCAAGCGGGCTTAACTCGGCCCCCGCCACTTGGATACCTTGCGACAACAGCCAGCCGATGTCTTTGGTCTTGCCACAAAGCGGCAAAAACACCCGTGCTTGAGGCGCCAAGGCAAGGGCGTGAATATGCGCAAGCAACAGCGGGTTTTCTTGCGGCTCGTGAAAGCCGATCTGGTTTTGGCTCCACCGTGCGTGCCAGAAATCAGGATCCATCTTGCGGCCTTTCAAAGCTGAGGCCGGCAGAATGCGGCAGGCCAGCGCCAAAGACAAGGTCGCGGGCCTAGGCCAGCGCCTGCTGCGCCAATGCGCCGCGGTATTGGATCACGCGGCCCGCAAGTGCCGCCCCCGCCGCAAGTGCCGCCTCGACCGGCTGACCGGCCAGCCAAGCGGTCAGAAAGCCCGCGTTAAAGCTGTCACCCGCTGCGGTGCTGTCAGTAACGCTTTGCACCGGATCGGGGCTATGGGCATAGCTTTGGCCGCCGATCTGCGCCAGCATCTGCGCAGCCCCATCCTTGACCACCACCGCCGCCGCCCCCGCGCCCAGATAACGCGCCAGCGTGGCTTGGCGGTCACCGTCGCCAAAATGCGCCGCCTCGTCGTCAAAGGACGCCAGCACAATGTCAGACAGGCCAGCAAAGCGGGTCAGGCAGGCGCGCATCTCAGCGTCGTTGGCCCAAAGCCTGCGCCGGATGTTGGGGTCAAAGGCAATCCGCGCCCCTGCCGCGCGCACCGCTTGCAGGGCCTGCGCAAGCCTGTCGCGCCCCTGCCCGTCAAGGATCGCCAGCGTAATGCCCGAAAACACCACCAGATCGGCCCCTGCAAAAGCCGCGTCCAGCGCAGCCGCATCCTCGGCCAAGCGGCGCGCGGCAGACTGGCTGCGCCAATAGGAAAAGCTGCGCTCGCCGTTTTGCAGCGAAATCATGTAAAGCCCAAGGCTGCGCTCGGGGATCACCCGCAGATGGGCGGTGCCAATCCCCGCCGCGGCCACAAAGCCCGAAAATTCGGCCGAGATCGCATCATCGCCTATCGCCGAGACGAAATCGGTTTGCCAGTCAGGCGCCAGCTTTTGCGCATACCACGCCATGTTGAAGGTATCGCCCGCAAAGCCGCGCCGATAAAGCCCGCCCTCGGGGGCAAGTTCGACCATCGCTTCGCCCACAAAAACCATCCGCATCGGCTAGCCCTCGTCCGAGAACCACGCGGCATTGGCCGCGCGCAGATCGGCGATGATGCCTTCGATCTGGCCCAAATGGGTGCGCAATTCGGCTACCGCCGCCTCGCCATCGCCTGCGCGCAGCGCGGCCAGAATGCGGATATGGCCTTCCATCGCACGCGCAGAGCCTTCTGACAGCGACAGATAGCGCACGCGGTCGGTATGGGCTTTGTTTTCGTGAATGGTCTCCCAGACAAAGCCGACGCCCGCGCCTTGGCACAGCAGATGATGAAAGGCGTCGTCCAAGCGGTGAAAGCGCGCGCGATCACCGCTTGCCACGGTCTGCTTTTGCTCGGCCAGATTGGCATCCAGCTGCGCCAGCGCCTGCGCCGTCAGCCCTTGTGCTGCGCGGCGCATCACCTCGACCTCGATCGAGGTGCGCACAAAGCGCGCCCGCAGGATGTCTTGAATATGAATAGGGCTGACCTGCGTCGCCTTTTGCGGTTGGATCAGCAAAAACCCCAGCTTGGACAAGCGGTAAAACGCATCGCGCACCGGCTGGCGCGAGACATTCAGCTGCTTGGCAATCTCGGCCTCTGACATCTTGGTGCCTGGCGGCAAGGCCAGCGACAGCACTTGCTGATGCAGCACATCAAACACCTGATCGGCGATTGAAGCGCGGACCACCGGCTCGAGTGGGCTGAGCAAAGCGGTTTCAGACATGATGCCTCCTCTCATTAATGCTTGCATCAAACTAGCATATTAGTTTACCAGAATGCTAGTTGTGAATCACTTTAACCGATGCCATAGATGACGGGAAGAGCCGCCTTGCCAAAATTGGACGCCGATAGATTGCTGCCGATCGACCCGCGCACGCGGGATCTGGCGCGCGGGCTTTATGACAGCGTCAAGGCCCTGCCGATTGTCAGCCCGCATGGCCATACCGACCCGCGCTGGTTTGCCGAAAACCTGCCCTTCCCCGATCCGGCCCAGCTGTTTGTCACCCCCGACCACTATGTGTTTCGCATGCTCTGCTCGCAGGGCGTGCAGCTCGAGTCGCTGGGGGTGCCGCGCGTCGATGGTGGGGCGGTGGAAACCGACGGGCGCACAATCTGGCGGCTCTTTGCGCAGCATTACTACCTGCTGCGCGGCACACCTTCGTCTTTGTGGATCGACCACGCCTTTGCCGAGGTTTTTGGCCTGCAAGACCGCTTTGGCCCCGCCACGGCGGATGCGTTTTACGACCATATCGCCGATTGCCTGACCCGCCCCGAGTTTCTGCCCCGCGCGCTGTTTGAACGCTTTAACATCGAGGTTATCGCCACCACCGAAAGCCCGCTCGACGATCTGCGCTGGCACCAGATGATCGCGCAAAGCGACTGGTCGGGCCGCGTGATCACCGCCTACCGCCCCGACGCGGTGGTTGACCCCGAATTTGCCGGATTTGCCGCGAATTTGGCGCAGTTTGGCGCATTGACGGGCGAAGATTGCAACACCTGGACGGGCTATCTGGCAGCGCATCGCAAGCGGCGGGCCTATTTCATCGGCTTTGGCGCGACCTCTAGCGACCACGGCCACCCCACGGCGCGCACAGAAAACCTGTCGCCCGCAGAGGCAGAGGCGCTGTTTGACCGCGTCAAGGGCGGGCAGGCCAGCGCCGAGGAGGCCGATTGCTTTCGCGGCCAGATGCTGACGGAAATGGCGCGGATGAGCCTTGATGACGGGTTGGTGCTGCAAATTCACCCCGGATCTGTGCGCAACCATTCGGGCGCGATGCTGGCGCGCTTTGGCCGCGACAAGGGCTTTGATATTCCCAGCCGCACCGATTACGTCCATGCGCTGCGCCCGCTGCTGGATGCCTTTGGCACCGACCCGCGGCTGTCGATCATCGCCTTTACCTTGGATGAAACCACGCAAAGCCGCGAGCTTGCGCCCTTGGCGGGGGTTTATCCCGCGCTGAAACTGGGGCCACCCTGGTGGTTCTTTGATAGCCCCGAAGGCATGAAACGGTTTCGTCAAAACACCACCGAAACGGCAGGGTTTTATAACACCGTCGGCTTTAACGACGACACCCGCGCCTTTTGTTCGATCCCCGCGCGCCATGACGTCGCGCGCCGCGTGGATTGCGCCTACCTCGCTGAACTTGTCGCCACAGGGCGGCTGGCAGAAGACGAGGCCTATGAGGTCGCCTACGACCTTAGCTACAGCCTTGTAAAAAAGGCCTACCGGCTCTGAGAGAGCCTTTATTTGGGAGGAGAAAACTATGAAGATGAAGACCCTTATTGCAGCTTTGCTGTCGACGGCGGCCTTGGCTTCTGCGGCAAGTGCTTGCGAAGTCACTTTGCGCTCGTCTGACACCCATCCCGATGGCTATCCAACCGTGGAAGCGGTGAAGGCCATCGACAAAATGCTGCGCGAACGCACCGGCGACCGCGTTTGCATCGAGATCTTTGCCTCGGCCCAGCTTGGCGAGGAAAAAGACACCATCGAGCAGACCCAGTTCGGCGTGATTGATATGAACCGCGTCAGCCTTGGGCCGTTCAACAACATCATTCCAGAAACCCAAGTGCCGTCGCTGCCCTATATCTTCCGCTCGACCGAACATATGCACAATGTGATGGACGGACCCGTGGGCCAGCAGATCCTTGATGCCTTCGAGGCGCATGATCTGGTGGGTCTGGCGTTTTATGACGGCGGCTCGCGCAGCTTTTACAACAAGGAAAAGCCAATCACCTCGATCGCCGATATGGCTGGGATGAAATTCCGCGTCATGCAATCGGATATGTTCGTCGATATGGTCGCAGCGCTTGGTGCCAACGCAACCCCGATGCCTTACGGCGAGGTTTACTCCTCGATCCAGACCGGCGTTATCGATGGCGCCGAGAACAACTGGCCATCCTATGACACTTCGGGGCACTTTGAAGTCGCGAAATACTATACTCTGGACCAGCATTTGATCGTGCCAGAAGTTCTGGTGATGTCGAAAAAGTCCTTTGATAAGCTGAGTGCCGAAGATCAGGCCGCAGTCCGGCAGGCGGCACGCGAGTCGATGCCGATCAACCGCGAGCTTTGGGCGGCCCAAGAAAAAATCTCGGAAGATAAAGTCATGGCCGCAGGCGTGCAGCTGATCAAAGACATCGACAAGACACCGTTTATCGAAGCCATGGTGCCGGTTTACGAAAAATATGTCACATCGGATGTCTTGAAGAAGATGGTCGCCGACATTCAAGCCACAAAATAAGCCAGCTTTTGGCCCGCGCAGATCTGCGCGGGCCTGCTTTTTCAAGGGAAATCATATGGAACGCGTGGCTTTGGCGACGGGGATCTTGGCGCGCGTAGCGCTTTGGGTGGCGGGCATTGGGCTTGTGCTGATGACGGTGATCATCGCAGCCCAAGTGTTTTTTCGCTACATTCTGAATTCAAGTCTGATCTGGTCCGAACCCGCTTCGGTGCTGATCATGGGCTGGTTTATCTTTCTAGGCGCCGCTGTCGGCATTCGCGAAGGCTATCACCTGTCGTTTGATGTGCTGCTTTATGTGCTGCCCAATACGGCCAAGCTGTGGCTTTACACGATTTCGGATCTGGCGGTCACGGGCTTTGGCGCGGGCATGCTGTGGTTTGGCGTGCAGTTGGCGCAAAATGCTGCGGGCCATAATGTGCCCTCTTTGGGCATTTCCGGCGCGTTTGATTTCCTGCCAGTGATCGCGGGCGGGGTGCTGGTGATGTTATTCTCGATCGAACGCATAGCCCGCCGCGCCGCTGGCCTTCCGACCGCGCGCTTTGGCGAAACCGAGATGGAGAGCTAGCATGGAACTTTGGGTGCTTTTTGGCAGTTTCAGCTTTTTGTTGCTGATCGGCACGCCGGTGGCCTTTTGTCTGGGGATTTCCAGCTTTGCCACGGTGGTCTATCTGGGGCTGCCGCCGGTGGTGGTGTTTCAGCGGTTGAATTCGGGGGTTTCGGTCTTTGCGCTGATGGCAATTCCCTTCTTTATCTTTGCCGGCGATCTGATGGTGCGCGGCGATATTGCGCGGCGTCTGGTGGCGCTGGCGGGCGCGATGGTCGGGCATTTGCGCGGCGGTTTGGGGCAAGTGAACGTGCTGGCCAGCGTGATGTTTGGCGGGGTCTCGGGCTCGGCTGCGGCGGATGCAAGTGCGGTGGGCGGGCTGATGGTGCCGCAGATGAAGGCGCGCGGCTATGATGTCGATTACGCGGTGAACCTGACGGTGGTCGGCTCGATCATCGCGCTGATGATCCCGCCCAGCCATAATATGATCATCTATTCGATCTCGGCAGGCGGCAAAATCTCGATCGCCGATCTGTTCACGGCGGGGATTATTCCGGGGCTGATCTTGGCACTAAGCTTGATGATCGCGGCCTATTTCGTCGCCAAAAGCCGCGGCTATCCGACCGAGGCTTTTCCGGGTTGGGCGGCCTTGGGGCAGATTTTCACCTCGGCGGTGCCGGGGCTTATTCTGATCTTGATCATCTTTGGCGGCGTACGTTCGGGGATATTCACCGCCTCGGAATCTTCGAATATCGCGGTGGTCTATGCCGCATTGATCACGTTTTTTGTCTATCGCTCGCTTAGCTGGCATGACTTTGTCGAGGCCACCTTTGCCGCCGTGCGCACCACTGCGATGGTGTTGATGGTGATCGGCTGTGCGGCGTCTTTTGGCTGGCTTTTGGCCTATACCCGGGTGCCGGCGCAGATGGTGGCGATGCTGCAAGGCGTGTCGGACAATCCGATTGTGATTTTGCTGCTGCTGAATGTGGTGCTGCTGATCCTTGGCACCTTTATGGATATGTCACCGCTGATCGTGATCACCACGCCGATTTTCCTGCCCGTCGCACAAGCCTTTGGCGTGGATCCGGTGCATTTTGGGGTGATCTTGATCTTGAACCTTGGCATCGGGCTTTGCACGCCACCAGTGGGGGCGGTGCTGTTTGTCGGCTGCGCGGTGGGGCGCATTCCGATTTCGCAGGCGATGCGCTCGATCTGGCCGTTTTATGGCGCGGCCGTGGCGACCTTGCTGATGGTCACCTATGTGCCTGCGCTATCGCTTTGGCTGCCGTCGTTGTTCCACTGATGCGCGCGCCGATTGTTCCCACAGCCGAAGGGGTGACGCGGCAGGTTTTGGCACAAAACCCGGCGCTGATGCTGGTGGAGTTTCGCTTTGCAACCGGGGCCATCGGCGCGCGGCATCAACACCCGCATGTGCAGGCAAGCTATGTGCAGTCGGGTCGCTTTCGCTTTACCCGCGGCGATGAGGTGGTCGATCTTGCGGCGGGCGAAAGCCTGATGATCGCGGCCCATCAACCGCACGGCTGCCTCTGCCTTGAGGCTGGCGTGCTGATCGACAGCTTTGCGCCGATGCGCGAAGATTTTCTTTGAAAGGAAGCCGTTATGCTGAGCGTTGAGACCCGCTATGCGATTGATCCGGCCTCGGCCAAGGCGCTGGACACCACGGGCCTGCGGGCGCATTTTCATGCAGGTGGTCTGTTTGCGGCGGGGCAAATCCGGCTGATCTATAGCCATTATGACCGCATGATTGTGGGGGCGGCGGTGCCGGATGGCGCGGATCTGCTGCTCGATCATGTCAAGGAATGCGGCACGGCTTCGGTGTTGGATCGGCGCGAGATGGCGGTTTTGAACGTCGGCGGCGCGGGCGTGGTTTCGGCTGCAGGCGTTGATTATGCGATGGCCAAGGGCGATGTGGTTTATCTGGGGTTGGGCTCTGGCCCGGTGCGGTTTTCAGGCGCGGGGCGGTTTTATATTCTGTCAGCGCCAGCCCATGCCGCCTATCCGGCGCGGCTGATCACGATCAAAGACGCGAAATCCTTTCGCACCGGCGCGCCCGAGACCGCAAATGACCGCACCATCTTTCAGTTTGTCCACCCCGAGGTGATGCAAAGCTGTCAGCTGGTGATGGGCTACACCCAGTTTCACGGCGGATCGGTTTGGAACACCATGCCCGCCCATCTGCATGATCGGCGGATGGAGGCCTATCTTTACTTCGACCTCGACCCGGCCCAGCGGGTATTTCACATCATGGGGGCTCCGCAAGAAACCCGTCATCTGGTGGTGGCCAATGAAGAGGCGGTGATCTCGCCACCTTGGTCGATCCATTGCGGTGCAGGTACCGGCAGCTATTCGTTTTGCTGGGCGATGGCGGGCGATAACACCGATTACCGCGATGTCGATATGGTGGCGATGGAGGCGCTGCGGTGACGCTGTTTTCGTTGCAGGGCAAGCGCGCGCTGATCACCGGCGCCAACACCGGCATCGGCCAAGCCATTGCGCTGGGGCTTGCGCAGGCGGGGGCCGAGGTGATCTTGGCTGGCCGCACGCACCCCGAAGCGACCTTGGCGCTGATCCCAAAGGCGCAGGTCTTGGCGCTGGATTTCAGCGACCCGCTGGCCGCGCGCGACGCCTTTGCGGGCCAAGCGGTTGATATTTTGGTCAATAACGCAGGCATCATTCGCCGCGCCGATGCGGTGGATTTCAGCGAAGACGATTGGGACGCGGTGATCGACACCAACCTGAAGGCGCAGTTCTTTACCGCCCAAGCCTTTGCCCGCGCGATCTTTGCCCGCAAGGCAAGCGGCAAGATCGTCAATATAGCCTCGCTGTTGTCGTTTCAGGGCGGCATTCGGGTGCCGTCTTATACCGCGTCAAAACATGGGGTTGCCGGGCTGACCAAGGCGCTTGCCAATGAATGGGCGGCGCGGGGCATCAACGTCAATGCGATTGCACCGGGCTATATTGCCACCAATAACACCGCAGCCCTGCGCGCCGATCCGGCCCGCAACGCTGCAATTTTAGACCGCATCCCCGCAGGGCGTTGGGGCGAGGCCAGCGACATCGCCGGCGCTGCGGTTTTCCTTGCGTCGGCTGCGGCAAACTATATCCACGGCGCGGTGCTGAATGTCGATGGAGGCTGGCTTGCAAGATAGGGTGACACGCAGGGCGGGTTTGCGGCCAGCGGTTGGCATTGTGCATCTGGGCCTTGGCGCGTTTTTCCGCGCGCATGGGGCGATTTATGTGGCCGAAGCCATGGCGGCCTCGGGCGGCGATTGGGGCATTCTGGCGGCAAGCCTGCAATCAGCGGGCATGCGCGACAGGCTTGCGCCGCAAGGCTTTGCTTATACAGCGCTTGAGGCTGGCCCCAAAGGCGATACCGCGCAGATCGTTGATGTGATTGAAAATATCCTTGTCGCTCCCGAAGACCCTGCGGCGCTGCTGGCGGCTATGGCCGATCCTGCGGTGCGCATTGTCAGCCTGACGGTGACAGAGAAAGGCTATTGCCACCTGCCCGCCAGCGGGGCGCTGAACTTTGACCATCCCGATATTGTGCAGGATTTGGCGAACCCGCTGCCGCGCTCGGCCATCGGCTATTTGGTGCGGGCCTTGGCCCTGCGCCGCCAAGCGGGGGTGGCGCCCTTTACCCTGCTGTCTTGCGATAACCTGCCGCATAATGGTGCGGTGCTGCGCGGCGTGGTTTTGCAGTTTGCCCGCGCGCTTGACGCCGATTTGGCCGATTGGATCGCCCAAAACGCGCGCTTTCCCGCCACGATGGTTGACAGGATCGTGCCTGCGACCAAGCCCGAGGATCTGGCGCGGGTGACCACGGCCACGGGCCTGCTGGATGCCGCCCCGGTGATCCATGAACCCTTTCGGCAATGGGTGATCGAGGATGATTTTGTAGGCGGCGCGCGGCCCGATTTTGCCGCCGTCGGCGTGCAGATGGTCAGGCATGTCGCGCCTTTCGAGCTGATGAAGCTGCGGATGCTGAACGGCACGCATTCGGCCCTTGCCTATCTGGGCTATCTGGCGGGGTTCGAGACCATCTCGGACACCGTCGCCGACCCCGATTTTGCCGCCTTCGCACAGCTGCTTTGGGCCGAGATCACGCCGGTGCTGACCCCACCGCAAGGCGTCGATCTGCAAGCCTATGCGGCGGCCTTGCTGGCGCGCTATCAAAACCCGGCGATCCGGCACCGCTGCTGGCAAATCGCGATGGATGGCAGCCAAAAGCTGCCGCAGCGGATTTTGGGCACCATGGCCGAGGCCAAGGGCGATTGCCCCGGTCTGGCTTTGGCGGTGGCGGGCTGGATGCGCTATGTCTCGGGCCGCGATGAGGCGGGGGCTGCGATCGAGGTCAAAGATCCGATGGCCGCAGCTCTGCATCTGGCAGCCAATAGCGCCGATCCGGTGGGCGCGCTTTTGGCAGAGCGCGCGGTATTCTCGGCCGCCCAAGCCGCCCAGATTGACCCGATCCTGCGCCGCAGCTATGCGCAATTGCATAGCTGCGGCGCGCGGACAGCTGTGACCCAAACTCTGACAAGGAACGCGTAAGATGATCGAAAGCTGGCGCTGGTTTGGCCCTTTGGATGCCATCACCCTGCCCGAAATCGCCCAGACCGGTGCGACTGGGATCGTGACCGCCCTGCACGAGATCAGCTATGGCGAGGTCTGGCCGCGCGAGGCGATTGCGGCGCGCCGCGCCATGATCGAGGCTGCGGGCTTCACTTGGGAGGTGGTCGAAAGCCTGCCGATCCACGAGCGGATCAAGCGCGGCGAAGGCGATCTGGCACCGCTTTTCGCCAATTACCGCGACAGCCTGCGCAATTTGGCGGCCGAGGGCGTCAAGGTGATCTGTTACAACTTCATGCCACTGCTGGATTGGACCCGCACCGACCTTAAGGCCCCCGTTGCCGGTGGCGGGGCCTGTCTGCGCTTTGAGGCCTATAAGATGGCGGCCTTCGAGATCAATATGTTGGGCCGCGCCGAGGCAGAGGCCGATTATCCCGCCGCGGTGCGTGCGCGCGGGGCGGCTTGGTTTCAATCTGCCGATGAGGCCACGCGCGAAGGTCTGCTGCATGCGATCATGTCGGGCCTGCCCGGGGCCTATGACCGCTATGACATCGCAGGGCTGCGCGCGGCGCTAAAGCTTTATGAGGGCATTGGCCGCGACGAGCTGCGCGCCAATTACAAACGCTTTTTGCAAGAGGTGGTGCCTTGTGCCGCCGAATTGGGCATGCGGCTTTGCGTGCATCCCGACGATCCGCCGCGCGATATTCTGGGGCTGCCGCGCATTGTCTCGACTGCCGAAGATATCGCTTGGGTCTTGGCGGCGGTGGATGATCCGGCCAATGGATTGACGCTGTGTTCGGGGTCATTGGGCGCCAATCCGGCCAATGATGTGCCCGCGATTGCCCGCCGCTTTGCCGATCGGATCTGGTTCGCGCATCTGCGCAATGTGCGCAAAGAGCCCGATGGATCCTTTGAAGAGGCAGCCCATCTGGACGGCGACACCGATATGGTGGCGCTGATCGCGGCGCTGCTGGCGGCCGAGGCAGGGCGCGACACCCCCCTGCCGATGCGCCCCGATCACGGCCATGATCTTTTGGCCGATATTGGCCGCGCCACCCATCCCGGCTATCCGCTGATCGGGCGGATGCGCGGGCTGGCGGAATTGCGCGGTGTGGCGCGGGCGTTGCGGAAATAATATTCCCACATTCATCTTTATAGATGTAATTTCAGTCCTATCTGTCTTAGCCTGTGCCGCAACGCGCATCAGGCGCGAAAGACCGAGAGGAGTGTCGCTTTGGAAACCGCATTTACGCCGCTGCAATCGCTGTTTGGCGGCAGCTTGATTGGCCTGTCGGCCGTGCTTTTGATGTTGACCTTGGGTCGCGTCATGGGGGCCACTGGCATTTTGGCCGGCGTCTTCGCGCCTGCCTCGCAAAAAGATTGGCTGTGGCGGGTCGCTGTGATCCTTGGCATGATGACCGGGCCTTGGGTGGTGTTTCTGGCCACGGGCAAGATGCCGGTGGTCGAGGCCGAGATGAGCCATAACGCGCTGGTCGTGGGCGGAGTTTTGGTGGGCATTGGCGTGACTTTGGGGGCGGGCTGCACCTCGGGGCATGGGGTCTGCGGGCTGGCGCGGATGTCGCCACGCTCTTTGGTGGCCGTGCTGGTTTTTATGGGGTTTAGCGTCGCCACTGTCTATGTGCTGCGCCATGTGGTGGGGGCATAAATGCGTCTGATCGTAACCTATCTTATCGGCGTGATCTTTGGCACCGGCATTGCGGTGGCGGGCATGGCAAACCCTGCCAAGGTCTTGAATTTCTTTGACATCACCGGCACTTGGGACCCAAGCCTTGCCTTTGTGATGGGCGGCGCGCTGGCGGTGACCTTTGTGGGCTACCGGCTGGTTCTGCCCAAGGGCGTGCCGCTGTTTGACAGCACATTCACACTGCCCACCAGCCGCGTGATCGACGCGCGGCTGATCGGCGGCGCTGCGATTTTTGGCATTGGCTGGGGCATCACCGGATTTTGTCCGGGCGGCGCGCTGCCTGCCCTTGGCACCCTGCTGCCCGAGGTTTGGACCTTTATCGCCGCAATGGCGCTGGGAATGGTCGCCACCTCTTTTGTGACCGAGAAGAAAAAGAAAGCCTAACGTTATGAACTTCCGCCCCTTGCTGCGCTATTTGCCCATTCTGGACTGGGGCAAAACCTATTCGCGCGCCAGCCTGTCGAATGATCTGGTCGCGGCGCTGATCGTCACCATCATGCTTATTCCGCAATCTTTGGCCTATGCCATGCTTGCGGGTCTGCCGCCCGAGGCGGGGATCTATGCCTCGATCCTGCCGATCATGCTTTACGCGGTCTTTGGCACCAGCCGCGCGCTGGCGGTGGGGCCGGTGGCGGTGGTGTCGCTGATGACGGCGGCGACGATTGGCAAGGTGGCCGAGGCGGGCACGGCAGATTATGCCACGGCCGCACTGACGCTTGCGCTGTTGTCGGGGCTGATGCTGCTGGCCTTGGGGGTGTTTCGGCTGGGGTTTATCGCGAATTTTCTGTCCCATACGGTGGTGTCTGGTTTCATCACCGCCTCGGGCCTGTTGATCGCGATGAGCCAGATGAAGTCGATCTTTGGCGTCAAGGCCGAGGGCGAGACTTTGGTGCAGGTGTTGCCGTCGTTTCTGTCGCATCTGGGCAATACCAGCCTGATCACGCTGGCGATTGGCGGCTCGGCGACGGCGTTTTTGTTTTGGGTGCGGCGCGGCGGGCTAAAAGCCTTGCTGCTGGCGCGCGGCTGGCGAGGAAAATCGGTCGAGGTGGCGTCAAAGGCGGGGCCCGTGGCTGCGGTTGTGGTCACCACCCTGCTGGCTTGGGGGTTTAATCTGGGCGAGCATGGCGTGTCGATTGTGGGCAGTGTGCCGCAGCAATTGCCGCCGCTGACGCTGCCTTCGTTTTCGCCAAAGCTGATTGGCGATCTGTTGCTGCCGGCGCTGCTGATCTCGATCATCGGCTTTGTGGAATCGATCTCGGTGGCGCAAACCTTGGCCGCGAAAAAGCGGCAACGTATTGTGCCGGATCAGGAATTGATCGGGCTTGGCATGGCCAATATCGGGGCGGCCTTTACCGGCGGCTATCCGGTGACGGGGGGATTTGCGCGCTCGGTGGTGAATTACGATGCGGGGGCCGAGACGCCAGCGGCGGGGGCCTTTACCGCCGTTGGTCTGGCGATTGCTGCCGTGGCGCTGACGCCTTTGGTCTATTACCTGCCCAAGGCGACGCTGGCGGCCACGATCATTGTGGCGGTGCTGAGCCTTGTGGATTTCTCGATCCTGACGCGGGCCTGGGCCTATTCCAAGGCCGATTTCGCCGCCGTGCTGGTGACGATTTTGGCGACCTTGGGCTTTGGGGTTGAAATCGGGGTTTCGGGCGGGGTGCTGATCTCGTTGCTGCTGTTTCTTTACAAAACCTCGCGCCCGCATGTGGCCGAGGTGGGGCTGGTGCCGGGGACCGAGCATTTTCGCAACATCAACCGCCATGCCGTGCTGACCGATCCGGCCGTGGTGACGCTGCGGGTGGATGAGAGCCTGTATTTCGCCAATGCGCGGTTTCTTGAGGATTACATGCTGAACCGCGTTGCCGCCAATTGCCCGGTGCGGCATGTGATCTTGATGTGCGGCGCGGTGAACGAGATCGACCTTTCGGCACTAGAGGCACTAGAGGCGATCAACACCCGCTTTATCAGCATGGGTGTAGGCTTTCATCTGTCCGAGGTGAAAGGTCCGGTGATGGACCGGATGCGCGGCAGCGAGCTGTTGGCGCATCTGAACGGGCGGGTGTTCTTGACGCAGTATCAGGCTTGGACCGCGCTGACCAAGCCCGCTTAGGGCTTGGTCGCGGTGGCCAAGCGGGCCCTATTCGGGCCGAATGCGCGCGGCGGTGCCTTTGGCAAAGGCGTCAAGCCTGTCGCGGGCTGCGGGCTGGGTGTTGACCACGCCCGCCACCACCGCCTCGGCATAAGAGGCGTCAAAGGCCGACATATTGCCCATATGGCTGATCGCCGAGCAGATCGCGAAATTGGTCAAAGGCAGGTTTTGCGCGGCTTTGCGGGCCAAGCCCAGCGCCACCGCAAAGCTGTCCTCCACCAGATATTGCGCAAGGCCTACGTCAATCGCCTCTTGCCCCTTATAGACGCGGCCGGTCAGCATCATGTCGATCATCCGCGCCTTGCCCACCAGACCTGCCACGCGAATGGTGGCGCCACCGCCGGTGAACAGCCCGCGCTGCCCCTCGGGCAAGGCGAAATAGGTCGAAGCATCGGCAACGCGCACATGCGCCGAAGAGGCAAGCTCTAGCCCGCCGCCCACTACAGCGCCCTTTAGCGCTGCAATCACCGGCACGCCGCCATATTCCATTTTGTTAAAAGCCTCGTGCCAGCGCATGCACAGATGCATGAATTCGGCAGGCGAGCGGTCGGCCTTATGGTGTTCCACCAGATCCAGCCCGGCGCTAAAGTGATCGCCATTGGCCGCCAGCACCACCGCCCGCACCCCCGCGCGCGGGATGGCTGAAAACAGCGTCACCAATTCTTCGATCGTATCGGCATTCAGCGCGTTGCGCTTGGCCGCACGGTCCAGCGTCATCACCAAAACGCCGTCCTCGTGCAGATCAAGCGTCAGATTTTTGGTGCCAAAGCCCAGAATATCAAGCGTCATAGCATGTCCTTATGCGTCGAGTGGGCCAAGATCGCGGGCAATATTGCGCAGGATAAATTTCTGCACCTTGCCGGTCGAGGTCTTGGGAAGTTCGGCGAAAATCACCGATTTAGGGGTTTTAAAGCCCGCCAGATGGCTGCGACAAAAGCCGATGATCTCGGCTTCGGTCAAAGCCGCGTCATCGCGCAGCTCGACAAAGGCGCAGGGCACCTCGCCCCAACGTTCATGCGCGCGCGCCACCACAGCGGCGGCTTTGATCGCGGGGTGACGGTACAGCACCGCCTCGACTTCGACCGAAGACACATTCTCGCCGCCCGAGATGATCACATCTTTCAGCCGGTCGCGAATTTGCACATAGCCATCGGGGTGCAGCACCGCCGCATCGCCCGACCAGAACCAGCCGCCCTTAAAGGCTTCGGCGGTGGCTTCGGGGTCTTTGTAATAGCCCTTCATCACGGTGTTGGCGCGAATGCCGATCTCGCCTTGGGTGACACCATCGGCGGGCACATCCAGCCCGGTGGCGCGGTCGACCACGCGGATCGGTTCCACCATCGGAAAGGCCACGCCCTGCAACGCCTGCTTTTCCGCCTGCTGCGAGATCGGCAGATCGGACCAAGGCGCTTGCCACAGGCATTGGCTGATATGGCCATAGGTTTCGGTCAGCCCGTAAACCTGCATCACCTCAAGCCCCAGTTTGGCAGCCTTTTCCAGCACGGCGGGGGGCGGTGGCGCGCCTGCGGTAAAGGCCTTGATCGGCGGGGAAAACCCGTCCGGCGGGGCGGCGGGGCTTTCGCACAGCATCTG
>CAJXWJ010000018.1 GCA_913062925.1 uncultured Pseudorhodobacter sp. | reverse complement strand
TTCGCCAGCCGCGCCCTGCGGATGCGCGGCTTTACCGTGCTTGAGGCCGAGAGTGCCGAAGCGGCTTTGCAGATTTTGCAAGATGAGACGCTTCAGATTGATATCTTTGTCACCGATGTGGTGATGCCGGGTATGGATGGTCCAACTTGGGTGCGCATTGCATTGCAAAAAAGACCGCAGGTGCGGGTTATTTTTGTGTCGGGCTATGCCGAAGAATCGCTGTCAGAAGGCCAATCGCGGATTCCGAATTCAACCTTCCTTGCCAAGCCGTTTTCGCTGTCAGACCTAACAGAGACCGTTCACGCGCAGTGCAAGTGACTGTTTTTGCCAAGAAAGCCCATGTTTTTTCAAATATCTTGCGCAACACTCCCAAAAGCCCAGCGATGGTAACGCTTCATTAATCTTGCTGCTGAATAGTGAATGGGTGACAATTTGATTGAAATGTTCTCTTTTTACCCCCATAGATAGCAAACAAAGCAAGAACATCTTCGGCGATTGCCGCCTGGATGCAAGCATGGAATAAGGGCAAAGCAAATGGCAGCGGCAAATCTACTCGAATTGAACGGGAAGCGCGATATGGACAAGGCAAAGGCGCTGGAAAGCGCATTGGCACAGATTGAACGCCAGTTTGGCAAGGGCTCGATTATGAAGCTCGGCCAAGACAATGCGGTGATGGATGTCGAGGCGACCTCGACCGGGTCTTTGGGGCTGGACATTGCTTTGGGCATCGGTGGTTTGCCGCAGGGGCGGATTATTGAGATTTATGGTCCTGAATCTTCGGGCAAGACCACGCTCACGCTGCATTGTGTGGCCGAAGCGCAGAAAAAGGGCGGCGTTTGCGCCTTTGTTGACGCTGAACATGCGCTTGATCCGCAATATGCCAAAAAGCTGGGCGTCAATCTGGACGAGCTGCTGATCAGCCAACCCGACACTGGCGAGCAGGCTTTGGAGATTGTCGACACGCTGGTGCGCTCGGGGGCTGTTAGCCTGATTGTGGTCGATTCGGTCGCAGCTTTGACGCCGAAATCGGAAATCGAAGGCGATATGGGCGATATGCAGATGGGCTCGCAAGCGCGTCTGATGAGCCAAGCCATGCGCAAACTGACCGCCAGCATTGGCCGCAGCAATTGCATGGTGATCTTTATCAACCAGATCCGCATGAAGATTGGCGTGATGTTTGGCTCGCCCGAAACCACCACCGGCGGCAATGCGCTGAAGTTTTACGCCTCGGTGCGCTTGGATATTCGCCGCATCGGCGCGATCAAGGACCGCGACGAAGTGGTTGGCAACTCGACCCGCGTCAAAGTGGTGAAGAACAAAGTCGCCCCTCCGTTCCGCGAGGTGGAATTCGACATCATGTATGGCGAGGGCATCTCGAAGATGGGCGAGTTGGTCGATATCGGCGTCAAAGCTGGCGTGGTCGAGAAATCCGGCAGCTGGTATTCCTTCAGCGATGAGCGGATCGGGCAGGGCCGCGAGAATGCGAAAACCTTCCTAAAGCAAAACCCTGCGATGGCGCGAGACATCGAAGAAAAGATCCGCGCCGCCAATGGTTTGGATTTTGCTATGGCCTCCGAGGATACTGCATTGCTCGACGACTGATCCTTGATCAAATGATCTAAAAAACTAGGCCGGAACCCCGAGTTTCCGGCCTTTTTTTGTGCAAAGCAATCAAGGCGTGGACAGGCCCGTCTTGCGGGGATAAACGGGGCGCAATCACCCTTTTTTCTGCCTTTTGGGGGGCCAAACCTATGCCTTCGTTGAACGATATCCGCTCGACCTTCACCGATTTCTTTGCGCGCAACGACCACCGTGTCGTTGAAAGCTCGCCCTTGGTGCCGCGCAATGATCCGACCTTGATGTTTACCAACTCGGGGATGGTGCAGTTCAAGAACGCCTTTACCGGCGTCGAGACCCGCGATTACAAGCGCGCCACCACGGCGCAAAAATGCGTGCGCGCGGGCGGCAAGCACAACGATCTTGACAATGTCGGCTATACCGCGCGGCACCACACCTTTTTCGAGATGCTGGGAAACTTTAGCTTTGGCGATTACTTCAAAGAGCAAGCCATTGCTTTTGCTTGGGAATTGCTGACCAAAGATTTCGGCCTTGATAAGAATAAGCTTCTGGTCACCGTCTATCACACCGATGACGAAGCCGCCAATTTCTGGAAGAAAATCGCCGGTCTGCCCGAGCATAAGATCATCCGCATCGCTTCGGATGACAACTTTTGGCGCATGGGGCCGACGGGGCCTTGCGGACCTTGCACCGAGATTTTCTATGACCACGGCGAACATATCTGGGGCGGCCCTCCGGGCAGTGCCGAGGAAGATGGCGACCGTTTCATTGAAATCTGGAACAATGTTTTCATGCAAAACGAGCAGTTTGCCGATGGCAGCCTGCGCCCGCTTGAGATGCAGTCGATCGACACCGGCATGGGGCTGGAGCGGATTGGCGCGCTTTTGCAAGGCAAGCACGACAATTACGACACCGATCTGATGCGCAGCCTGATCGAGGCTTCGGCGCATGCGACCAGTGCCGATCCGGATGGTCCGGGCAAAATGCACCACCGCGTCATTGCCGACCACTTGCGCTCGACCTCTTTCCTGATTGCCGATGGTGTGATGCCGTCGAATGAGGGGCGCGGTTATGTGCTGCGCCGGATTATGCGCCGCGCCATGCGCCACGCGCATATGTTGGGCGCGCAAGATCCGGTGATGCACAAGCTGGTGCCGACTTTGGTGCGGCAAATGGGGGCGGCCTATCCCGAATTGGGCCGCGCGCAAAGCATGATCGAAGAGACGCTGCGGCTCGAGGAAAGCCGGTTCCGCACCACGCTTGACCGGGGCCTCAAGCTGCTGGACGACGAGCTGGAGCGTATTCCCGAGGGCGGCGATCTGCCCGGCCCGGCAGCGTTCAAGCTTTATGACACCTACGGCTTCCCCTTGGATCTGACGCAGGACGCGCTGCGCGAAAAGGGGCGCGGCGTCGACGTGCAGGGCTTCGAGACCGCGATGGACGAGCAGCGCAAGAAAGCGCGCGCGGCTTGGGTCGGTTCGGGCGAGGCGACTGACGCCAATATCTGGTTCGAGCTTGCGCAAGACAAGGGCGTGACCGAATTCCTTGGCTATGACACTGAAACCGCCGAGGGCGAGGTGCTGGCCTTGGTGCGCGACGGCGCGCAAATTGGCGATGCAGTCACTGGCACGAACGTACAAGTCATGGTGAACCAGACGCCGTTCTATGCAGAAAGCGGCGGTCAGGTCGGCGATACCGGCTTTATCCGCACGGCAACAGGTTTGGTTGAAGTCACCGATACCAAGAAAACTGCGGGCGTTTTCATTCACTTGGGCACTGTGATCGAAGGCAGCATCCTGCGCGGTCAGGCCGCCAAGCTCGAGGTCAGCCATGCGCGGCGCGCCTCTATTCAGGCCAACCATTCGGTCACCCACCTGCTGCACGAGGCGCTGCGGCGCGCTTTGGGCGATCATGTCGCCCAGCGTGGCAGCTTGAACGCGCCAGATCGTTTGCGCTTTGACTTCAGCCACAGCCAAGGCATGACTGCTGCCGAAATCGGCACGGTCGAGGCCGAGGTCAACGCCTTTGTGCGGCAGAACACCGCCGTGGACACCCGGATCATGACGCCTGATGACGCGCGGGCCTTGGGCGCGCAGGCGCTGTTTGGCGAGAAATATGGCGATGAGGTCCGCGTGGTCTCGATGGGGCAGCTGGACGGTTCGGGCAAGGGCAGCGACGGGCGCACCTATAGCCTCGAGCTTTGCGGCGGCACCCATGTCAAGCGCACCGGCGATATTGGCGCCTTTGTTTTGCTCAGCGAAAGCGCCTCGTCTTCGGGCGTGCGCCGGATTGAGGCACTGACGGGGCAGGCGGCACTTGACCATTTGCGCGCGCAAGACGCCCGCCTGTCGGATGTGGCGACGGCGCTGAAAACCCATGCGGGCGATGTGCTGGACCGCGTTAAAGCCTTGCAAGACGAGCGGCGCGCTTTGGCCAATGAGGTGGCGCAACTGCGCCGCGAGTTGGCGATGGGTGGCAAGTCGGGTGGCCCAGAGATCAAGGAAATCAACGGCGTAAAGCTGATTGCGCAGGTGCTGAGTGGCGTCTCGGGCAAGGATCTTCCGGCGCTGATTGACGAGATGAAGGCGCAGATCGGCTCGGGCGCAGTGGTGCTGATTGCCGATACCGGGGCGAAACCTGCGGTGGCGGCTGGCGTGACGGCGGATATGACCGCGCGGATTTCGGCGGTAACGCTGGTCAAAGCTGCGGCCGAGGCGCTTGGCGGCAAGGGCGGCGGTGGCAGGCCAGATATGGCGCAGGCGGGCGGCGCAGATATCGCGCTGGCCGATGCCGCGATTGCAGCCGTTCACGCAGCGCTGGAGGCCTAGAATGCCAACTGCCTTGTGGATTGCCCATGTCGATGTCACCGACGCCGAGGCCTATGGCCGCTATGCCACAGGGGCTGGCCCCGCGATTGCGGCCCACGGCGGGGTGTTTCTGGCCCGCGGTGGCCGCTATGTCCAGCTTGAGGGCAACGAGCGCGCGCGCAATGTCGTCGCGCGCTTTCCAAGCCTTGAGGCGGCGGTGGCCTGCTATCATTCGCCCGACTATCAAGCAGCGCTTGCCCATGCCAAAGGCGCTTCGGTGCGCGATCTGATGGTGGTGGAAGAGCTGGGCGATTGATTGCATTTCGCGGGAAATTGTATTGAGCGCCGGCTTGGCTGTGATACTCTTTCCCGCAAATGGACCAATGCTAAAACCTGGTCCCTTACCAAGGGGTTAACACATGTGTCGCTGGGCAGCCTATATTGGCACTCCGATTTTTCTGGAAGAGATCGTCAGTCGCCCGGGCCATTCCTTGATCCATCAAAGCCATTGCGCCACCCAGTGCAATTCGGCGATCAATGCTGATGGCTTTGGGCTTGCTTGGTACGGCGAGCGCGCAGAGCCCGGGCTTTACCGCGATGTGCTGCCGGCTTGGTCGGATCCGAACCTGAAAAGCCTGACCGCGCAGGTGAAATCGCATCTGTTTATGGCGCATGTGCGCGCCTCGACCGGCACCGCGACCAGCCGCAACAATTGCCATCCCTTTGCGCATGGCACTTGGTCGTTCATGCACAACGGCCAGATCGGCGGCTTTGAAAAGTTCCGCCGCGATGCTGAAATGATGATCCCGGAAGAGCTTTATAGCGACCGCAAAGGTGCCACCGATTCCGAGGCGCTGTTTCTGGTGGCCTTGGGCGAGGGGTTGGACGCCGATCCGCGTGGCGCGCTGGAACGGGCTGCGGCGCGGTTTATCTCGATTGCCAAGGCCAAGGGGGCAGCGCCCTATCTGCGGATGACGGCGGCCTTGTCGGACGGCAAAAAGCTTTATGCGGTGCGCTATTCCAGCGACGAACAGGTGCCATCGCTTTACTACCGCTATTCCGAAACGCGTCAGGGCATGGCGGTGGTCTCAGAGCCGCTTGAGGATGGGCAGGGCGATTGGACCGAGATTGCCAGCGCAAGCTTTTCGACATTTGACGGCGAAACCGTAACGGTGGAAGATTTTCGCCCCTGCAGGCTGGCTTTGGCCGCCTAAGCCGACCCTGCCACAGCCTGTAAAAAAACCGCCCCGAGGGGCGGTTTTTCTTTGTTTTAGTCTTTGCTCTTGTTGCGCTTACGCTCGGTGCTATCCAAGAAACGTTTGCGCATCCGCACCGATTTTGGCGTCACTTCAACCAGTTCGTCATCGTCGATATAGGCGATGCACTGTTCCAGCGACAGTTTCACCGGCGTGGTCAGACGCACAGCTTCGTCGGTGCCCGAGGCGCGGACGTTGGTCAGCTGTTTGCCCTTCAGCGGGTTCACTTCCAGATCGTTGTCACGGCTGTGTTCGCCGATGATCATGCCGGTGTAAACCGGTTCTTGCACGCCAATAAAGAAGTGGCCGCGGTCTTCCAGTTTCCACATCGCATAGGCCACCGAAATACCGGTTTCCATCGAAATCAGCACGCCTTGGCGACGGCCTTCGATCGCACCCTTGTGCGGTGCCCAGCCGTGGAACACGCGGTTCAACACGCCGGTGCCGCGGGTGTCGGTCATGAACTGGCCATGATAGCCGATCAGACCGCGCGAAGGCACATGCGCGATGATGCGGGTCTTGCCAACGCCTGCGGGCTTCATCTCGACCAGATCGCCCTTACGCGGACCGGTGATTTTCTCGATCACAGCGCCGGTATATTCGTCATCAACGTCGATGGTGACTTCTTCGATAGGCTCGGATTTCACGCCGTCGATGTCTTGGAAGATCACCTTTGGACGCGAGATCGACAGCTCGAAGCCTTCGCGGCGCATGTTCTCGATCAACACGCCCATCTGCAATTCGCCACGACCGGCGACTTCAAAGGCGTCACCGCCGGGGGTGTCCGAGATTTTGATCGCGACGTTGACTTCGGCTTCGCGCATCAGACGTTCGCGGATCACGCGCGACTGAACCTTAGAGCCTTCTTTGCCTGCCAAAGGCGAGTCGTTGATGCCAAAGGTCACCGAAATCGTCGGCGGGTCAATCGGCTGTGCGGGGATGGCGACGTCCACTTCCAAAGCGCACAGCGTATCGGCCACGGTTGCCTTGGTCATGCCGGCCAAGGTGACGATATCGCCAGCCTCTGCGGCATCAATCGGGGTCTGAACCAGACCGCGGAAGGCCAAAACCTTCGACACGCGGAACTGTTCGATCTTGGTGCCATCGCGCGACAGCGCCTTGATGGTTTCGCCAGCACGCAGGGTGCCTGCCTCGACGCGGCCGGTCAGAATACGGCCGATAAACGGGTCAGCCGAAAGCGTGGTCGCCAGCATTTGGAACGGCTCGTCGCGGCGCGACAGCTGCTTTGGCTCTTTGACATGGCTTACCACCAGATCATAAAGCGCATTCAGATCCTTGCGCGGACCGTCAAGCTCTGCGTCCGCCCAACCAGCGCGACCCGAGGCGTAAAGCACTGGGAAATCAAGCTGATCGTCGTCGGCGCCAAGGTTGGCAAACAGGTCGAACACTTCGTTCAGCGCGCGCGCAGGTTCTGCATCAGGCTTATCGACTTTGTTCAGAACCACAATCGGACGCAGACCCAGCGCAAGCGCCTTTGCGGTCACGAATTTGGTCTGTGGCATCGGGCCTTCAGCCGCATCCACCAGCAAAACCACACCGTCAACCATCGACAAAATCCGCTCAACTTCGCCACCAAAGTCGGCGTGACCGGGGGTGTCGACGATATTGATGCGCAGGCCTTGCCATTCCAGCGAGGTACATTTGGCAAGAATGGTGATGCCACGCTCGCGTTCGATGTCGTTGCTGTCCATCGCGCGTTCGGAAACGGCTTGGTTTTCACGGAACGAACCGGACTGCTTGAGCAGTTCGTCAACGAGGGTGGTCTTGCCATGGTCGACGTGCGCGATAATGGCGATGTTGCGGAGCTCCATCGGGAGGGTCACTTTCATTTGTCAGCTTTGATCCGCGCGATACCCCAGACTGCGCGGAAAGGCCAGAGGAACCTTGGAAGTTTACGAAAACCAAGCGCAATGCGTGGCTTTGGCGCGGCTGCGCTTGGATTTTGGCCCAAAAAATCGAGACAGACCCTCGGTTGCACCAGATTTATCTTAACTTTGCCGTTTTTCGACCATGGTTGCGGGTCAGGCTGTTCGAAACAGGCGCAAGAGGGAACATATGGCAGTCAGACAGGCGCAAATTTCCGCAGTGCCGCGCGACGACAGCTTTGATCTGACACCTCTCGAGACGAAATTGGATCTGTTGAGCCGGCAGATCGAGGATCAGCTGCTGTTGCAACGGGTGGCTTTGCTTGAGGCCGGGCATATTCTGCGCTTTAACGGCCCGCGCGCAACCCGCGTGGCGCTGTCATTGCCCGATGCGCAGGAAGACTATCTACAAAGGGTGATTCTAAAGACCCGCAGCTTTTACGAGGCGAGGCAATTGGCCCAGCTTGAGACCTTTGGCCTGATCGGACCGCGCTCGATTGTTTGCGATATCGGTGCCAATATTGGCAATCACACCGCCTATTTCACCCGCGTGATGGGGGCCGCCAAGGTACTGGCCTTCGAGCCGATGCCGCATGCCTATGCCACGCTGTGCGACACCATCGTTCTGAACCAGATCGAAGATCGGGTGCTGGCCTATAACTGTCTGCTTGGTGCGGAAACTGGCTTTGGCGAGATGGCGCGCTTCAATCCACGCAATCTGGGGGCAACCACCTATCGCGCGAAAAAAGACGGCACGGTTGCGCTTTTTGCACTGGATGATGTGCTTGAAGCCGACGATCTGGCCGATCTTGATCTGATTAAGATTGACGTCGAAGGCATGCAGATGGAGGTGCTGATGGGGGCCGAGGGCATTTTGCGCCAGCGCCAGCCAGCGCTTTGGGTAGAATGTCTGCCGCGCGAACAGCTTTTGGATGCGGTCAGCGTGTATCTTGAGGGCTTTGGCTATCACGCGCAGGCGCTGGGGCCGAATGATCGTCTGTTTTTGCCCAAATAGGCGTGCTGTGAAAAAAAACGGGCCGGCACAGTGGCCGGCCCGATGTCTTTAGCCCACCAAGGCTTTGTTCAGATATTCGTCAACCTTTTCCAAATAGCCCATCGTGGTCAGCCATTTCTGATCGGGGCCAACCAGCAGCGCCAGATCCTTGGTCATAAAGCCATCCTCGACCGTGGCGACGGTGACTTTTTCCAAGGTGGCGGCAAAGCGCATCAGCGCCTCGTTGTCGTCAAGCTTGGCGCGATGCTTCAGCCCGCCTGACCAAGCGAAGATCGAGGCGATCGAATTTGTCGAGGTCGCCTGACCCTTTTGATGCTGGCGATAATGCCGCGTCACGGTGCCATGGGCGGCCTCTGCCTCAACAATCTTGCCATCGGGCGTCATCAGCACCGAGGTCATTAGCCCAAGGCTGCCAAAGCCCTGAGCGACAGTGTCAGATTGCACATCGCCGTCATAATTTTTGCAGGCCCAAACATAGCCCCCCGACCATTTCAGCGCCGAAGCCACCATATCGTCGATCAAGCGGTGTTCGTAGTGAATGCCGGCGGCTTTGAATTTGTCTTCAAATTCTTCGGCATAGACCTTGGCGAACAGATCCTTGAAGCGGCCATCATAGGCCTTGAGGATGGTGTTTTTGGTCGAGAGATACACCGGCCAGCCCTTGAGCAGACCATAGTTCAGCGACGAGCGGGCAAAGTCGATGATGCTGTCGTCAAGATTATACATGCCCATATAGACGCCGGCCGAGGGCGCGGAGTAGACGTCTTTTTCGATCACGCTGCCGTCTTCGCCGACAAATTTCATCGTCAGCTTGCCGGCCCCGGGAAAGTGAAAATCGGTGGCGCGATATTGGTCACCAAAGGCGTGGCGGCCGATCACGATGGGTTTGGTCCAGCCCGGCACAAGCCGCGGCACGTTTTTGCAGATGATCGGTTCGCGAAAGATCACACCGCCAAGGATGTTGCGGATGGTGCCATTGGGCGAGCGCCACATTTGTTTCAGGCCGAACTCTTCAACCCGCTGTTCGTCTGGGGTGATGGTCGCGCATTTGACGCCAACGCCGTATTTCTTGATCGCCTCGGCGCTGTCGATGGTGATCTGGTCATTGGTGCGGTCGCGTTCTTCGATGCCCAGATCGTAATATTTCAGATCCAGATCAAGATAGGGCAGGATCAACTTCTTTTTGATAAAATCCCAGATAATGCGGGTCATTTCATCGCCGTCGAGTTCAACGACAGGATTCGCCACCTTAATTTTGGTCATATCAGCCCCTTAACTATATGGATTCGCTTATGGCTGCTTTAGGTGAAAATTGCGTAAAAGAAAAGACGGTATGCAGCGGTATACCGAAAACTTAGCCTGTCTGAAAATAACCGGCGGTCTTTTGCTTGACCCAATCCCAAAGCTTCGGCGCACCGCGCGCGACCTTGACGCCGACGCGGTCTTCCAACTGCTGGGCTGTGACGTTGTATTCAATCCAAGTGCCGCCGCCGGACATCATATTGGCCATCACCGGCTGCACGCGGTCCAGCGATTTGGCAAAGATCGCGTCTGGGGTCTCGGCTGCCTCGAACTCTTGCCAAAGCGCCAGCAAAGCTTGGCCCAGATCGGGGGGCAGCAGGCCAAAAATGCGGACAGCTGCCGCAGCTTCGCAATCTTGTACGGACGTACTGCCGTGAGCTTGGCCATTGGCCGAATGAATCGGCACATCGCCTACATCAATCTCGACAAGGTCATGGATCAACAGCATCCGCAGTACGCGGTTTATATCGACATCCGGATCAGCCTGATCGGCCAAGATCAGCGCATAGAGCGCCAGATGCCAGGAATGTTCGCCCGAGTTTTCGCGCCGCGAGCCATCCACCAAAGTGGTGGCGCGCAGCACCGATTTCAGCCGGTCAGCCTCGTTCAGAAAGGCAAACTGAGCCTCGAGGCGATCGGTCAATGGCCGCCGCCTTGGTCCATCACGACGCGGGGGCCTTCACGGCCCTCGCGCTTGGCTTTCAGCGCAGCTTCGATATAGGCACGGCCACGCTTTTCGGCCACCCGCACGCGATAGGCGGTTAAAAACGCCTCTTGCATTGTGGGCGAGGCATCCAGCAAGACTTTGGAAACCTTGTCAAAAAAACGATCGTCTCCCAGCTCTTCCATAGCTGAAATCACATCGCGCGCCAAAGCATCGCCCATATCTTCCAGCACCGACATTAGCGGGTTGTCTCGCCCAAACGACGCTTCACATAGGTCGAAACATGGTCGATCATTGGGTTCATATGCGCCTCTTCGTCTTTGAAGAAGTGATCCGCGCCCTCGATCTGGGTGTGGGTGACGGTGATGCCCTTTTGCTCGTGCAGCTTGTTCACAAGGCTGACGGTGTCTTTCGGCGGCGCCACTTTATCTGCGGTGCCGTTGATCACCAGACCCGAAGCCGGGCAGGGCGCAAGGAACGAGAAATCGTAAAGATTGGCCGGAGGCGCGACCGAGATAAACCCCGTGATCTCGGGGCGGCGCATCAAAAGCTGCATGCCGATCCAGGCGCCAAAGGAAAAGCCCGCAACCCAGCAATGCTTTGAGTTTTGGTTCATCGATTGCAGATAATCCAGCGCCGAGGCCGCATCCGACAGCTCGCCGATGCCCATGTCATATTCGCCCTGACTGCGCCCGACCCCACGGAAGTTAAACCGCATCACGGTAAAGCCCATGTTATAAAAGGCGTAATGCAGGTTGTAGACAACCTTGTTGTTCATCGTGCCGCCATAGGCAGGGTGCGGATGCAGCACGATCGCAATCGGCGCATCCCGCTCTTTTTGCGGGTGGTAGCGGCCTTCGATACGGCCTTCTGGGCCGGCGAAAATAACTTCGGGCATGTACACTCCGGTGCATGTTGCTGAGCGATTTGTTGACAAATTCGCTCGGATATCCTAGAACCATTCTAAAGCGGCTGCTGCCGCCCATGGACTGGAGTTGAGTTAAGCGGACGCGCTCCAATCGTCAATGGAAAGTCAACAATTTGCACGGGTGAGTGGATGAAACTGTCGACAAAGGGGCGTTATGCCATGGTGGCGCTGGCCGATCTGGCGCTGGCCGAGGGATCGGGCGGCGACGAGCTGATGTCTTTGGCCGAAATCGCCAAGCGTCAGGATCTGTCTTTGCCCTATCTGGAACAGTTGTTTGTCAAATTGCGCCGCGCTGGTCTGGTCGAGGCGGTGCGCGGGCCGGGTGGCGGCTATCGTCTGGCCAAAAGCCCCGATGCGATCCGGATTTCCGAGGTGATGGAAGCGGTCGAAGAAAATGTCGATGCGATGCATTCGGGGGCAGGGGCTTCGGGCGGGGTTTCGGGCACGCGGGCGCAAAGCCTGACCAACCGGCTGTGGGAAGGGCTTTCGGCGCATGTCTATGTGTTTTTGCACCAGATGCGGCTGTCGGATGTGATCGAAAATGTGGTGACGCCATGCCCTGCGGTGCCAGCGCTGTTTCGGGTGGTGGATGAATGAGCCGCAGCTATCTGGATTGGAACGCCACCACACCGCTGCGCCCTGAAGCGCGGGCTGCGATGATTGCGGCGATGGATCTGCAAGGCAACCCTTCGTCGGTGCACCGCGAAGGGCGCGCGGCCAAAGCGATGATGGAGCGCGCGCGCGGCCAGATCGCCTCGGCCTTGGGTGCGGATGGCGCGGATATTGTCTTTACCTCGAGCGCCACCGAAGCCGCAGCCTTGGCCTGTGCCGGGCGAGGGCTGGTTTGCGGCGATGTCGAACATGACGCGGTGGCCGCTTGGTGCGCGCCAAGCCTGCCCGTGGATGCACAGGGCCGTGTGACGGTGTCAGACCCCGCGCAATCTGCGCTGCAAATTGCCAATTCAGAAACCGGCATCTTGCAGGACCTGCCAGAGGGGCTTGCGGTGTCGGATCTGACACAGGGTTTTGGCAAGCTGCCGATCGCCTTTAATTGGTTGGGCTGTCAGATGGGCTTGGTTTCGGCGCATAAAATCGGCGGGCCAAAGGGGATTGGCGCGCTGGTGCTGCGGCGCGGGCTTGATGTCAGCGCGCAATTGCGCGGCGGCGGGCAGGAAATGGGGCGGCGTGCGGGCACCGAAAACCTGATCGGCATCGCCGGATTTGCCGCAGCAGCCGAGGCTGCGGCGCGTGATTTGGCCAATGGCGTCTGGGATCGCGTTGCCGAAATTAGAAATATTCTAGATTCAGCATTGTCTGCCGAGGGATTTAATACTATTTCTGTCGGGAATAGCGTTGCGCGTTTGCCCAACACCCTGACCCTGATCGCGCCCGGCTGGAAAGGCGAGACGCAGGTGATGGCGATGGACCTTGCGGGCTTTGCGGTTTCGGCAGGCTCTGCCTGCTCTAGCGGCAAGGTGCGCGCCAGCCGCGTGCTGCGCGCGATGGGTTTTGACGAGGCGCTTGCCGGACAGGCGATCCGCATCTCGTTGGGGCCAGATGTGACAGAAGAGGCGGTGCTGCGCTTTGTGCAAAGCTGGAGCCGCGACTACAAACGTATTCTTTCGCGCATCGCGTGAAAAAAAGGCGGCAACGCCATGATAAGACAGGATGAATGCCATGACGGACGTTGAACTGGAAGTGCGCGACGGGGTTGATCGCGAGACGATTGAAACCGTGAATGCAATGTCGGGCACCTATAAGCATGGCTGGTCCACCGAGATTGAAATGGATTACGCGCCCAAGGGCGTGTCCGAAGACATCGTGCGGCTGATCTCGGAAAAGAACGGCGAGCCACAATGGATGCTGGATTGGCGTTTGGCGGCCTATGCGCGCTGGTTGCAGATGGAAGAACCCGATTGGGCGATGCTGAACTATCCCACCATCGACTACCAAGATCAGTATTACTACGCGACGCCGAAAAGCATGGCGACCAAGCCGAAATCCTTGGACGAGGTTGACCCGAAACTGCTGGCCACCTACGCCAAGCTGGGGATTCCGCTGCAAGAGCAGATGATCTTGGCAGGTGTCGAGGGCGCCGAGACCATGGGCGAGCGCAAGGTTGCCGTCGATGCGGTGTTCGACAGCGTCTCGCTTGGCACCACCTTTAAGGCGGAACTTGCCAAGGCCGGGGTGATCTTTTGCTCGATTTCAGAAGCGATCAAAGAGCATCCTGAACTGGTCAAGCAATACCTTGGCTCGGTTGTGCCGCAGTCGGATAACTTTTTTGCCACGCTGAATTCGGCTGTGTTTTCAGACGGTTCCTTTGTCTATATCCCCAAAGGCACCCGCTGCCCGATGGAGCTTTCGACCTATTTCCGCATCAATGCCGAAAACACCGGCCAGTTTGAACGCACGCTGATCATCGCCGACGAGGGCGCCTATGTCAGCTATCTGGAAGGCTGCACGGCGCCCAAGCGTGACACCAATCAGCTGCATGCGGCGGTGGTGGAACTTGTGATCCTGAAAGACGCCGAGGTGAAATATTCCACGGTGCAAAACTGGTATCCGGGCGATGAAAACGGCGTCGGCGGCATCTATAACTTTGTCACCAAGCGCGCCGATTGCCGTGGTGACCGCGCCAAAGTGATGTGGACCCAAGTTGAAACCGGCTCGGCGATCACCTGGAAATACCCGTCGTGCATTCTGCGCGGCGATGACAGCCAAGGCGAGTTCTATTCCATCGCCATCGCCAACAACGCCCAACAAGCCGACACTGGCACCAAGATGATCCATCTTGGCAAGCGCACCAAAAGCCGCATCGTGTCCAAGGGCATTTCGGCAGGGCGGGCGCAGAACACCTATCGAGGGCTGGTGTCGATGCATCCAAAGGCCACCGACAGCCGCAATTACACCCAATGCGACAGCCTGCTGATTGGCGATAAATGCGGCGCCCATACCGTGCCCTATATCGAAGTGAAAAACAATTCGAGCCGCGTCGAGCACGAGGCGACGACCTCTAAGGTTGATGACGATCAGTTGTTCTATTGCCGCTCGCGCGGGATGGACGAAGAAGAAGCAGTTGCGTTGGTGGTGAACGGTTTTTGTAAAGAAGTTCTGCAAGCCCTGCCAATGGAATTTGCCATGGAGGCGCAAAGCCTTGTGGCTATCTCACTTGAAGGGAGTGTGGGGTGAAGTCAGAGCAGAAAAAATCAGCAGTCTATCGCACGCCGATGGCGGAAATTGTTTGCGCCAAAATTTGGGGCAAGCCGGTTTTTTTCACCATCACCAATCCCAAGGATGTGATCCAGAAAAAACATGTTCGAGGCGAGTTCTACGAAGAAGAAGAGCTTGAGATCATCCGCAAAAATTGCCGTCCTGGCATGGTATTTTGTGACATCGGCTCGAATATTGGCAATCACGCGTTGTTTGCGCTGAAGTTTCTGAATGTGGCCAAGGTTATTCTGTTCGAACCAAATCCAGTTGCGATTGCCGTGTTGCGCTCTAATCTGACGCTGAACGGCGTGATGGATCAATGCGACGATCAGCATCTTGGCTTGGGCCTGTCGGACAGCTCTGCCAAGGGGTTGGGCATGGATGTGCCCGACCGCAATCTGGGCGGTGGCCGCATGGTCGAGGGCAGCGGAGATCTGGAAGTGATCCGCGGCGACGAGGCTTTGGCGGGCCAGAAGATTGATTTCATTAAGCTTGACGTCGAAGGCATGGAAATGCGGGTGTTGGCGGGGCTGCGCGAGACCATCGCGCGCGAGCGGCCGATTATGTTCGTCGAGGTTGATGTCGAGAATATCGAGGCGTTTCAGGCTTGGGCGGCTGAAAGCCGGTATCTGATCCGCGACACCTATAAACGCTATCGGGAGAATAAGAATTTTCTCTTGGTGCCGCAGCCAGAGGGCTCGTAACTTGCGTGATCTGCTGCGTCTCTTTTCTGCTTTGCGGTGTGCAGTTTTTTCTGCACAGGCACAGATGACTGCTGCAAAGGTGGCAGGATGACGCCTGAAATCCTTCGCCCCAAACTTACCATGCCAGAGGCAGAGGCCAAGCTCTTGACGCTGAGTTATGCGGGGGCGGATGTGATCTTGGAGTATGGCTCCGGCGGGTCCACGGTTGTTGCGGCTGAGATGGCGGGCAAGCGGGTGACTTCGGTCGAGGGCGATGCCGCTTGGCTTGCAATGATGCAGGGCTACTTTGCCCAGACGCCGCCTTTGGCGGATTTGACCATGCATTACGCCGACATCGGGCCAACCAAAGCTTGGGCCTTTCCAAAAGGCGAGGCGACGTTTCGCGATTGGCCGGCCTATGCTTTGGGCGTCTGGGATCTGCCCGAGTTTCACCACCCCGATGTGGTGCTGATTGATGGCCGCTTTCGGGCGGGCTGTTTTCTTGCGACGCTGTTTCGCATCAGCAAGCCGACCTTGGTGCTTTGGGACGATTACGTCGACCGCCGCGAATATCATCGGGTTGAAAGCCTGATGAAACCGGTCGAGATCATCGGTCGTATGGCGCTTTTTGAACTCACCCCCATGGCGGTTCCGGCGGACCGGCTGCTGTGGATCATGCAAACATTTCTGCTCACCCGCTGAGTTAGCCTAAAGGATAAAAAAATGCTGGAAATCAAGAACCTGCATGTGAAACTTGAAGAAGAAGACAAGGTCATCCTGCGCGGTGTCGATCTGAAAATTGGCGCGGGCGAAGTGCATGCGATCATGGGGCCAAACGGGTCAGGCAAATCGACGCTGTCTTATGTGCTGTCAGGGCGCGATGGCTATCAGGTCACCCAAGGCTCGGCGCTGCTTGAGGGCCAAGAATTGCTAGAGATGGAGCCCGAGGCGCGCGCAGCGGCGGGCTTGTTTCTGGCCTTCCAATATCCGGTCGAAATCCCTGGTGTCGGCAATATGACGTTTTTGCGCACCGCGGTGAACGCGCAGCGCAAAACCCGTGGCGAGCCGGAACTGACCGCCGGCGAGTTTCTGAAAGTGGTGCGCGAAAAGGCGAAAACCTTGCAAATCGACGCCGATATGTTGAAGCGTCCGGTCAACGTAGGCTTTTCGGGCGGCGAGAAAAAGCGCAACGAAATCCTTCAGATGGCGATGCTGGAACCCAAGATGTGCATTCTGGACGAGACCGACTCGGGCCTTGATGTTGATGCGATGAAGTTGGTGTCTGAAGGTGTGAACGCGCTGCGCGGGGCGGGGCGGTCGTTTCTGGTGATCACCCACTATCAGCGCTTGCTGGACCATATCAAACCCGATGTCGTGCATATCATGGCGGCGGGCCGGATCATCAAGACCGGCGGGCCAGAGCTTGCCTTGGAAGTTGAAAACAACGGCTATGCAGATCTGTTGGCGGAGGCCGAGTGATGGCTGTCGCACAAGCAAAACAAGACGCGCTTGCGGCGCGGATTGCAGGATTAAGCTTTGACGCCGCAGGTTGGCAGGGCGCTCTGCGCACCGAAGCCTTGGCGCGGCTGACGGCGATGGGCCTGCCTGCCAAGCGCGATGAATATTGGCGCTATACCAATCCCGCAACCTTGGTGGCGCCGCAGCCTGCTGTGGGCACCGCCACAACCGAAGAACCAGCGCTGTTTACCGATTTAGACTGTTTGAAACTGGTCTTTGTTGACGGCCAGTTTGACGCGGCACAATCGGACCCCTTGGCGCTTGAGGGCGTCAGCCTTGCGGTCTTGTCGCAAGCCAAAGCCGATATCCATTGGGCCGCCGACCTGTTTGGTCAGCTTGAGGCGCGCGGGCAATCCCCGGTGCAGCGCCCCTTGGCTACGCTGAACACGGCCTTTGCAGGCGAGGGTGTTTTGATCCATGTGACGGGCAAGCCGTCAAAGCCTATCAGCCTGATTTACCGCGCCACATCAGCAGGTTGCGATGCGATCCTGCATCACTGCGTGAAGATGGAGGCGGGTTCCGAGCTGACCTTGCTCGAGCAAGGCACCGCTGGCGCGCGCGTCAATCTGGTGACCGAAGTCGACATCGCCGATGGTGCGCGCTTTCACCACATCCGCGCCCAGGGCCGGGTCGAGAATGACAGCACCCTGACCCATATCTTTGCCCGCATCGGCCAAGAAGCGGCGTTCAAATCCTTTACCATGACCGCAGACGGCAAACTGACCCGCAACGAGGCGGTGATGGAGCTTTTGGGCAATGACTCCAGCGCCCATGTCGCGGGTGCGGCTTTGGGCGAGGGGGCTGTGCAGCAAGACGACACGGTCTTCATCACCCATGCCGCCGAGCGCTGCGAAAGCCGTCAGGTGTTCAAAAAGGTGCTGAAAAACGGCGCTGTTGGCGTGTTTCAAGGCAAGATCTTGGTGAAACAGGGCGCGCAAAAGACCGACGGCTATCAGATCAGCCAAGCGCTGCTGCTGGACGGCGACAGCCAGTTTTTGGCCAAGCCCGAGCTGGAAATCTATGCCGATGATGTAAAATGCAGCCACGGGTCAACCTCGGGGGCGATCGACGAGACGGCTTTGTTCTACCTGCGCTCGCGCGGGGTGCCGCTGCGGGCAGCGCAATCCTTGCTGGTTTTGGCCTTTCTGGCCGAGGCGATTGGCGAGATCGAGGATGAGGCGATTGCCGAAGCGATCTCGGCGCGGCTGCAAGTTTGGCTGGATTGGCACGAGCAGTAAATGTCGATCACAACCGACATGGTGCAGGGATGGCGGCAGCCGCAAAAGGTGATGCAGCGCCATCTTGCGCGCGGCAGATCCGAGCCCTTTGCCTTCAGCCTTTTGGTGACGTTTTTGGTGCTGGTGTTTGTCTCGCTTTGGCCGCAGCTGTCGCGGCAAAGCCTGATCCAGCCTGAGGTGCCGATGGTGCAGCGGCTGGTGGCGGCGGGGCTTGCGTTGCTGGCTTCGGTGCCGGTCTGGTATGGGGTCGCAGCGCTTAGTCACTGGATTGCCAAGCTTTTTGGTGGGCATGGCAGCCATTACCGCGCACGGCTGGCGCTGTTTGCGGCGTTGGTTTGTGTCAGCCCTGCGATGCTGTTGCAGGGGCTGGTGGCGGGGATGATCGGCACAGGGCCGCAGCTGTCATTGGTGCAGGGGCTTGTCGGTTTGGGGTTTTTGTGGATTTGGATCTCGATGGTAAGGGTGGCGGAGCGTGACAATGCAGATTGATCTGATGACAATCTTACAGGCAGCGCGGCAGACCCTACGCGCACCGCGCGAGGTCGCGCGCAGCCTGATCGACCAGCAATTTCCCGCAAGCTTTGGCTGGATGGCGATTGCTTTGGCGGTGGTGCTGTCGACAGTTCTGTCGGTGCTGTCGGGCCTCATCGCGCCGATGGAGGCAGATCCTGGCTATGCCACGCTGTTTGCCAGCCCGATGTCGCTGGCGCTGATGCAAGCGCTGCTGTTGATGATGTCGCTGATGTTCATTCAGGGGCTTGGCCGTGCGATGGGCGGCAGGGGGCAGTTGTCAGATGCCTTGGTCTTGCTGGCTTGGCTTGAGGGGATCTTGATCCTGATCCAAGTGATGCAATTGGTTTTGTTGTTGGTGTCTCCGGTTTTGGCGGTGCTGCTGGGGATTGCGTCTTTCGTGGTGTTTTTGCGGGTTCTGGCGCATTTTATCGCTGAGTTGCACGGCTTTACCTCTGCCGGCAAGGTCTTGGGGATGATCCTTTTGACCTTCTTGGTGGTTTCTTTTCTGATGGCCGCACTGGGCATCGGACTGCCAGTAGGAGCAGCCTAGCCATGTATGATGTCGAAAAAATTCGGGCCGATTTTCCAATTTTGTCGCGTAAGGTCAACGGCAAGCCTTTGGTTTACCTCGATAATGGGGCCTCGGCACAAAAGCCGCAGGTGGTGATTGACGCAGTCACCCAAGCCTATGCGATGGAATATGCCAATGTGCATCGCGGCTTGCATTACCTGTCGAACCTTGCGACCGATAAATACGAGGCCGTACGCGGCATCGCGGCGCGGTTTTTGAACGCAGGCTCGGAACATGAGATCGTCTTTACCACCGGCGCGACCGAGGGCATCAATCTGGTCTCCTACGCTTGGGCCGCGCCGCGTTTTCAGGCCGGCGACGAGATTGTTTTGTCGATTATGGAGCATCACGCCAATATCGTGCCGTGGCATTTTCTGCGGGAACGGCTTGGCGTCGTGCTGAAATGGGTCGAGGTTGACGCCAACGGCGATCTCGACCCGCAGGCGGTGCTAGATGCGATCACGCCGCGCACCAAGCTGGTGGCGATCACCCAGATGTCAAACGTGCTGGGCACGGTTGTGGATGTGGCGGCGATCTGCGCAGGTGCGCGGGCGCGCGGGGTTGCGGTGCTGGTCGATGGCTCGCAAGCGGCGGTGCATGGGCCGGTGGATGTGCAGGCGATTGGCTGCGATTTCTATGCGGTCACCGGGCACAAGCTTTACGGGCCAAGCGGCTCTGGCGTGATCTATATTCGCGCCGATCGGCAGGCCGAAATGCGGCCCTTCCTTGGCGGCGGCGACATGATCCGCGAGGTCAGCCGCGACGCGGTGGTCTATAATGACCCGCCGATGAAGTTCGAAGCGGGCACCCCGGGGATTGTGCAACAAATCGGGCTGGGCGTGGCGCTCGAGTATCTGATGGCGCTTGGCATGCAGAATGTGGCAGCCCATGAACGCGGGCTGCGCGATTATGCCAGAGCGCAGCTTTCGGGTCTGAACTGGTTGAATATGCAGGGAAATTCCGAAAGCAAGGGCGCGATTTTCTCCTTTACCTTGCAAGGTCAGGCGCATGCGCATGACATCTCGACCGTGCTGGACAAACGCGGCATTGCGGTGCGCGCAGGCACCCATTGTGCGATGCCCTTGATGGAGCATCTGGGCATTGGTGCCAGCTGCCGCGCGTCTTTCGGGCTTTACAACACCGAGGCCGAGGTCGATGCGCTGGTTTCGGCCTTAGAGCTGTGCCATGATCTTTTTGCATGATTTCGCGTTGCAGGCGTAAGCGGCAGCAGCTATAGAACCTTTACGCACCCATAGCTCAGCTGGATAGAGCGTTGCCCTCCGAAGGCAAAGGTCGCACGTTCGAATCGTGCTGGGTGCACCATTCCCCTGATACCATCTGCGGCTTTTGCGCGTTCTGGGGCTTTCTTTCCCTGCCGATTTGCGCCAGCTTTGCCCCAGACCGCAATAAGGGGGGCAGGGCATGGCACAAAGCATTTTGATCACGGGGGCGGGCTCGGGGATTGGGCGCGCGACGGCGCGGGCGTTTTTGGCGGCGGGCTGGGATGTGGCGCTTATGGGGCGGCGCGAGGCTGCCTTGCGGGAGACGGCGGGCGATGCCGAAGCGCGGATTTTGGTCGCCGATGTCGCTGATCCTGCGCAGGTCGAGGCGGCCTTTGCCCAGCTTGCCCGCTTGGATGTCTTGTTCAACAATGCAGGCATTGCCGCGAAATCGGCCCCGATTGACGAGATCGCGGTCGAGGATTGGCTGGCGGTTTGCAACACCAATATCACCGGCATGTTTTTATGCGCGCGGGCGGCCTTTGGGCTGATGCGGCGCCAAGACCCGCAAGGCGGGCGCATCATCAACAATGGCTCGATTTCGGCACATGCGCCGCGTCCGGGCTCGGTGCCCTATACGATGTCAAAACATGCGGTGACGGGGCTGACGCGGACTTTGGGGCTAGACGGGCGAGCGTTCAACATTGCTTGTGGTCAGATTGATATTGGCAATGCGCTGACAGAAATGGCTTCGGGCTTTACCAAGGGCACCTTGCAGGCCGATGGCCAAATGCGGGTCGAGCCGGTGATGGATGTGGCGCATGTTGCAGCCGCCGTGCTGAATATGGCGCAGCTGCCGCTTGAGGTGAACGTGCCCTTTATCACCCTGATGGCGCGGGATATGCCGTTTATCGGTCGCGGTTAAACCGGGATAAACTGCGCCGAAAGGCTGGGTTTGGCGTCGGGGCCGCAGAACATCTCGTAGACCAAGGCCATGATCGAGGCGGCCTTGGGGTCGCGGATGGAATAATGGATGGTCTTGCCGTCGCGGCGCGCCGAGACCATGCCATCGCTGCGCAGCCGTGCCAGCTGTTGGCTGACGGCGGCCTGACGCGCGCCCAGCAGCTCTTCCAATTCGGTCACCGATTTCTCGCCGCTGGACAGATGACACAGAATCATCAAGCGCCCTTCATGCGACAGCGCCTTCAGAAAAGCCGCAGCCTCACTGGCGCGCTGGCCCATATCCTCTGCGGAAAGTGCCGCGCAGCCCAGCTGTTCAAGCCCGTGTTCGCCCAAAGCCATGTCAATCTCCGCGTTTTGTCTATAAATAGCAGTCTGTGAATATGTTTCAAGCCCATAGGGCGGAAAACCGCGCGGACTGTCACTTTACTGTGGCAATGCATCGGTTAGGCTGCGCAAAAATAGCAAAGGGCAAGACATGAGTGACCGCGATCCCGCTTTTATGGCTGAAGGCAAATTTTGGCGTGGCAATCTGCACACGCATTCGACGCGCTCGGATGGGGTGTTGTCGCCCGAAGAGGTCTGCCGCCGCTATCAGGCCGAGGGCTATGACTTTATCGCGCTGACCGATCATTTCGTTGGGCTTTGGGGCTATCCGATTGTCGATACCGTCCCGATGCGCGGCGAAGGCTTTACCACGATTTTGGGCGCAGAGCTGCACTCGGGCGCGATGGCGAATGGCGAGCTGTGGCATATTCTGGCGGTTGGTCTGCCTGCCGATTTTGCGCCTGCCAATGCGCCAAGCTTTCTGCCGGTGCAGGGCCAAGAAACCGGACCAGAGATCGCAGCGCGTGCGGTGGCGGCAGGGGCCTTTGTGGCGATTGCGCATCCGCAATGGTCGGGGCTGACGCTGGCGGATGCCCGCTCGATCACCGCCGCCCATGCGGTTGAAATCTATAACCACGGCTGTGCTGCGGGCTGTGATCGCCCCGACGGCTTTGCGATTGCCGATCTGTTGCTGACCGAGGGGCGGCGGCTTTCGATGATCGCCACCGATGATGCGCATTTCTCGGAGCCTGACCATTTTGGCGGCTGGGTGATGGTGAAGGCGCGCGAGAATAGCCCCGAGGCGCTGCTGGCGGCGCTGAAGGCAGGGCATTTCTATTCAACCCAAGGGCCAGAGCTGCGCGATGTGCGGGTTGAAGGTGAAACGATCGTGGTCGAATGCTCGGCCGTGGTTTCGGTGATAGCCCTTGGGCATGGCACTGGCGCGAAGGCGGTGCATGGCGCGTCGATGACGCGGGCAGAGGTGCCGCTGGCACGGCTGAACAACTCGCCTTGGCTGCGGGTTGCGGTGATTGATGCGGCCGGCAAGCGGGCTTGGTCGAACCCGATCTGGCTGGAGGGTGCGGCCAAGCCAAACCCGCGGGTACTGGGCTAGGGTTTGCCCTCTAGCCCGTCAGCGGCCATGCCCGAGGCCTGCGGGATCCGCATCTCGAAGGTCTCGGAAACGGCGGCGTAGTCGTAATAGCCCATCCGCGCCAAGGGCTTGATTGCGGCGTAGTCAAGCTTGCCTTGCGCGGTCAGCACCTCGTCTTTGACATGGATGCGCACCACCTCGCCGTAGACCACATCGACCCAGCCGTGGCCCGAGTTGCCGCGCAGGCGGTGGGTGGAGAGATAGCGGCATTCAAAATGCGCCGGGCTTTCGGCGACGCGGGGGGCAAGGGCGTCAATGCAGGCGGCTTTGGTCAGGCCCGCTTGGGCGAATTCATCGACGCCTTCGGGCCATTCTTGGGCGGTGATATTCATCGCGTTGCGCAGATCATAGGTACACATATTCCAGACAAACCAGCCGGTTTCTTCGGCATTGATCACGGTATGTTTGCGGCGGCCGTCAGAATATTGGTTGGCCGCAAACATCACCATTGGTGGATCAAAGGTCAGGTTTTGCCATTGGCTGTAGGGGGCGAGATTGTCGATGCCTGCGCGGGAGCGGGTCGAGATCCAGCCGATCGGGCGTGGCACGGTGCAGGCTTTGAAAGGGTTGAAGGGCAGCGGGCAGGGCTCGGAGGTGGGGGCGTAATGCATGGGGGCTCCTGTGATGGGGGAGAGCCCGGGGGCTTTGCCCCCGGACCCCCAGGATATTTAGGCCAAGATGAAAGCGCGGGTTTAGTCTTTCAGGATGGCGGGGAGGTTGAGGCTGTGGTCGCGCGCGCAGGCGAGGGCCTCGGGGTAGCCCGCATCGGCGTGGCGCATCACGCCGGTGGCGGGGTCGTTCCAGAGTACATTGCTGATGCGGCGGGCGGCGTCTTCGCTGCCATCGGCGCAGATCACCATGCCGGAGTGTTGTGAAAACCCCATGCCGACGCCGCCGCCGTGGTGCAGGCTGACCCAAGTGGCCCCGGAGGCGGTGTTCAAAAGCGCATTGAGCAAGGGCCAATCCGAGACCGCATCCGAGCCGTCTTTCATCGCCTCGGTCTCGCGGTTGGGCGAGGCCACGGAGCCGGAATCGAGGTGATCGCGGCCGATGACGATGGGGGCTTTGAGTTCGCCCGATTTTACCATCTCGTTGAACATCAGCCCGGCTTTGTGGCGCTCGCCCAGACCGATCCAGCAGATGCGGGCGGGCAGGCCTTGGAAGGCGATGCGCTCGGCCGCCATATCAAGCCAGCGGTGCAGGTGTTTGTTGTCGGGGAAGAGTTTTTTCATCGCAGCATCGGTGGCATGGATATCGGCCGGATCGCCCGAGAGCGCCACCCAGCGGAAGGGACCGATGCCGCGGCAAAACAGCGGGCGGATATAGGCGGGCACAAAGCCGGGGAAGGCGAAGGCATTGGTCAGGCCTTCTTCTTGGGCGACTTGGCGGATGTTGTTGCCGTAATCCAAGGTTGGCACGCCAGCGTTCCAGAAATCGACCATGGCGGCGACATGGCGGCGCATCGAGGTGCGGGCGGCTTTTTCCACCGCTTTGGGATCGGTTTCTTGTTTCGCGCGCCAGTCGCCCAAGTTCCAGCCCTGCGGCAGATAGCCGTGCAAAGGGTCATGTGCCGAGGTTTGGTCGGTGACGATATCGGGGCGCGGCCCGCCTGCCTGCATGCGGGCGTAAAGTTCGGGGAAGACATCGGCGGCATTGCCGATCAGGCCCACCGATTTCGCCTCGCCTGCGGCTGTCCATTGATCAATCAGCGCAAGGGCTTCATCCAGCGTATGGGCTTTGGCATCCAAGTATCTGGTGCGGATGCGAAAATCGATGCGAGTCTCGTCGCATTCCACCGCAAGGCAGCACGCCCCCGCCATCACCGCGGCAAGCGGTTGTGCGCCGCCCATGCCGCCCAGACCTGCGGTCAGGATCCAGCGCCCGGTCAGCGCGCCGCCATAGTGCTGGCGGCCAGCTTCGGCGAAGGTCTCATAGGTGCCCTGCACGATGCCTTGGGTGCCGATATAGATCCAAGACCCCGCGGTCATCTGGCCATACATCGCCAGACCTTTCTTATCGAGCTCGTTGAAATGGTCCCAAGTTGCCCAATGGGGCACCAGATTTGAATTGGCGATCAGCACGCGCGGCGCGTCTTTATGGGTGCGAAACACCCCGACAGGCTTGCCCGATTGCACCAAAAGCGTCTCGTCGTCGTTCAGGGTTTTCAGGGTAGCGACGATCTTGTCGAAATCCTCCCAGGTGCGGGCGGCGCGGCCGATGCCGCCGTAGACCACCAGCTCATGCGGGTTTTCGGCGACATCGGGGTGCAGGTTGTTCATCAGCATCCGCATCGGCGCTTCGGTCATCCAGCTTTTGGCGGTGATCTCGGGTCCGGTGGCGGGAAAGACGTCGCGCAGGTTGTGGCGTGTGTTCATCGGGGGCCTCACAGGGTGGGAAGGGAGATTTCGGCGGCGGCGGCGAAAGCGCCAGCGCGCATCAGATCGGCGGCGGCGGCCAGATCGGGGGCAAGGTAGCGGTCATCGCCCAATGTGGCCACCTCTTGGCGCAGGCGGGCATGGGCGCGCCGCAAGGGTGGCGATGTGGTCAGGGGGGCGCGAAAATCAATGCCTTGGGCGGCGCAGATCGCCTCGACCCCCAAGATCACATTCAGGTTGGCCACCATCTGCGACAGCCGCCGCGCGCCATGGGCGGCCATCGAGACATGGTCCTCTTGGTTGGCCGAGGTGGGCGTGCTGTCGGTCACACAAGGCATGGCGATGTGCTTGTTTTCCGACATCAGGGCGGCGGTGGTGACTTCGGCAATCATCAGGCCGGAATTCAGGCCGGGCCTTGGCGTCAGAAACGCCGGCAGATCAAAAGACAGCACCGGATCGACCATCAGCGCCACCCGCCGCTGGGCAATCGCGCCGATTTCTGACAGCGCCAGCGCGATCATATCGGCGGCAAAGCCCACAGGTTCGGCGTGAAAATTGCCGCCCGAGACGATTTGCCCGTCTGACAGCACCAGCGGATTGTCGGTGGCGGCATTGGCCTCGATTTCCAGCGTGCGCGCGGCTTGGCGCAGCACATCCATCGCGGCCCCCGTCACCTGCGGCTGACAGCGGATGCAATAGGGGTCTTGCACGCGGCTGTCGCCCTCGCGGTGGCTTTCGCGGATCTCGCTGCCTTCAAGCAGGGCGCGCATGGTTTGGGCGGCCTCGATCTGGCCGGGTTGGCCGCGCAGGGCGTGAATTTCGGGATGCAGCGGCGCGGTAGAGCCCATGATCGCATCGGTCGACAGCGCCGAGGTCACCAGCGCGTTTTGCGCCGCACGCCAGCCGTCAAACAGCCCCACCAGCGCATAGGCGGTCGAGAATTGCGTGCCGTTGATCAGCGCCAGCCCCTCTTTCGGGCCAAGGCTGACGGGGCGCAGATTGACGGCGGCAAGCGCTTCGGCGGCAGGCAGGGTTTTATCGCCCAGCGTGGCCTGCCCGTGGCCGATCATCGCGGCGGCCATATGCGCCAGCGGGGCAAGATCGCCCGAGGCGCCAACCGAGCCCTGCGCGGGGATGACGGGGGTGACGCCTGCGGCAAGCATGGCCTCGATCAACGCGGTGATCTCGGGGCGCACGCCCGAGGCCCCACGCCCCAGCGACAGCAGTTTCAGCACCATCATCAGCCGCGCCACGCCGCGCGGCATCGGCTCGCCCACGCCGCAGCAATGGGACAAGATCAGGTTTTCTTGAAGCTTTGCCGTGTCTTGCGGTGCGATCTTTAGGCTGGCAAGCTTGCCAAATCCGGTATTGACGCCGTAGACGGCGGTTTGGCCTGCGGCGGCTTTGGCAATGCAGGCGGCGGCGACGGCGATGCCTGACTGCGCGTCAGGGTGCAGCCTTGCCGGCAATTCCTGACGGTAGATGCGTTCCAATTGCGCCAAGGGGGTGGCGGCGGGGATCAGGATTTCAGGCGTCAAAGCGGCCTCCGAAAATGCGGGCGTGAAGGGGCGTGGCCCCGATGCGGTAGGAAAGTTCGGCCGGATGGCGCGCGGCCCAGATCGCCAGATCGGCGCGCTGACCCACCGCAATTTGGCCACGATCGGCCAGCCCCAGCGCGCGGGCGGCGTGCAGCGTGGTGCCTTGCAGCGCCTCGAGCGGGGTCATGCGAAACAGCGTGCAGGCCATGTTCATCGCCAGCGTCAAAGAGGCCAGCGGCGCCGAGCCGGGGTTGTAATCGGTGGCCACAGCCATCGGCACGCCCGCGGCGCGCAGGGCGGCAATCGGCGGAATTTGCGTCTCGCGCAGGGTGTAAAAAGCCCCCGGCAAGATCACCGCCACGCTGCCCGCAGAGGCCAGCGCCGCCACGCCATCCGCCGCCATATATTCGATATGATCGGCAGAAAGCGCAGCAAAGCGCGCGGCCATCACCGCGCCTTTCAAGTCGGAGAGTTGTTCGGCATGCAGCTTGACCGGCAGGCCAAGCTCTTGTGCTACAAGGAAAAGCCGCTCGACCTGCGCGGGGCTAAAGGCGATGGTTTCGCAAAAGGCATCCACCGCGTCGATCAGCCCTTCGGCATGGGCGGCGCGCAGCGAGGGGATGGCGACCTCGTCGATATAGGCATCGGCGCGGCTTTGATATTCGGGCGGGATGGCATGGGCGGCCAGATGGGTGACGCGCAGATTGATCGCACGCTGGCGGCCAATCTCGCGCGCAACGCGCAGCAGTTTCAGCTCGTCCGCCAGCGTCAGCCCATAGCCGGATTTGATCTCGAGCGTGGCGACGCCGCCTGCGATGATCTGATCGGCGCGGGCAAGGCTTGCGGCCAGCAGCTCGGCCTCGGAGGCCGCGCGCGTGGCCCGCACGGTCGACAAAATCCCGCCGCCTGCCTGCGCCACCTCGGCATAGCTTGCGCCGTTCAGCCGCAGCTCGAACTCGGCGGCGCGGTCGCCTGCAAAGACGATATGGCTGTGGCAATCAATCAGCGCAGGCGTCACCAGCCTGCCGCCCAGATCATGCCGGCCCGCATTGGCAAAGCGCGCGGGCAGATCGGCCAGCGCGCCGATCCAAGCAACCTTGTCGCCTTCCAGCACCACGGCCCCCTCGTGCAGCCCGTAGCCGTCGACCATGGTCGCAAAGATCGCATTTTGCAGCAGAATCGCCATTTGACTTGCCTTATGTCTGTGCTTGAAGATATTATGTCTGCACATAATGCCGAGGTCAAGGGAGCTGACCATGACTGTGATCTACGCCAAAACTGCGCTTTTGCCCGAAGGCTGGGCGCAAGATGTGGCGGTAACGCTGCACGCGGGCCGCATTGCCGAGGTGCGGGTGGGCGTGGCGTCAAACCAACAGCTTGCGTGTTTGCTGCCTGCGGTGGCCAATCTGCACAGCCACACGTTTCAGCGCGCGATGGCGGGGATGACCGAATATCGCAGCGCTGGCCAAGACAGTTTCTGGACCTGGCGCAGCCTGATGTATCGGTTTTTAGACCGTTTGACGCCGCAGGATGTGCAGGCGATTGCGGCGATGGTGATGGTCGAGATGGCCGAAGCGGGCTATGGCGCGATGGCCGAGTTTCACTATCTGCATCACGGCGTGAATGGTGCGCGCTATGACAATCTGGCCGAGATGAGCCTGCAAATCGCCGCTGCTGCCGCCGAAACCGGCCTTGGGCTGACGCATCTGCCGGTGCTTTACGAACGCGGCGGCTGTGATGGCCGCGCGCTTGCGGCAGGGCAGTTGCGCTTTGGCAATAGCCCTGAGCAATTTGCCAAGCTGTGGCAGGCGACGCAGGCCGCCTTGCGCGATTTGCCCGGTGATACCGTGCTGGGCGTCGCGCCGCATTCGTTGCGCGCGGCCTCTGCCGAAGGCATCGCGCTTGCCGCAAACCTTGATCCTGAAGCCCCGGTGCATATCCATGTCGCCGAACAGATCGCCGAGGTTGAAGAGGTGCTTGCCGCCACCGGCGCGCGGCCGGTGCAGGGGCTGTTGGATCAGCAGGCGGTCTCGGAGCGCTGGTGTCTAATCCATGCGACGCAGATGCTGCCGTCTGAAACCGAGGCGCTGGCGCGGTCGGGGGCGATTGCGGGGCTGTGCCCGATCACCGAGGCGAATTTGGGCGACGGCATCTTTGACGGCGCGCGTTTTCTGGCGGCGGGGGGGCGCTTTGGCGTGGGCTCAGACAGCAATGTGCGGATCAGCCTGAACGCCGAGCTGCGGCTTTTGGAATATTCGCAGCGCTTGGGTCTGCGCGCGCGGGCGGTTTTGGCGCGCGAAGGCCAGTCGGTGGGGCGGGTTCTTTATCAGGGGGCGGCCTTGGGCGGGGCGCAGGCGGCAGGGCGGGCGGCAGGTGCGATCAAGGTGGGGCTTTGGGCCGATCTGATGGCGCTGGAGTGTTCGGGGCCGGATCTTGCGGCCTCATCAGGCGATATGATCCTTGATACCTTTGTCTTTGCCGCAGGCGAGGGCGTGGTGGCCGAGGTGTGGTCAGCCGGTCGCCACATCGTGACCAAGGGGCGGCATCTGGCGCGCGAGGCGGTCCGCGCGCGCTATGCCCAGACCGTGGTGCGGCTGCGGGCTGCGCTGTGATCGGCGGCTGGGAAGACATCCGCGCCGAGGTGTTGCGCCGCATCTCGACGCAAGAATGGCCCGCAGGCGTGCTGATCCCCACCGAGGAGGCCTTGGCGCAAGAGTTTGGCTGCGCGCGTGCCACCGTCAGCCGCGCCTTGCGCGAATTGGCCCAAGCCGGCGTGGTCGAGCGGCGGCGCAAGGCCGGCACGCGGGTGGCGGTTTTGCCGGTGCGCCGCGCCACCTTGGAAATTCCGGTGATCCGGCAAGAGGTGCAGGCGCGCGGGCAGGCGCATGGCTTTCAGCTGTTGCGGGCAGAACGGCTGGCGCCACCGGTGCCCGTGGCCTCGCGGCTTGGGTTGGCGGCGCAAGACCCGCTTTGGTATCTGGAAACCCTGCATTTGGCCGATGGCCAGCCCTTTGTGTTTGAAACCCGCTGGCTGAACCCGGCGATCTTACCGGCGGTGATGCCGGATTTCACCGCGCTAAGTGTCAATGAATGGCTGGTGAAGAACGTCTCTTATGCCTCTGGTGACATTGCCTTTTCGGCCGCAGGTGCCACAGCGCGCGAGGCCGAGGTTTTGGGCGTCGCAGCCGGGGCTGCGCTGTTTATCACCGAACGCAGCACTTGGCGCGCCGAGGCTGCGATCACCTTTGTGCGCTTGGCGCATGCGCCGGGCTATCGGGTGCAAACGGTGGTCTGACCGCTAGTCGCGCGCGGTTTCAATATGGGCAAAGCGGCGGCCCAGAATGCGGGTCATCTTGCGGCGTGATTTGGTCACCCGATTGCGCAGATGCATCGCGGCATAGACCGGCTGGCCCAAGGCGGGCACATCCGAGATATAGGCAAAGCGGCCCGAGGCCACCATCTCGGCCGCCTTTTCTGCCATCACAAATCCGGTGCCCCCCATCGCCTGCAACAGCGCTGCAAGCGAGGTGCTTTGCCCCACCGACAGCTGCGCGCCGACCAATTCGGGCAGGGCGGCGCGGTGGGCTTGCTCGAAAGCGGGGGCGAAATTGCCCGAGATATAGGTCGCAGGGTTGATCTGCGCGCGGGTCTGCGCGTCCGAGCTGATCAGCCGGTAGACCACATCGCCAAGGCTGACAAAATGCAGATCGGGATGCGGTTTGGGGGTGAACATCACCGCGAAATCTTGCGCGCCGGTGACAAGATCCTGGCACATCTGGCTGGAATAATCCGGCTCGATGTAAAAGGCGGTTTGCGGAAAGACATGGCGGAAATCGTGGATCAGATCCCCGATATAGGCATCGGCCAGATCGTTCTGAATCCCCAGCCGCATCGTCATCGCAGATTCGCCCGATGGCGCCACCGCGCGGCAGGCCTCGTTCCAATCGCGGCGCAACAGGCGGGCGTGGGCCTCGAACCGCAGACCCTCAGTGGTCAGATCGGTGCCCGCGCGCGAGCGGGTGAACAACCGCGCCCCCAGCGTGGTTTCCAGCGATTGCACCCGCGCCGAAACCGTGGATTGCGTCACACTCAGCCGCTCGGCGGTGCGGTGAAACGACCGCGTCTCGACCAGATCCAGAAAGGTGTCCAACAACTCGATTTGCATGGGCTGCTCCGCCTGATCGCTTTGGCCGATCAATAGCGGGCCATCCGCCAGATTGAAAGAGCCTTCGCGCCGTCTGATAAAGATCGCGAACAGACCGGAGGCCAGCATGTCAGACTTTCCCACCCGCGCACGCGTTGTCATCATCGGAGGTGGGGCGGTTGGTGCCTCGAGCCTTTATCATCTGTGCAAGGCGGGCTGGACCGACTGCGTGCTGCTGGAGAAAAACGAGCTGACCGCTGGCAGCACCTGGCATGCGGCGGGCAATGTGCCGACCTTCAGTTCAAGCTGGTCGATCATGAATATGCAGCGCTATTCGGCCGAGCTTTATCGCGGGCTGGGCGAGGCGGTGGATTACCCGATGAACTACAGCGTCACGGGTTCGGTGCGGCTGGCCCATACAGAGGAACGGCTGCAAGAGTTCCAAAAGGTCGTCGGCATGGGCCGCTATCAAGGCATGGATCTGCGCATCCTGACGCCTGCGCAGACCAAAGAAGTCTATCCCTTCCTGGAAACCCACGATCTGGTCGGCGCGCTTTACGATCCCTATGACGGCGATATTGATCCCGCGCAGCTGACCCAAGCGCTTGCCAAAGGCGCGCGTGCGATGGGCGCGCGGATTGAACGCTTTTGCCCCGCCACAGGCGTGCGCCGCGAGGGCGAAGACTGGGTGGTTGAAACCCATAAGGGCGAGATCCGCTGCGAATTCGTGGTGAATGCCGCAGGCTATTACGCCCGCGAGGTCGGCAAATGGTTTGGCCGCGAGGTGCCAATGATGGTGATGAGCCATCAATATATGCTGTTTGACACCATCCCCGAGGTCGAGGCCCGCACCAAGGAAACTGGCAAAAAGCTGCCTCTGCTGCGCGATGTCGACAGCAGCTATTACCTGCGCCAAGAAAAGAACGGCTTTAACCTTGGCCCCTATGAGGGCAACTGCAAGGCGCATTGGATTTCCAAGGATGATCCTTTCCCCGAGGATTTCAGCTTTCAGCTGTTCCCCGACGATCTGGAGCGGTTGGAGTGGCACATCAATGACGCGATGGCGCGGGTGCCTTTGCTGGAAACCGCAAGCCTGACCAAGGTGATCAACGGCCCGATCCCCTATACGCCTGATGGCAACCCGCTGATCGGGCCGATGCCGGGCGTGCCCAATGCCTTTGAGGCTTGTGTCTTTACCTTTGGCATCTGCCAAGCGGGCGGGGCGGGCAAGGTGTTGGCCGAATGGATCACCCAAGGGGCGACCGAATGGGATATGTGGTCTTGCGATCCGCGCCGCTTTACCGGCTTTGAGGATGAAGACTACTGCATCAAAAAGGGCATGGAGGTTTATGGCCATGAATACGCCATGCACTTCCCGCATTTCGCTTGGCCCGAGGGGCGCGACAAGAAACTGAGCGCTGTGCATGACCGCACCCTGGCCCTTGGCGCGCAATATGGCGCGTTTAACGGTTGGGAGCGCGCGCTTTGGTATGCGCGGGCGGGGGATGACACCTCGGCTGCGGGCAGCCAAACCTGGAAGCGCGAAGGGGCTTGGTATGCGGCGGTCAAGGCCGAATGCGAGGCCGTGCGCGATGCGGCGGGGATTTTGGATCTGCCGGGGTTTTCGCGCTTTGTGCTGAAGGGCGAAGGCGCGGCCGCTTGGCTTGCGCGCCAGATCACCGGCAAATTGCCCAATATCGGCCGGCTGGGGCTTGCCTATTTCGCCGATGAGGCGGGGCGGATTGTGACCGAGATGTCGGTGGCACGTCTGGGCGAGGATGAGCTGTTGCTGATCACGGCGGCCACCGCGCAGTTGCATGACGGCGATTGGCTGCGCAAACATCTGGAGCCATGGCTGAGTTTGACCGAGCAGACCAACGATTGGTCAACCCAGATTCTGACCGGCCCGAAGGCGCGCGAGATTTTGGCAGCGGTCTGTGACGGTGATCTGAGCAAAGGCTGGCTGACGCATCAGCGCGCGCAGATCGCGGGGCGCGAGGTGTTTTTGATGCGGGTGTCCTTTGCCGGCGAATTGGGCTGGGAGATCCACTCGAACCTTGCCGATACGCCAGCGGTTTGGGATGCGGTGATGGCAGCGGGCCAGCCCATGGGGCTGAAGCCCTTTGGCATGTTCGCGCTGAATTCGCTGCGCATCGAGAAGGGTTATCGGGCGTGGAAGGGCGATCTTTCCACCGATTACACGATTTTGCAGGGCGGGCTGGAGCGGTTTGTCGATTGGAGCAAGCCCGACTTCCGCGGCCGCGCCGCTTTGGCGCGCGAAAAGCAGGCGGGGGTGAGCAAATCATTCTGCACGCTGGTGATCGAGGCCGGGGCCTATGATCCGCCCTATATGGCGACGATCTGGCAGGGCGAGCAGGTGGTGGGCGAGCTGACCAGTGGCTATTTTGGCCATCGGGTCGGGGCTTGTATCGGGCTTGGCATGTTGCGCGCGGATTTGAATGTGGCGGGCGTGGCGCTGGAGGTCGAGATTTACGGCACCCGCTACGCGGCCGTGGTGCAGGCGGATGCGCCGCTGTGGGATGCAAAAAACGAGCGCATTCGCGCCTGATCAGGCGGAGCGGGGGCCAGCCCCCGCACCCCCGGGATATTTAGAGACAGATGAAGGATAGGGCGATGGCTTCGGTTCCAAGCAAGGCGCGGGCGGTGGTGATTGGTGGCGGGGTGTCGGGCTGTTCGGTGGCCTATCATCTGGCCAAGATGGGCTGGACGGATGTTGTGCTGTTGGAGCGCAAGCAGCTGACCAGTGGCACAACGTGGCATGCGGCGGGGTTGATCGGGCAGCTGCGCGGCTCGGCCAATATGACGCGTTTGGCGAAATATTCGGCGGATCTTTATGTCAAGCTTGCGGCAGAGACCGGGGTTGAGACGGGGATGCGGCAGGTGGGCAGCATCTCGGTGGCGCTGACGGCGGCGCGGCATGAGGAATTGCTGCGCCAAGCCACGGTGGCGCGGATTTTCGATGTGGATGTGCAGGAAATCTCGCCCTTAGAGGCCAAGGCGATGTATCCGCATCTGGAGATTGGCGATGTGGTGGGGGCGGTGCATTTGCCGCTGGATGGGCAATGCGATCCGGCCAATATCGCCATGGCTTTGGCCAAGGGCGCGCGGATGCAGGGCGCGCAGATTTTCGAGCATACCAAGGTGGTGGCGGTGACCAAGGCGAATGGCCGCGTCACCGGGGTGGATTATATTGGTGCGGACGGCGAGCCCGGCCATATTGCCAGCGATGTGGTGGTCAATTGTGGTGGCATGTGGGGGCGGGATCTGGCGGCGCAATCGGGTGTGACGCTGCCTTTGCATGCCTGCGAGCATTTCTATCTGATCACCGAGCCGATTTCGGGGCTGGGGCATTTGCCGGTGCTGCGGGTACCTGATGAATGCGCCTATTACAAATCGGATGCCGGCAAGATGATGGTGGGGGCCTTTGAGCCCAAGGCCAAGCCTTGGGGGATGAATGGCATCCGCGAGGACTTCATGTTTGACACTTTGCCCGAGGATTGGGACCATTTTCAGCCGATCCTTGAGCATGCGATGAACCGGCTGCCGTTGTTCCAAACCGCGGGGATTCATACGTTTTTCAACGGGCCTGAAAGCTTTACGCCGGATGATCGCTATTACTTGGGCGAGGCGCCGGAGCTTGGGGGCTATTGGGTGGCTGCGGGCTATAACTCGGTTGGCATTGCCGGATCAGGCGGGGCGGGCATGGCGCTGGCGCATTGGATTGTCGAGGGCGAGGCGCCGTTTGATCTCTGGGAGGTCGATATTCGCCGCGCCCAGCCGTTCCAGCGCAACCGCAGCTATCTCAAAGAGCGGGTCTCGGAGACTTTGGGTCTGCTTTATGCCGATCACTTTCCCTATCGGCAGATGGAAACCTCACGCGGGGTGCGGCGTTCGCCGTTGCATGCGCATCTGGCGGCACGCGGGGCGGTTTTTGGCGAGGTGGCGGGCTGGGAGCGGGCGAATTGGTTTGCCAATCAGGGCCAAGAGGCCAGCTATCAGTATTCCTGGAAGCGGCAGAATTGGTTCGACAATCAGCGCGCCGAGCATATGGCGGTGCGCGAGGGGGTTGGGCTGTTTGACATGACCTCTTTCGGCAAGATCCGCATTGAGGGGCGCGATGCCTGCGCGTTTTTGAACCGGCTTTGTGGCAATCAGATGGATGTGGCGGTGGGCCGGGTGGTCTATACCCAGATGCTGAACCAAAAGGGCGGTATTGAAAGCGATTTGACGGTGACGCGCCTGTCGGAGACGGCTTATCTCGCGGTGGTGCCGGGGGCGACCTTACAGCGCGATCTGGCTTGGTTGCGCCGGCATCTGGGCGAGGCCTTTGTGGTGATCACCGATGTGACGGCGGCGGAATCGGTGCTTTGCGTGATGGGGCCGAAATCGCGTGATCTGTTGCAAAAGGTCAGCCCGAATGACTTTGGCAATGCCGCCCATCCCTTTGGCACCATGCGCGAAATCGAGATCGGCATGGGCGTGGCGCGCGCGCATCGGGTGACTTATGTCGGCGAGCTGGGCTGGGAGCTTTATGTCAGCGCCGATCAGACTTGCCATGTGTTTGAGGCGCTGGAGGCGGCGGGGGGCGATCTGGGGCTGAAGCTTTGTGGCTTGCACACGCTGGATTCCTGCCGGATCGAGAAGGGCTATCGCCATTTTGGCCATGATATCACCGATGAGGATCATGTGCTGGAGGCGGGGCTTGGCTTTGCGGTGCGTCAAAGCAAGCCTGATTTCATTGGCCGCGAGGCAGTGTTGCGCAAGGCTGAGGCCGGGCTTTCGCGGCGGATGGTGCAGTTTCGCCTGAAAGACCCCGAGCCCTTGTTGTTTCACAATGAAGCCGTGGTGCGCGATGGCAAGATCGTCGGGCCTGTGACCAGCGGCAACTATGGCCATTTCCTCGGCGGGGCGATTGGCATGGGCTATGTGCCTTGCGAAGGCCAGAGCGAGGCTGAGGTTTTGGCAAGCCAGTATGAGATTGAAGTGGCCGGGGTGCGTCATGCGGCAGAGGCGAGTTTGGTGCCGATGTATGATGCAAAATCGGCCCGCGTGCGGATGTAGGGGCTGCCGGGGCGCTGCCCCGGACCCCGGGATATTTATGCCAAGATGAAAGGGCATTCGGATGAGCGATACGGTTGATCTGGGAGAAATCTGTGAGCCAGCGCGGGCACGGCGGGCGGGGGGGCGCGGGGCAAGGGTGGCTTTGCGGGCCTCGCCTTTGTCGGAAGAGATGCGGCCGGTGCGGCCGGGCATGGCGGGGGGGCAGTATAAGCCTTTGAGCGATGCAGGTGTGGCGCAGATCCATGAGAGTGCCTTGCAGGCGTTGGAGCAGATTGGGTTGTCACAGGCGCCGCCTTCGGGGGTGGAGATCATGACCGCGGCGGGTGCCATTCAGGGCAATGACGGGCGGTTGCGGTTTCCGCGCGCGCTGGTTGAGGATATGTTGGCGGTGGCTGCGCGCAATATCACCCTGCATGCGCGCGATGCGAAATATGATCTGCATCTGTCGGGCAGCAATGTGCATTACGGCACTGCGGGGGCTGCGGTGCATATCGTCGATCCGATCTCGCTTGAGTACCGCGAGAGCACGGCGCAGGATCTTTATGATGCGGCGCGCTTGGTCGATAATCTGGACAATATCCATTTCTATCAGCGCACCATGGTGTGCCGTGATGTGGTCGACAACAAAGAGATGGATCTGAACACGCTTTACGGCTGTTTGTCGGGCACGGTGAAGCATGTGGGCACCTCGTTCAGCGATCCGAGCCATGTCGCGGATTGCTTTGACATGATCTACACCGTGGCGGGGGGCGAGGAGAAATGGCTGGAGCGGCCGTTTGTGTCGAACTCGAACTGCTTTGTGGTGCCGCCGATGAAGTTTGCCGAGGAAAGCTGCATCACCATGGAGGATTGCATCCGCCGCGGCATGCCGATGCTTTTGCTGAGTGCGGGCCAAGCCGGGGCCACGGCGCCTGCGCCGATTGCTTTGACGATTGTGCAGGCGGTGGCGGAATGTCTGGCGGGGGTGGTTTATGCCAATGCCATCAAGAAGGGCGCGCCTTGTATCTTTGGCACCTGGCCTTTTGTGTCGGATTTGCGCACGGGCGCTATGTCTGGCGGATCGGCGGAGCAGGCTTTGTTGACGGCGGGCTGTGCGCAGATGCACCGGTTTTATGATCTGCCGGGGGGGGCTGCTTCGGGGATATCGGACAGCAAACTGCCCGATATGCAGGCCGGATGGGAGCAGGGCATCACCAATTCGCTGGCAGGGCTTGCCGGGCTGAATATGTGCTATGAGGCGGTGGGGATGCATGCGTCTTTGCTGGGCTTTTGTCTTGAAAGCCTTGTGCTTGGCGATGATCTGTTGGGGCAGACCATGCGCTTGGTGCGCGGCATTGATGTGACGCCTGACAGCACCAGTTTGGATGCGATGAAAGAGGTTTGTCTGGGCGGGCCCGGGCATTATCTGGGGTCGGATCAAACTCTGAAGCTGATGCAGACCGAGTATATCTACCCCAATGTCGGCAATCGCATGTCGCCAAAAGAGTGGAATGAGGCCGGAAAGCCCTTGTTGCTTGACACTGCCATCGCGAGGAAGAACGCTATTCTTGCGCGCGCGGGCAGCCGGATTGATCCTGAAATCGATGCGATGATCCGCGCGAAATATAACATCTATTTCAAGTGAGGACGCGCGATGATCTCGGATAATCTGGGCAAGTTCTATATCAATGGCGCATGGGTTGCGCCGCAATCAGCGGCGCGGATGGGGGTTGAGAACCCCGCGACCGAAGAGATTGTGGCGCAGGTGGCTTTGGGCGATCTGCGCGACATTGATGCAGCGGTTGCAGCCGCACGGGCGGCCTTTGACAGCTATACGGTTTGGCCGGTGCAAAAGCGGATAGATTTGGTCAAGCGCATCCTTGAGATCTACAACGCCCGCGCCGAGGATTTCGCGCAAGCGATGTCGACCGAGATGGGCGCGCCGATCACTTGGGCGCGTGAGGCGCAGGTTTGGGCGGGCCAAGTCCATATCGAGGCCACGATCAAGGCCGCGGAAGAGATGGCTTGGGAATATGCGCGCGGCACCACCCGGATCGTGCATGAGGGCATTGGCGTCTGCGGGCTGATCACGCCTTGGAATTGGCCGATGAACCAGATTGCCTGCAAGGTGGCGCCTGCGCTGATTGCAGGCTGCACCATGGTGCTGAAACCTTCCGAGATAGCGCCGTTGTCGGGGGTGCTGTTTGCCGAGGTTTGTCATGCGGCGGGCGTGCCTGCGGGGGTGTTCAACCTGGTCAATGGCACCGGTCCCGAGGTGGGTGCGCGGATGTCCGAGCATCCGCAGATTGACATGATGTCCTTTACCGGATCAACGCGCGCGGGCACGGCAGTGGCGGCAGCCGCTGCCGCTACGGTCAAGCGGGTGGCGCAGGAATTGGGCGGCAAATCGGCCAATATCATCCTGCCCTCGGCCGATCTTGCAGCAGCGGTTGCCGCTGGGGTGGCGGGGTGCTTTGGCAATACCGGCCAATCTTGTGATGCGCCGACGCGGATGTTCGTGCCGCGCGCGCGCCATGCCGAGGCCTTGGCCGCCGCAGCCGCAGCGGCTGGCGAGGTGGTGGTGGGCGATCCGCGCGATGAGGCCACCACCATGGGGCCGCTGATCTCGAAAGCGCAGTTTGACAAGGTGCAGCGGCTGATCCAATCGGGCATCGACGAGGGGGCGACCTTGGTTTGTGGCGGTTTGGGCCGGCCCGAGGGGGTCAGCCACGGCTGGTTCGCGCGCCCCACCATCTTTGGCGATGTCAAACACGAGATGACAATCTCGCAAGAAGAGATCTTTGGCCCGGTGCTGTCGATCTTGCCCTATGACAGCGTCGCAGATGCGGTGCGCATGGCCAATGACAGTGTCTACGGGCTTGCGGCCTATGTCGCGGGCTCACTTGAAGAGGCGCGGCCGGTGGCGCGGCAGCTGCGCGCGGGCACGGTCAATCTGAACTATCCCGATTGGGACACATCCGCCCCCTTTGGCGGCTATAAACAATCGGGCAACGGGCGCGAATATGCCGATTGGGGCATCCACGATTTTTGCGAGATCAAGGGGATCGTCGGTTTCGGCGACTAGGGAGACATCATGCATTACGCTTACATAGGCCTTGGAAATCTGGGGGCCAATTGTGCCGCCTGTCTGCTGAAGGCAGGCTTTGAGGTCACGGTTTTTGATCTTAACCCCGCACTTGCCGCGCGACTGGTGGCCAAGGGGGCAACCCTTGCCAGCAGTGCCGAGGCCGCGGCTGCGGCGGCCGATCATGTCATCACCTGCCTGCCATCGCCCAGCGTGTCTGAACGCGTGCTGCGCGCGATTTTGCCGGTGATGAAGCCGGGGGCCTCTTGGCTTGAGATGTCAACGCTGGGGCGCGAGGATGTGTTGCGGCTGGGCGCTGTGGCCGAGGCTGCGGGGATCGAGATGATGGAGCTGCCGGTGACAGGCGGTGTGCATCTGGCCGCGCAAGGCAAGATCACCATGCTTGCGGGCGGATCAAAGGCGCTGTTTGATCTGCACCACGGCGCAATGGCTGCGATGGGCGACCGGATTTTCCATATGGGGCCGCTTGGGTCTTCGTCGATCATCAAGGTGATCACCAATATGCTGGCCTTTATCCATCTGAAGGCCACCTCCGAGGCGCTGATGCTGGCCAAGCGCGGCGGGTTGGATCTGGCGCAGGCGCATGCGGCGATTGCGGCTTCGTCTGGCAATTCCTTTGTGCATGAAACCGAAGGCGCGCTGATCTTGAACGGGTCTTATGACATCGCCTTTAACATTGATCTGGCGCTGAAGGATCTGGGCTTTGCCTTGGGCTTTGGCAAGGAATTCGGCGTGCCGCTGGATCTGGCCAGCATGACCAACCAAACCTATATCGCCGCCAAAGCCGCCTATGGTGGCGAGGCGCAATCGCCGATGATTGCCAAGCTGTTGGAAGATCTGCTTGGCACCGATCTGCGCGCCGAAGGCTTTCCGTCGCGGTTGGAATAGCCGCCTCTGACCGCAGCACATAGCCACAGCAAAGCCCGCCCGAGACGATCTTGGGCGGGCTCTTGTATGTGGGGGCTGCGCCAGATTAGGGTGGCGCAACAAAAGCAGGAGCAGACCGATGACCACCAATCACACCATTGCCGCCGAGATATTGCATCACCGCAGCAAAAGCCTTGCCAAGGGCGATCCGGTGTCTTTGCCCATCGTGCCCGCCGCCACCTTTCACCTGCCCGAAGTGGCGGGGGCCGCGCATATCTATGGCCGCAACGGCATGTCAACCTGGGAGGCCGTCGAGGCCCAGCTTGCGCTGTTGGAACAGGCCGAGGTGGTCAGCTTTCCCTCGGGCATGGCGGCGATTTCGGCGGCGCTGATGGCGGTGCTGAAAAAGGGCGACCGGCTGATCATTCCGGCGGATGGCTACTATGTCACGCGGGTGTTCTCGGCAGGCTTTCTGGCGCCCTTTGGCGTTGAGGTGGTCGAGATGGCGACGCGCGATTACGACAGCGCCGATTTTAGCGGTGCTGCGGTGGTCTATCTGGAAACGCCTTCGAACCCCGGTTTGGATGTGGTGGATATTGCAGCCGTGGTGGCGCGTGCCCGCGCGGCAGGGGCCTTGGTGATTGCCGATAACACCACGATGACACCGCTGTTGCAGCGCCCCTTGGATCTGGGCTGCGATCTGGTGGTGGCGGCTGATACCAAAGCGCCTGCGGGGCATTCGGATGTGCTGTTTGGCCATGTCGCGGGGCGAGACGCTGCCCTTATGGCGCGGGTGCGCGATTGGCGCAGGCTGTCGGGGGCGGTGCCGGGGCCGTTCGAGGCTTGGCAGGTGCATCGCGGGCTTGAGACATTAGAGCTGCGGCTCGAGCGGATGTGCGCCTCGGCTGCGGTGATTGCGCAGCGCCTGAGCGAACAGGCCGGTGTGACGGCGGTGCGCTATCCGGGGCTTGCGGGCGATGCAAGCTATGCGGTGGCGCAGCGGCAGATGGGCTCTGGCGGCTTTCTGATCGGCTTTCAGATGGAATCGGCCGCGCGCGCCGAGCGGTTCTTGACCGACTGCCGCTATCTGGTGCAATCCACCAGCTTTGGCGGCACCCATTCCTCGGGCGAGCGGCGCGCGCGTTGGGGCGATCAGGTGGCCGAGGGCTTTATCCGCCTCTCGGTCGGGATTGAACCGCTCGAGGTGCTGTGGGCCGCGATGGCCGAGGCGCTAGGGGAAAGCTAGGGCTGCCGCATCCGGCTGCCAAAGCGGCTGCTTTTGCATCGCGCGGGCGAAAGCCTCGCTTGCCAAAAACCGTGCCAGCCAATCTTGCAGGCGCGGCCAGTTTTGCGCTGCAAACCAGTCGGGATCAATCATTGCATATTGGCGCACAAAGGGCAGCAGGGCGGCATCGGCCAGGCTGGGTTTGCCGTAAAGCCAAAGGCCGAGGCTGGCGTTCAGATCGGTCAGGAACGCGATCGCATTTGCGCGGTGGGCGGGCAGCGCATCGGGCGCGCGGCTGGCGTATTTGACACCATCGAGCGCAGTCTTGAAACTGCCGTCACAGCGCGCGATCCATGCCGCAGCCTCGGGCGGCATCTGCAACCAGCCTTCGGGGTCGTTTTGTGCAAGCGCCCACTGCATGATCTGCAGGCTTTCCGCGATCACGCCCTGATCAGTGACCAGCACCGGCACGGTGGCTTTGGGCGAGGCCGCTAGAAAGGCGGCAGGTTTATCGCGCAGGGCGATTTCGCGCAGATGCACGCGCTGATCGGCAGCGATCAGCGCCAGCCGCGCCCGCATTGCATAGGGGCAGCGGCGAAAGCTGTAGAGGATCGGCGTCAAAGGCCAGCAAGCAGGCGGCGGGCAACGTCGCGCGGCGCATGCAGCGGCGCGCGATCTTCGCCCGGAAAGAACCGCGCCCGGGTGGCGGTGGGCATTGGGTCGGGGGTTAGGATACGCACCTGCGGGCCGATCTTGGCATTTTCGGCCGCCCAAGAGCGGGCAATGGCGATTTGGGCGGCCTTGGTCGCGCCGTAGCTGCTGAAGAATTTCGCGCCTGCGCGCGGGTCGTCGAAAAACAGCGCTTGGCCTTCGCCTGCGCGCAGCAAGGGTTCGACCATCGGCACGAGGGCTGCGGTGGCGGTCAGATTGGTGGCGACGGATTTCGCCATGTCCTTTGCGTCAATCGAGCCTGCGGGGGCAAGCGGGGCTGCATGGATCGCGGTATGCGCCCAAAGTTGAAGGCCGCCCCAACGCTGATGGATCGAGAGGCACAGATGCTGCATAGCGTCGCTGTCGGTAACATCCATCGGCGCAAGCGTCAGGCCGCCTGCACCGGGCAGGCCCAGCGCTTTGACGCGGTCGTCAAGTTCTTCTAGCCCGCCGACGGTGCGGGCCAGCGCCACGACATGCCAGCCCCGGATGGCAGGATCCTCGGCCAAGGCGGCACCGAGGCCGCGCGAGGCGCCAGTGATCAGGGCGATGCGTTGGGTCATGGCTTTATCCTTTGAACTGGGCGCTGATGTGACGCGGGGATGCCTCCGGCGGGGATATTTGAGCCAAGATGAAAGGGCAAGGGGGGCTTAGGGCTTGGTGGCGTTGTGTCGCGTGGCGAAGGTGGCGAGGGCGGCGTCAAGATCGCCCTGCGCGCCAATCCAATTCCAGAATTTTGGGAAATCTGTGGTGATGGTTTCGAGGCTGATCTGCATCACGCGGGGTTTGTCGCGCAAGAACAGGGTGATGTTTGCGGTGATGGTGTCGACAAGGTCTTCGGCGATGGCAAGGGCGGGGGTTTGCGGTTCGCGCAGCAAAAGGTTGGGCAGGATGCCGCTGCGGTAGGTTTTCATCAGCCCGTGGTTGAGGCGGGTGGCGAAAGAGGCGGCGGTCTGGGCGCGGTCGCGGCTGAGGTGGACGTAGAAGGGCGCCGCGCCGAAGCGGGCGTCAAGTTTGCCGGTGAACCAGGCCAGGCGGTTGTCAACCTCGATATGATTTGGCGGATAGGCGAAGCGCTCGGCGCCAAGCCGGTAGGTGCGCGATTCGTGGGCGGCGGTGAAGTTGGTCGCCTGTTTGCAGGCCGCAGCGAAGGTGGTCGATCCGCAGCGGCCGGTACAAAGCACGAAAACTTGGGTCATGGGCAGGGCTGATCCATGCGCTGCGGGCGGTTATTCGGCCGCTTTCATCTCGAAACCTTCGGCGATTTTATCCGAAGGTGCAACGGGATATTCGCCCGAGAAGCAGGCGTCGCAATATTGCGGGCTTGCCGGATTGCGCCCCTTTGCCTCGCCCGCCGCACGGTAAAGACCGTCGAGCGAGATGAATTTGAGGCTGTTGACCCCGATCCAGTCGCGCATCTCGTCCTCGGTCATTGTCGCGGCAAGCAGTTTGCTGCGTTCGGGGGTATCGACGCCGTAAAAGCAGGGCCAAGCGGTGGGCGGCGAGGCGATGCGGAAGTGCACTTCGGCGGCACCTGCCTCGAGGATCATGTCTTTGATCTTGCGTGAGGTGGTGCCGCGCACCACCGAATCGTCGACCAAGATCACCCGTTTGCCCTTGATCAGCGCGCGGTTGACGTTGAGTTTCAGACGCACCCCCATGTTGCGGATCGATTCCGAGGGTTCGATAAAGGTGCGGCCCATATATTGGTTGCGGATGATGCCCATCGCATAGGGGATGCCCGATTGCTGGCTGTAGCCAATGGCGGCAGGTGTGCCAGAATCGGGCACAGGGCAGACCAGGTCGGCGTCAACCGGGGCTTCTTTGGCCAGTTCCACCCCGATTTGGCGACGGGTTTCATAGACCGAGCGGCCGCCAAGGATGCTGTCGGGACGGCTGAAATAGACATGTTCAAAGATGCAGAACCGCGATTTTGTCGGGGCAAAGGGGCGGGTCGAGTTGATCTTGCCGTCTTCAATCACCACCATCTCGCCAGGTTCGATCTCGCGGATGAATTCGGCGCCGATGATATCAAGACCGCAGGTCTCGGAGGAGAGCGCCCAAGCGTTATCGCCAATCCGTCCCAACACCAGTGGCCGCACGCCCAAGGGGTCACGCACGCCGATCAGCTTGGTGCGGGTCATTGCCACGATGGAAAACGCGCCTTCAACCCGGCGCAGTGCGTCTTTGATGCGTTCCGAGATGTTTTTCTGGATCGAGCGCGCCATCAGATGGATGATGCATTCGCTGTCAGAGGAGGATTGAAAGATCGAGCCGCGCTCGATCAATTCGCGGCGCAGCGCGCTTGCGTTGGTCAGGTTGCCGTTGTGGGCGATTGCGGCCCCGCCCATCGAGAATTCGCCAAAGAAGGGCTGCACATCGCGGATCGCGGTTGCGCCTTTTGATCCGGCGGTGGAATAACGCACATGGCCTATGGCCAATTGGCCGGGCAGGGTGTCCATCACATCGGGTTTGGTGAAATTGTCGCGCACATAGCCAAAGCGGCGCGCCGAGTTAAAGCCGGTGGCTGGGTCGTATGACACGATGCCGCCTGCCTCTTGGCCGCGGTGTTGCAGCGCGTGCAGACCGAGGGCTACAAAGTTCGAGGCATCCGAGACGCCGATCACGCCAAAAACGCCGCATTCTTCCTTGAGCTTATCATCGTCAAAGGGATGTGCGTAGAAGGGTTGCATGGAGCCTCCGATTCCGGTGTGGTGATGCGCCCTGATTTAGGCGCATCGCGGGCCAGTGTCACCCCCTCGCATGCGGCTTTGCCCATAAGGGTAGGGCTTAGTTTGTAGGCGCGGCCGGAAGGGCGGTTTCTGCGGGTGCAATTGCCGGGGTTTCGGCAGGTTTGGTGCAGGTTGTGGTCAGCTCGTTATAGCGACCCACAATCCAATTTGGCGCATCCGAGGGCACGGCTTGGTTGATATCCACTTGGAAGGAGGCGAAAATCTTGGCCGAGCGCGAGGCATCGATCATCGGAATGGTATTGGCGGCCACGGCCCGATCGTAGACCAAAAACGCCACCGCAATCAAAATGATACCGCGCGCCACGCCAAACAAAAAGCCAAAGACCTGATCCAGCCCGCCCAGAACCGAGCGTTGCACCACCGAAGACAGCAGCGGTGTGAACAGCGCCGCCAGAATCAGACCAACAGCAAAGACCACCGCAAAGGCCGCGATCAGCGACAGCTCGCAGCTGTCGGCAAGAAATTTGTTCAGAACCGGCAGCTCTTTGACCAGCGGTTGCGCTTGGGCGGCGAAGGTATAGGCCAAAAGCGCTGCCCCAACCCAGCCCGCAATCGCCATGACCTCGCGCACGAAGCCGCGCGAATAGGCCAGAATGGCTGACAGCACGATGACGCCTGCGACCACGCCATCAACCAGGGTAAAACCTTCCATACGTCCGCTCCTTTTGGGGCTTAACCCGCCCCGAACATTTCTCCGACAAAGGCGGTCAGGTCGGGCATTTCGCGCACCTGCATGCCCTCGACTTGCCCAAGCTTTGATCCCTTGGGCGCGATTGCTTGTGAGAAACCAAGTTTTGCGGCTTCTTTCAACCTGTTTTCTGTCTGTCCGACAGGGCGCAGCGCCCCAGAAAGGCTGATTTCGCCGAAAAGCACGGTTTCAGGAGGAATTGCCACATCTTCGCGCGCAGAGAGGATGGCGGCGGCCACGGCCAGATCGGCGGCGGGTTCTGTCACCCGCATGCCGCCTGCGACGTTTAAAAACACATCCAACCCCGCAAAGGGGATGCCGCAGCGCGCCTCTAGCACCGCGATGATGGTGGAAAGCCTGCCCGAATCAAGCCCGACCACGGTGCGGCGCGGGGTGCCAAGCGGCGAGGGGGCGACAAGGGCTTGGATCTCGGTCAGCACCGGGCGGGTGCCTTCGATGCCGGCAAAGACCGCCGATCCGGGCGAGGCTTGGCCGCGTTCGGATAAAAACAGTGCCGAGGGGTTTAGCACCTGCGACAGGCCTGCGCCGGTCATCTCGAACACGCCGATCTCGTCTGCCGGGCCAAAGCGGTTTTTCACCGCGCGCAAGATGCGAAACTGATGGCCGCGCTCGCCCTCAAAATAAAGCACGGTATCGACCATATGTTCAACCACGCGCGGGCCTGCGATTTGGCCGTCTTTGGTGACATGGCCCACAAGGATGATCGCCACGCCGCGCCGTTTGGCGAAAGTCACCAGCTCGTGACAGGCGGCGCGCACTTGGCTGACCGACCCCGGAGCGCTGTCAACGGTATCCAGCCACATGGTCTGGATCGAATCGATGATCGCAAGGCCGGGGCGTTCGGCGTCGAGCGTCGTTAGAATGTCGCGCAGATTGGTCTCGGCCCCCAAAGCCACCGGCGATTGCGTCAGCCCCAAGCGCTGCGCGCGCATCTGCACTTGCGCTGCGGCCTCTTCGCCCGAAATATACAGGCATTTCACCCCATGATTGGCGAAACTTGCCGCCGCTTGCAGCAAAAGCGTGGATTTGCCGATGCCCGGATCGCCGCCCACCAGAATGGCCGAGGCCGGCACCAGCCCGCCGCCCAAAACCCGGTCCAGCTCGTCAATGCCCGATGACGCGCGCGGTGGGGCTTCGGCTTGGGTGGCAAGATCGGTCAGATGGATCGAGCGGCCCTTGCTGCCCAGCGCCTTGGGGCCGCTGGACAGCGGCGCCTCTTCGATCAGCGTGTTCCAAGCGCCACAGCCTTCGCATTTGCCGATCCATTTGCCATGGGTCTGACCGCAAGCCGTGCAGGTGAATGAGTTTGAGTGTTTTGCCATTGGCCTGTGGTGCCCTGAAACGCGCCCGGCATCAAGCCTTCTTGGCACGGCTCCATGACATCAGGACCCCGGCCAGCACGCAAAACGTAAACAGATAAAGCCCCCAAGCCGGCTGCACGGTAACATGCCCCGCGCCCTTGGCGATGACGATGTAAAGCGCAATCAAGAACACATCGGCCATCGCCAATTTGCCTAACCAAGCCAGCAAGGGCAGGGTGCGGCGCGACAAATAGCCAAAGTGGATCAGCGCCAGCCCAAGGGTTTTGGCAAAGGGCGCAAAGATTGCCAAGGTGGTGACCAAAAGCGCCAGCGCCGCATCTGAGGCCCAAAGCGATTGCAGCCCCGTCACAACCGAGATTTCGCGCATGCCAAAGATCGGCAGCACCGCCGCGCGTAAAAGCGGCGCGAACCAAGCCACGGGAAACAGGATCAACAGTGACAGGTTTAGGTATTTCATCGCGCCGTGGTGCCCAAGCCAGGTCAAGGCGTCAAGCTACTTGTTGGGCTTGGGCAACGAGACCACATTGGCCTCGCGGGTTTCCTCAAGATCATAACCCAGCTGCGGCAGGATCTCGCGCAGATCGGCTTCCAACCGTTTGATCTGAATCTGGGCTTGCAGCTCTTCGGCCTTAATGTCGGTAGACCAGCGCCGCAGATCGTCGCAAAGGCTGCGCGCAGTGGCCAGACGCTCTTTGAAAGCATCAACCTCATGCTGGCGCTGGCGCAAAAAATCCTTGGCACGCGCGACCTTTTCCTCGGAATAGGCGTGTGCCAGATCGCGGGTCTCGTGGCTCATCTGGGCTGCAAGCTGCAAAAGCTCAGGTTCCAGATGCTGAAAATCGGGGTGTTTGCGCAGATGCTCTAGCCTTGCGCGCATGCTCTCGAACTCGCCCGAAAGCGCAAAGACGCCCTTGCGGTCGGCGGCATGGGCTTGGCGGTAGGCTTGGGCCACATCCTGCACCCCGACGGCAAAGCTGCGGTGGCTGCGTTCCAGCCGCGCCATGCGGGCATTGGCGGGCAGATAAAGCGCGAGCACCGCCATCAGCGCACAAAGCCCAAGTTGCAGCCAGATCCCCGCCTGTGGTAGGGCTGTATCGCCAAAAGACAGCGCCAGCTGCGCCCAAGGCAAAAGCCCAAAGCCCGCAGCAAGGCTTACTGCCCAAAGCCCCAGCGTGGCTGCAATGACCAGCATTTGCGCCAAAGCCTGCGCAAACCGCAGCGCGCCTCGCAACGTTTCAAGCACCGCCATAAAACCACCCAACCGTTTAATCACACCCCAGTGCCGCCTTCGACCCCAAAGCCGAGGCCAGCCTGCTAAGGATTAAAATCGTAAAGATTTGCCAAGGTTTTGCAATTAACTTTAACAATTACAGGTCGCGCTTAGAACAATCTGGCGTGGATAACTGCCATTGTTGCGCAAGCTGAAACAGCACAGAGCTTTTGGCACAGTTCAGGGCAGCTTTGCCAGTGCCAAGGCCAGCATCGACGCGACCAGCGAGACCATCACCACCCGATGCGCCCAGCGCGGATCAAGGCCCGTGCGAAAGGCCGCCTTCAGCCAGTCTTGCAGCACATAACCATAGGCAAAGATCGTCACGCTGCGGGTGGCTGCGATCACCATACCGTCTTGCGGCTGCCAAGGCACCGCCATCCAAACCGCCAGTGTCGCGGCAGTGATCAGCTGCACCCAAGCTCGCAAGGGATCATCCGAGCGCGCGCGCAGGCTGGCATAGGCGCAAAGCGCAATCGCGGTGGGGATCAGCGGGATGACAAGGCGCGGCAGTGGTTGCAAGGACAACAGCATCAGCTGGGTCAGCGCCTCGGTCAGCATATCAGCGCACCGATTCAATCGGGCCTTCGGCGCGGCCATGGATGAACTGTTGCAGATAAGGGTCTGAAGCTGCATCCATTTCTGCCGCAGGCCCCGTCCAGCGGATCTTGCCGTCATGCAGCATCGCCACGGTGTCTGCGATGGCGCGGACCGAGGACATATCATGCGTGATCGTCATTGCCGTGGCACCCATCTCGACCACAATCTCGCGGATCAGCGCATTGATGACGCCCGACATGATCGGATCAAGCCCGGTGGTGGGTTCGTCGAAAAAGATGATCTCGGGTTCGGCGGCAATGGCGCGGGCAAGACCCACGCGCTTTTGCATGCCGCCCGACAGCTCGGCGGGCAATTGGTCGGCGGTCGAGGGCTTTAGCCCGACGCGGCGCAGCTTTTCAATCGCGATCTCGCGCGCTTGGTCTTTCGGCAGCGCCTTTGCGCCGCGCAGCAGACGAAAGGCGACGTTTTCCCAGACCTTCAGGCTGTCAAACAGCGCGCCGCCTTGGAACAACATGCCAAAGCGCGCCAAAAACGTATCGCGGTCGGTTTTGGTGACATCGGTCCCGTCCAGCGTGATCGTGCCCGCATCCGGCACCACAAGCCCAAGGATGGATTTCAGCAACACCGATTTGCCCGTACCCGAGCCGCCAATCACCACCATCGAGGTGCCGCGCGCAATTGTCAGATCGACCCCGCGCAGAACGTGGTTGTGGCCAAAGGATTTCTGGACGCCCAAAAGCTCTATCATGTTCCGAACATCACCGAGGTTAGCACGAAATTCGCAGCCAATATCAGGATCGAGGCCGTGGCCACAGCGCCCTTGGTGGCCGATCCGACCCCCATCGCCCCACGGCCCGAGTTCATGCCGTAATAACAGCCGATCAAGGTCGCAATAAAGCCAAAGACCGCGCCTTTGATCAGCGAAGACACGATGTCGGGCATGGTCAGAAAATCGACGGTGTTCTTGATATAGCCCGCGCGGTTAAACCCAAGCTGTTCGGTCGAGACCAAAAATCCGCCCATCACCCCGATGATATCGCCCACCCCCACCAGCAATGGCACGGTCAAAACCCCTGCAAGCACGCGCGGAACTGTTAGATATTGCAAGGGGTTGGTCGAAAGTGTCACCAGCGCGTCGATCTGCTCGGTGACCTTCATCGTGGCGATTTCGGCGGCGATCGAGGATGTCACCCGCGCGGCAATCATCAGGCCGACCAGCACGGGGCCAAGCTCGCGCACCATGCCGATGGCGACGATCTGCGGCACCACGGCTTCGGCGGAAAAGCGTTGGCCGCCCGAATAGATTTGCAGCGCCAGCGCGCCGCCTGTGAAGATCGAGGTCAGCCCCACCACCGGCAGCGACAGCCAGCCAACCTGCAAAAGCGCACTCAGCACCTCGCGCGGATAGAACGGCGGGCGCAGCGCGGCCTTCAGGGTCTGGCCGCCATAGATCGCAATCCGCCCCAAGGCCGCCAGCGCAGACAGCACCGCGCGGCCAAGTCCTGCCAAAGGGGCGGTGACTGCACTCATTTGCCACCCTCGACATAGCGGCGGTAATAGCGCTGGCTGATGCCGGTCAAAATCTCATAGCCAATGGTGCCTGCGACATCGGCCAGCTGATCGGGGCTTTGGTTTGGCCCCAAAATATCAAGGCTGCGCGGAATATGCGGCAGATGGGTGATGTCGACGGTGATGGTGTCCATCGACACACGGCCAATCAGCGGGCAGGGGGTGTCGCCATCCCAAAGCACGGCAGCATTCGACAGGCTGCGCGGCAAGCCATCGGCATAGCCACCCGAAAGGCTGGCCACACGGGTTGGCTGTTGCGCGACCCAAGTGCAGCCATAGCCCACCGCCTCGCCCGCTGCGATTTGGCGGATTTGGATCACCGGCAGCGACAGCCCGACGACGGGGCAGGCGGCCTCATAGGGGCGCCCGCCATAAAGCCCAATGCCGGGGCGGGTCAGATCAAAGTGATATTTCGCGCCCAACAGAATGCCGCCCGTGGCCGCCAAAGACCTTGGCACGCCGGTGCCATCGGTCATGGCATGAAAGGCCGCCAGCTGCGCTTCGTTCATCGCGTGATCGGGCTCGTCTGCGCAGGCCAGATGCGACATCAACAGCTCTGGCCCTGCTTCCAGCACGAAAGGCGCAATCGCCTCCCATTCTGCCTCTGCCATGCCCAGACGGCTCATGCCGCTGTCAAGCTGCACGCCAAAGGCATGGCCGGGCAGCGATTCCAGATGCCGCGTCACCTGATCCAGCGAGTTCAGCATCGGCGTCAGATCGAGATCGGCCACCATCTCGGTGTCGCCGGCCATATGGCCAGATAGCACACAGATCTGTGGCCCTGGGCCCAAGATTTGCCGCAGCGTCACGCCCTCTTCGGTGACGGCCACGAAAAAGCGGCGCGCACCTGCTTGGGCCAGGCTGCGCGCCACCCGTGACAGGCCAAGGCCATAGGCATTCGCCTTGACCACGGCGGCGGTTTGCACGCCGGTTGCAGATGCCTTGTCCAAAGCGCGCCAGTTGGCGGCAATGGCCTCAAGATCGACGGAGAGTGTTGCTGTAGCCATAGCGCGGTTTTGACAGGCGCGCGTCTGCGGTCAAGGGGGAATTCGCAGATGCCTACAGTGAAATGTGCATCGGTGGCGGGAAGGTGCCACTCGCTTTGGCTTGTGTCGCGCCGACAACAGGCGCAACCTGCGGCAAAATAAGGAGTATCGCATGCCAGATCAGGATCACGGCCATTCCCATGACGCGGGCAGACTCGAACTTGCGCTGACGCTTGCCACCTGTCTGGGCTTGGGCGTGGCGCTGATTGACCGCTTTGCGCTGCCGCTGCCACAGGGCGTGGTCCCGGCGGCCTTGGCGATGTCTTTCGCGGCGGGCGGGATTCCGGCGGCGATATCGGCGCTGCGCGAGCTGTTTGGGCGTGGGCGGCTGGATATTGATCTGTTGATGGTGATCGCAGCGCTTGCCGCCGCCGCCGTGGGGGCGGCATTGGAAGGGGCTGTGCTGCTGGCGCTGTTCTCGACCGCGGGCATGCTCGAGCATCGCGCCATGGGGCGGGCGCGTGCGGCGGTGGATGCGCTGATGGCGCTGCGGCCTGAAACCGCGCTGCGGCTGCGCGGTGACGGCGGCTTTGACGAGGTTGCGGTGGCAGAGGTGGCGGTGGGCGATCATCTGCTGCTGCGGCCCGGTGCGCGGGTGCCTTTGGACGGGGTGATCACCGATGGCGCCGGCGAGGTGGATGAAAGCACCATCACCGGCGAATCGCTGCCAGTGTCCAAGGCGTTGGGCGATGCGCTGCACGAGGCGACGGTGAACCTGCACGGCGTGCTGACGCTGGAGGTGCGGCGCGGCTTGGGCGAAAGCACCGTGGCGCGGATGATTGATCTGGTCACCCAAGCCCAAGCGATGAAGGCCCCGTCAGAGCGATTCTCGGAATGGTTTGGCGCGCGCTACACCGTTGTGGTGCTTTTGGGTGCGGTGGCGGTTTTCGCCACGCTTTGGGTCTTGGGCAACAGCTTTGACGCGGCGCTTTACCGCGCGGCCACGGTTCTGGTCGCGGCAAGCCCCTGTGCGGTGGTGATTTCGGTGCCTGCCGCGATCCTTTCGGCGCTGTCAGCCGCGGCGCGCGGTGGGGTGTTGTTCAAAGGTGGGGCCGCGCTGGAACGGCTGGCCTCGGTGCGCGCCTTTGCCTTTGACAAGACCGGCACCCTGACCAATGGCCGCGCCGAGGTGACGGGGATCGTGGCGCTGCAAGGCAGCAAAGATCAGGTCTTGGCCGCACTTGCAGGGCTAGAGGCGGGGTCCGAACATCACATCGCCGCCGCGGTTTTGCGCGCAGCCACAGCCGCGGGTCTGGCCCTGAGCCCTGCGCGCGAGGTCAAGGCTTGGCCCAGCGAAGGCATCACCGGCCAGGATGCGACGGGCGCGCTTTGGGCCGGCAACACCCGTATGCTTGACCGCATGGGGGCGGTGGCTGGCCCCGAATGCGACGCCTTGCAGGCGGGGGCCGAGACCATCGTCTATCTGGGGCGCGGCGCGGTGCTTTTGGGCGCGGTTTCGGTCGCCGATGCGCTGCGCGAGACCGCAGCCGCCGGCATTGCCGCCTTGCGCCAAGGTGGGGTGGCCGAGATCGTGATGATGACCGGAGATCGCCGCGAAGTGGCGCTGCGCATCGCCACAAGCCTTGGGCTGAAACCAGCCGAGGTGCACGCAGGGCTGATGCCCGAAGATAAGGTCGCCTTGGTCGCCAAACTTGCAGCCAAGGGCGCGGTGGCCTTTGTCGGCGACGGCGTCAATGATGCCGCAGCGCTGGCGCGCGCCGATGTCGGCATCGCCATGGGCGCTGCGGGCAGCGAGGTGGCCTTGCAGGCCGCCGATGTCGCACTTTTGTCCGAAGACATGGCGCGTCTGGCGATGGCCCATGCGCTCTCGAAACGCGCGGCGCGGATTATCAAGCAAAATCTGGGCTTTGCGATTGGCGCAATGGTGGTTTTGGTCATCGCTGGGCTGTTTTTTGACCTGCCGCTGCCGCTGGCTGTGATCGGCCACGAGGGTGGCACGCTTTTGGTGGTGCTGAACGGATTGCGCCTGCTGCGCGACCCGATCTTGCCGAAATAGCGCGGCAAAGGGGGGCAGCGTAGCCCCCCGCATACGCTGCTAGAACCCAACATCCTCGCCCGGACCCGAGCCCTGCCACTGCTTGGCCAAATTGCCAAAGCGGGTAAAGCGGCCTTCAAACGACAGCTCGACCGAGCCAATCGGGCCGTGGCGCTGCTTGCCGATAATCACCTCGGCCTTGCCGCGCACCGATTCCATCAAGGTCTGCCATTGCGCGATCTTGTCCAACTCGTGATCGCCGGGCTTTTCGCGTTCCTTATAATATTCATCGCGGTAAACGAACATCACCACATCGGCGTCTTGCTCGATCGAGCCGGATTCGCGCAGATCTGACAGTTGCGGCCGCTTGTCTTCGCGCGATTCCACCTGACGCGACAACTGCGACAGCGCGATCACCGGAATGTTCAGCTCTTTGGCAATTGCTTTCAGGCCTTGGGT